>DASZMK010000001.1:0-12775 GCA_035551855.1 Solirubrobacteraceae bacterium
TGCGTGAGAGGGGCTTGCTGGAGGACGGCCGGCCGGTGGGCGAGGCGGTCCACCGGCTGCTGGATTCAGAGGAGGCAGGCGATCCTGGATCTGATCGAGACCTGGGGCCCTACTGACCGGTCGCATCGCAAGCTGGCGCATCGCGGCAGCTACACCGAGACGGTGTTCGTCTCCCGTCGACGCTGTTGCGCGTGGCGCTCGAGCACCAGGTCCGCTTGCCGGGCGAGCCGTTTCGTCCTCGGCCGGTTTTGCCTGCATTGCCGCAGGTTCCGTGGGAGAAAACCGGATCTGGATCTGGGATTCCTCGCACTTCAGGCGGGTCAGGCGGGGGGTTTACGCGATCGTCGACGTCGTCACCCGCTACTGGATCGGCTACCTGCTCACCACCGAGCAGACCCGCACCCAGGCGCAGCTGCTGTTCGCCTCAGCGCTCGAGGACCAGGGGCTGCTCGGGGCCCGACGGGCTGCCGCCCGAGCGCGACGGTCAGAACCCAATCCTGGTCGCTTGGTCTGACAACGGGTCGGAGATGACAGCGATCGACACGCGCCAGTTCATGGCGCTGATGACGATCGCCCAGCATCACGGCCGGCCCCGCACCCCGACTGACCAGGCGCACATCGAGAGCTTCTTCAGCCATCTCAAAGGCGACTGGCCGCACCTGGTCACCATCACCGACCCCGCCGCTCTTGACTCAGAATTCGCCCGAGTCCGGACCGACTACAACACGATCCGGCTACACCCCTCGATCGGGTCGTCACGCCTGATGGCGAGCATCACGGCCGCGGCCCCACGATCCGTCGCGCGCGTGCCGCCGGGATGCGCCGCGCCCGGGCCGAGCGGATCAAGCACAATCGAGCCAGCACGACATGACGACCCCCCAGAGCACCGACCGCGCCCGCCTCCTTCTGGGGAACAGGGGCGCTTTTGAGGGGGGTCGTCCGGCGGCCATGGATGGCTGGCGGAATGGGCACGGATGACGCCCGCACCCCAGTCACCAACCGGCCCCGCCACCGCCATCAGCGTTGGGTTGAAAAAGTCGGCCGCTCTATCAAAGGCTCAGACACACCGCACGATTCCTCGCATACAACTCCAACTCCACAGCCTCTATCACGAGGTCACACGCAGAGGACCAGCCTCAGCATTGGGCTGGAAACTGGGCCGCCCATCACGAACTCACAAGCACCGCAGCTCCGGCGTTCTTTGCCGGGGAGGCACCGGCTCGCGGCTACGGCTCCCGTGCTTCCCTGCCCCCACGCCCGGACTCGCCTTAATCGGCAACGGCGCCCGTGCTTCCCGGACCCCCCACCCATCCTCGCCCACAACGCAGTCCGCGGCTGCCGCCGCACCGCCTCGCCTCTCAGGGCTCGGCTGCGCGCCGACAACCGCGTCGTGCGTTTCACCTGCGCCGCACCGGGCGCCGGCCCGCCGGCGCCTCGGTGGCTCAGGCCGCTTCTCGCCTCGACTGAAGGGGCGGGGTCTCGGTTGCGCGCAGCTGGCTGGGCATCTCCACCGGCTGGGTGAGGCGGAATGCGCCCGCTGCGGCCGCACCGCCGATGAGGTTCGCCACGAGGTAAATCCAGATGTGGCTCCAGCTGAACAGTCCCATGACGCTCGCGCCGACGGCCACGGCTGGGTTGAAGGCCCCGCCTGAGATGGAGCCGGCGGCGAAGATGCCGGTCGCGAGGGTGAATCCGATCGCGAGCCCGTAGAACGAGTTACCCTCCGTGTCCCGTGCCGTCGCGACGTTGAGGACGACGTAGGCGAGCGCAAACGTGAATAGGAACTCCACCACCAGCATGCTGCCGATGCCGGCCGTCCGGATCGGCGTCGCTGGGTCATAGCCGAGCGCAATGACGACCAGTGCGGCGAGGACGCCGGCCACGAGCTGCGTGACCACATAGGGCACATACTCCCGCAGTGACAGCTTCCCGCGCAGGAGGACGGCGGTGCTGACCGCGGGGTTGAAATGGCCACCTGACACGTGGCCGCCGGCGAAGACCATCACCATGAGCACGGCGCCGATCGCCAGTGGCGCAAACGCTCCGGCGCTTCTGCTTGCCATGCCGACGGTGAACACAAGGAAGAACGTCCCTATGAACTCTGCGTAGGCCTTGCGGGGGATATCCATCAGTCGCTCCTTTGATACAGATCGTTTGATCCAACGTGAATATGCGCCGGGACTGCGGTGTGCGTCAGCTAAGCCCACCACGCCGCTGTTGAGACCTGTCTCTAAGGCGGGGTCGTCGCGCGACCCTGGGGTAGTCGCGACTCACGACTGATGGCGGCTTTTGTCAGAGTTCGCCGGCGTGGATTGTCGACTCCGACAAAACGGCCCCCCGGCCCCGCCCACATGCGGCATGGGCGGGGCGGAGCAAACGCCAGGTCATCCGGGCGGGCGGCAAGCGCACGCCCGGATGCTGGCGCGAGGGTCAGTCGCCGGAGCTCGCCGCGGCGGCGGAGCGTGCCGACTGCTCTGCGCCGGTGCCATTGCCGTGGTGAAGACCGGCGCTGACCTCGGCACCGAGCTTGGCATCGACGTTGGTCCAGTAGGCGACCACGCGGTCCTGCATTGCGGGGCTGACACCGTCTGAGGCGTGGGCGATGATGTTGGTCGCGAGGTGCTCGCGATCGGTGTCGTTCATGATTTCCCGGTACAGAATGCCCGGCTGGACGAAGTCATCGTCCTCAGCGTGCCTGATGTACTCGTAGCGGCCGAGCTCCGCTGCCTCCACGGCCCAGGTAGGCAGTTCCTGGCTGGGATCCGGGACGGGACCGCCGTAGCTGTTGGGCGCGTAGACGGGCTGCGCGCCGCTGTGGCGGTAGGTCATCGCTCCGTCTTTGTTGTACGTGTGGACGGGGCACAGCGGGGCGTTGATCGGCAGCTGCTCGTAGTTGGCCCCGAGGCGGTACAGATGGGTGTCGTGATAGGAGAAGATGCGGCCCATCAGCATCTTGTCCGGGGACAGCCCAATTCCCGGTACGATCTTCGCGGGTGCGAATCCGGCCTGCTCGACCTCCGCGAAGTGGTTGGCGGGGTTGCGGTCGAGCACGAGGCGGCCGATGGTGATCGGCGGGTAATCGGCGTGCGGCCAGACCTTCGTGAGGTCGAACGGGTTGAAACGGTAGCCGGCAGCGTCCTCGAAGGGCATGATCTGCATCTCGAGGTGCCACTCGGCCGCGTCGCCCCCGGCAATGGCGTCCCACAGATCCCGTCGAAGGAAGTCCGGATCCTCCGCCGCGACCGCGGCGGCCTCGTCGACGGTGAAGCTCTGGATGCCCTGGACCGTCTTGAAGTGGTACTTGACCCAGAAGCGCTCGCCGCCGGCGTTGATCCAGGAGAAGGTATGGCTCGAGTACCCGTTCATGTGGCGGTAGCTGCGAGGGGTGCCGCGGTCGGACATCAGAATGGTGACCTGATGGGCGGTTTCCGGGGAGAGGGTCCAGAAGTCCCACTGCATGTCGTTCGAGCGCAGCCCCGTGTCAGGCATCCGCTTCTGGGAGTGGATGAAGTCGTCGAACTTGGCGGCGTCGCGGACGAAGAAGACCGGGGTGTTGTTCCCCACGAGGTCGTAATTGCCTTCCTCGGTGTAGAACTTCACGGCGAACCCGCGGGGATCCCGTACCGTGTCCGCGGAGCCCAGTTCCCCGGCCACCTGGGAGAACCTGAGGAACACCGGCGTGCGCTTTCCCACCTTGGAGAGGAAGTTCGCCCGAGTCCACTGCGTGACGTCTTCGGTGACCTCGAAAAAGCCGTGGGCGCCGGAGCCCTTCGCGTGAACGACGCGCTCGGGAATCCGCTCCCGGTTGAAGTGCTGGAGCTTCTGCACCAGATAGGCGTCGTGCAACACCGTCGGTCCGCCGGGGCCCACCGTCAGCGAGTGCTCGGTGCTCGTGATCGGGATCCCCCCGTCCGTCGTCGCCGTCGGCAGCTGCTTGTCCTGCTCACTCATGAACGTCTCCTTGGATTCGAGGCCGCAGACGATTCCACGTACCTTCCGCCATCCGGGCTGACCCAAGGGACCGCCAGGGCTGGACCGTTATCGGCCGTCTTCACTCACAGTCGCGGCGTGGCGGACTCGTCATGGCTGCGTGATCGCGCGCCGCCGCTTGTTGCCTTCCTCAAGAAGCTCATCTCGCAACACGTGGCTCGTCGCATGTCCCGCAGACCGGTTGCGGCCGGCCTCCCGGCCAGGCGGTCCACTACCGCAGGCGGCGTACGTGCGATTTGCGCCCTCAGGCCGACGACGAACGTGCGGCGAGGTGACACATTTTGTCGGCAATGGCAACCGGGGCACCGCGAACGAGTCGTGTGTCAACGTGGTGGCTGAGGGCGCGCCCAGCAGTTTCCGGGGCGGCGGAGAGGTGGACGACTTTCGCCAGTCGGCACCGTCTGTGTCCATCGCGCGGCGGGTCGGCGGTCCGCCACCCTGGGGTGGCCCCAGCACAGCCGCCGCCGCTCCCTTGAGGCAGATGGGTTGCGAATCATGGGCGCCGGCGACCGTGACGAGCCGAGATGATGGAGGCCGGACAGCTCGCGGTACTGGTGGAGGAACACGCCGTGCTGCGACGGGTGGCGACGCTCGTGGCGCAGGGCGCGCCGCCGGCGGAGATCTTCGAAGCGGTCATCGCCGAGGTTGGCGAGCTGATCTCGGCGGACGGGGCAGCTGTGAGTCGCTACGAGGGAGATGGCACCCTGACCGCGATCGGCGCCTGGAGCCGGGTCGATGGCTATTTCGCGGTCGGCACGCGCCACGCGGTCGCGCCGGGAACCCTCGCCCGGCTCATTCTCGACTCAGGCCGGCCCGGGCGGATCGACAGCTATGAGAACGTCGCTGGATCGCTCGCCCATTTCCTGCGCGGGCTGGGATGGCGCTCCTCGGTGGGGTCGCCCATCATCGTCGGCGGGGGGCTGTGGGGCGTGGTGGGCGTCGCCTCGACGGCCGACCGGCCATTGCCTGACCACACCGAGCGCCGCCTTGCCCAGTTTACCGAGCTGGTGGGGACCGCGATCGCAAACGCGCAGAGCCGGGAGGAGCTCGCGGCCTCGCGCGCCCGTCTCGTCGCGGCTGCGGATGCAAGCCGGCGCCGGATCGAGCGTGACCTGCACGACGGTGCGCAGCAGCGGCTCGTCTCGCTCGCACTCGAGCTGCGAAAGGTGCAAGCAGCGGTGCCGGCAGAGCTCGGCGATCTGCAGGCGGATCTGTCACGGATCGTAGGGGGACTGACAAATGTGCTCGAGGACCTTCGCGAGATCGCCCACGGGATCCACCCGGCGATGCTCGCGGAGGGCGGATTGGGGCCGGCTCTCAAGACACTCGCGCGGCGCTCGGCGATTCCGGTCGAGCTGGATCTGCGAGTGCCGGACCGTCTGCCGGAGGCGGTCGAGGTGGCCGCGTACTACGTTGTCTCGGAGGCGCTGACGAACGCGGCCAAGCACGCGCGCGCGTCGGTGGTGGAGGTGACGGTTGCGACGCAGGACCGCGCGCTTCACCTCTCGGTCCGAGACGACGGCATTGGCGGCGCGGACGCGGCCCGGGGGTACGGATTGGTGGGGCTGAAGGACCGCGCGGAGGCGATCGGGGGCACGATGTCGATCGAGAGCCCGCACGACGGCGGGACATTGATGCACATCGAGCTTCCGCTCGACGGTCGCCTCGATGGGGGCGGCGGGCGCCCGGAGGGCGGGAGACGAGGCGTGAAGACCACCGGATTCAAGGGCTAGAACCAACCGGATTAACGGTCTTCCACAGTATCCGATTTTTGCGTATTTCCAGGACTATCGCGACGAGGCGCCGCCAGGAGCATGGCCTTGCAGCTAGCTGGTACTGACGAGTGAGGCTAGCCGGGGACTGGTTTGGCCGTTGGCCACGATGACACCGGACCAGATGCGCGCCATCGTTCCGCTTGTGGTCGACAGCACCCCAGCTGCGGAGGAACAGACGATGCGAGGAAGAACGGGCGGCAACGATACTCCGGGTGAGATCATCTCCCTTGACTGGTGGGCTTCCCGTCGAACCGGCGGCGACGGCACTCCGGCCATCCGGGTTCTGCTGGCGGACGGCGCGGCGCTGGTGCGTGCCGGGCTCCGTGCATTGCTCGAGGGCGAGCACGGCATCAAGGTGGTCGCCGAGGCGACACGCGGCGACGAGGCGGTGGCGCTCGCGATCGAGATGCGGCCGGACGTCGTCTTGATGGACGCCGCGCTTCCCGGGCTCGACGGGCTTCAGGCGACGCGCCGGATTCTGGCGGCGCCGGGTCTGTCAGACGCCAGAGTGCTGATTCTCAGTGAAGACGGGCTGGACGATGATGTTTTTGGAGCGCTCCGAGCCGGAGCGACCGGATTCCTGGTCAAGGACACTGACGCCGCGGAGCTCGTGCGTGCCGTGCGCATCCTGGCGGCAGGAGGAGCTCAGCTGTCACCGCATGCGACTCGCCGGCTCCTGGAGGAGCTCGTATCCCAGCCGGATCCGGACCGCCCGGTGCCGGAGCAGCTCGAAGAGCTCACCGCCCGCGAGCGCGAGGTCATGACGCTCGTCGCCCTGGGCCTGAGCAACGACGAGATCGCGGAGCGGCTCGTGGTCAGCCCGGCGACCGCCAAGACCCACGTGAGCCGGTCGATGGTCAAGCTGCACGCCCGCGACCGCGCGAAGCTTGTCGCGCTCGCCTACGAGACCGGATTCGTGCGGCCCGGACCGCGGGAAACCGAGGCGCGATTCGCCCAGCCGGCTCATCGCGCCGCGCGCGTCGGCCTCAGGAGCCGCCGTCCAGGCGCAACCGTGGCCTCGACGACGGCCGCGCGGGTCCACGGCGTTTCGCCTGATCCGCGGGTCGGTGGCCTCCGCGTCGCCGGAGCATCGGTCGGCCTCGGCCGCCGCGTAGATCATTCGGTGTGACGGCATGGGGCACGGTCCGACTGGACCTGCCCGCCGCCACACCCCCTAGCGCGACTCCAGGAAGGCGAGCACCGCTTGAACGCGGCGGTGATCATCGTTGGTCGCGGAAATCGGCAGTTTGGAGAGGATGCTGCGGACGTGCTTCTCGACTGTCCCCTCCGTCACCCAGAGACGTCGCGCGATGCCTGAGTTGGATCGCCCCTCCGCCATCAACGCGAGCACCTCTCGCTCCCGGCCGCTCAGCTCGGCCAGCGGATCGCCGCGGTGCCGGGCGACGAGAAGCTCCTGAACCAAGGCGGGATCGACCACCGAGCCGCCCTTGGCGATGCGTTCAAGGGTCTCGAGAAACTCCCCCACATCGGTGACCCGTCCCTTGAGCAGGTAGCCGGTGCCCCGTCCGCTGCCCAGCAGATCCATCGCGTGATCCACCTCGACGTGCGCCGACAGGACCAGGATCCCCATGTCCGGAAACTCGCGGCGGATCTCCTGGGCGGCCTTAAGGCCCTCGTTGGAGTGCGTGGGCGGCATCCGGATGTCGACGAGAACGAGATCAGGCTGGTGCTCACGGACCAGTCCGAGCAGCTCTGCGCCGTCGCCCGCACGGCCGACGACGTGGAAGCCGGAGCGATCCAGCAGCGTCGCCAGGGCCTCGCGCAGCAGGACATCGTCCTCAGCCATGACGACCCGGCGGCTCGCCTGGCTTTCGTCATTCTCGATGAGCGTTGACTCCGACACGCTGTGGCCACCCATATCAATTATCGATCGGCGTCAAGGGATCTCGTCTGACTCCGGGCGGGCCGGGTCCTGGGACCACCCTCTCGGGCGCCGGAAGCGGTGACCGACATCCGTCGCCGCGGCCGTTCACCTACTAGCTGGATCGGCTTAATTCCCACTGGCTGCAATGCGCGGCGTGACCGCGGCTGGCATCCTGCTGGTTGTGTCTCTGCGCTGTCTCATCGTCGACGACAACGCGTCCTTCCTGGCGGCGTCGCAAGCCGTGCTCCAGGGGCAGGGCGTGAGCGTCGTCGGAGTCGCCAGGACGGTAGCCGAGGGGCTCCAGCGGGCCGAGGAGCTGACGCCTGACCTCATCCTCGTGGATATCGATCTGGGGGAAGAGAGCGGGTTTGATCTCGCCCGCCAGCTGGCCTGCAGAGTCCGCGTCGCCCCCGTAGATGTGATCCTCATCTCGACGCATCCAGAGGACGACTTCGCTGAGCTGATCGGCGAGAGCCCAGCCCTCGGTTTCGTGCCCAAGTCTGATCTCTCGAGAGCTGCGATCGAGTTCGTCCTGAGCCGGTTCGATTCAGGTCGCTCGCGAGAAGCCTCGCCCTAGCGGGCGGCGGCACCCCCCGGCCGGACACCGCCGCCGACCGGCAGCATCGGCCGTGTGGGGTCACGCGGCGCGGTCCAGCTGCATGTGCGCCAGCGTCTCGCGCCCCTTGCGCTGCAGCGCACGAAGGTAATCCAGGTGCGCCTCCCATACCGGGTCGAACTCGAGGTCGGCGGCCATCTGCGCCGTATCGTCGTGGGCGTCGAGCAGCTCGTAGACGAGGGAGGCGACCGCGCTGGGAGCCGGCTCGCCGGTTCGCTGGGAGGCAGCCGAGGAGGGAGTCCGCGGCCTCACGAAGAGGCTGGCGTTGGAGGGGCCGCCCAGGTGATTGCCCGCAGTCGCTCGGAGCAGTGCCGCACACGAGGTGGCGATGCCGATCACCGTCGCCCGGAGGGCTCGCCGGCCCGGAACGGCCGGCTGAGAGATGGGGAGGATGGGAAGGCTCACGAAAACGCTCAACGTGCTCTGCAACCGGGACGGCCCGGCAACGATGCATCATGACGTCCGAGCTGTCCCACGTCGTCGGTTGGGAGACGGCTCTTTCGCCTACCACAGTTTGCACGCGCGCCGAAGGAGCGGTACCGCGTTGCACGTAGCAGGATGGAGCGCTACCTCCGCCAGGGTACGGGTCGGACCGCGTCTGCTGAGGGGGCAACGCGGTCGTGCACCGGCCACGGAAAGTCGCCCCGGTCGTGCGCCACAAGGGCCGCGCCGATGACAGCCAGGACGCAGCCCAGTAGCCCGTGGTGGATCCGCAGTCCATACACATAGGTGCGGGGAAACGGCCTGAACTGGACGAGCCGCATCGGCGTGTCTCGTGAAGCGTGCGCTTCGGTTGCGATACGTGAGGTTGAGATCTGCGAAGCGGCGCAGCTATGGAAGGAGGTCGGGCGTTGATCTGCCTATCGGACCAGCCGCCATCCGCTCGCCCACCGACGGGCGTGCCAGCGCGCCGGGTGGTACAGGGAGAACCATGCCGGGGATCAGGCGGACGAATGCTGATTTACCGCGATCTTTGATTCATGTGAGCCCCCTCAAGGACGGTCAAGCGGATACCTGACAGGGACCCGCTGGGCCACCAAGCATGGTCGCCCACGCTCGCACTGCCCAACACAAGGAATGTCAATGAGTTCAGCCAGGCGTTTGGCGTTGTTCGCCGCAATCAGCTCTGCGGTTGCTGCAAGCGTGGCGTTCCTGGCCGTCGCGAGCACGCAGACGATCGCGCTCGCGACCGGCTCCACCGCCGCCTCGCCGGTCATGACCCTGTCGGCCCTGGCGTTGCCGAGCGTCGCTCCTGGCCAGGACGTGTCCGGCGCCTGCATCGACCGCAAGCCGACCCGGATCGTCAAGCTGGGTTCGACGCCTCCGCGCGCGGCCCCCGGATCCATGGGGCCGCTCGGCGCCGGAACCCGTGCGGTGGCCGGACCGGCCTCGCGCTCCGGGTCGGCGGCGCCACTGCCCATGCCCTGCTGCCCGGGCAGCCACACAACCCTTCAAAGACCTCGGTCTCCCGGTGTTGCCGCGCCGACCCTCACCGGGCAGTCGAGCGCGCGCGCGGCGGGCGAGCCGGCCCGCCGCGTGCGCTGGTGCATCTGACGGTCCCGGCCGGAGCCCGCTGAACCCAGAGCGATGCCCGCCGACACGCCGGCCGCCGGTCGATCGGCTTGCGCGATAGTCCGGCGCCGGGAGACGGAGGACTGCGGCCGTGGATGGTCAGCGGTGCGGGTCGTTCCGGACAGCGGGACAGGTCCCGGGGTGAGCGCGCGGGGTCACAGTGGTGGGGGATCGTTGGCGCGGCGTGCTGTGAGCTGCGGCTACGAGCTTTGCTAGGCCCTTGGGTCAGGCTGACGCGGCCCCGGGGCGGTTCATCCCTTTGGCGCGGGCTGCCGCATCAGCAAGGAGAGGTCGAGATGTCACGAGAGATCCGGTGGGTGGCGGGTGTTGTGATTGGAGGTGTGCTGGCCGGTGGGCCGGCCATGGCGACGGCTGACGTCGTGCCCGTGCCAACTCCGGCACCGGCGTCCGGGGTGCCGATCGCGTCGGTGCCGTTGCCGGCGTCGGTGCTGGCATGCCTGGCGAAGGCCGGGTATCCGATCCCCGGGCCGGCCAAGATCAGCCTTCCGCAGCCTGGGGATCCCTCCTCGACCGCGCCGACCCCCTCCCCCACCGCGCCGACCGCGGGCGCCGTCCCGGCTACGGCCACGGGGGCCGCACCACCCACCGGAGCGAGCGCACCGACCACCACGCCCGTGACGGACACGACGGTCGCTCCGCCGCCGGGGACGATCGTGACGCCCGTGACGGGTCCGGTGAGCATCCCGTCGACGGGCACGAGCGTCATCCCGGTTTCCGGCGTGCCGACCGGGGGTCTCCCCAGTAGTCCGGTCAGCAGCACGGCGGGGTTCCAGTGTGGCCAGATCATCATCAACAACACGATCTACATGGTGGTCGTCACCAACACGACGACGACCACGACGACAACGGCCAACGGGCCCCAGACCGTGGCCGCCGGTCCGGTGAGTATCTCCACCGGCTCACCCACGACGACCACCACGTCGACGACGTCGACGCGAACCACCGCGGCGGCCCCGGGCGCTCCCCGGGCCCAGAAGAAGTCCAGCCGCCCGCCCCGCCACCGGAAGACCACCGGCCACAAACGGCCCGTCCACGAACGGTCCGCCCACCACGGCACCGCCCGCCAGAAGCGCGCCGCGCGGCTCGTTCTGGTCAAAAAGACAGGAGCGTGACGCCGGATCGGTTGGCGCAGCAGGGGCCGTGCGGTCGTGGCCGCCCAGCCACGCCTAGCCCCAATCATGCAGTAAGCGTGTGGGGTGACTGCGCGGGCGAAGCCAGAGGGTGGAGTGATGGTTGCCGAGGCGTCCGGGGTGTTGCGGCGGGCTGCGGCACGTTCCCGTGGGAACGCCGGCGGCGTGGCCGGCGCGTTTTCGGGCAGCGGTGATCGGGGCGATGGCCGGAGGGGTCTGCTGGGGGGTCGGGTGATGGTGCGGCTGGTGTTCAGCCGGTCGCGCCGGGGAGCGTCTTGAGCTTCTCGAACGCGGCCTTGAGCGCTTCGGTCCAGGGCCAGGCTGGTGGGAGGTGGAGCTTGGCTTGGCGGCCGGAGAACGCGAGCCGGGCGGCGACGTGCAGCAGCTGGTAGCGCAGCCGTTTCGGTTCGGCGTTTGCGAGCTCGCCGTCAAGAGCGAGGGCTTGGGTCCAGATGAGCAGGTCGTGCGCGAGCATCACGATCTCGACCCACACCTCGTTGAGCGCGAACCGCTGGAACGGCAGCTTCGAGAGTCCGGTGTCCTTGTCGTCGCGAATGCGATCCTCAACCCGGGCGCGTTGGCGGTGACGGCGCTCCATGACCGCGATGTTCGGGTCGGTTTGGTCGGTCAGGATCGCTTGGAAGCGGTAGCCGTCGTGGTCGGTGAACGACACTTGCGCGCCCGGGTGCGGTCGCTCGCGGCGGACGATCACGCGCGATCCCTGGGGCCAGGTGCTGAGATCGACATGGTCGGTGATCTCGACCACCTGCCCGTTGGTGCGCTCGGTGTCGTCCTGATCTAACGCCGCAACCCACGCCGCCTCTGGAGTGTGGAGGATCGCGCTCCGGACCGTTTCGGTCAGCTCGTAGCCGAAGGAGAACCGCAGGTCGCAGCGCTGGCAGTGATCGGCGGTCCCGTGTGTCGCACCGGCCGAATCGGCCCGGACGAGAATCTCCAGGTGCTCGATCTGGTCCTCAGGGATCTGCGCGAGCGAGCGGTTGATCACCGTCACATGATCCGCGGCGGTGTTAGAACCGGCGTTCCCCGGGCGCAACAGCATCGCCAGCGCCTCCCGGGTCTCATCGGCATACGCGCCGAGCGGATGAAACCCGTACCCGTGCTGATAGTTCCCGGCCGCCTGCTCCTTCTCTGAATGCGCGGTGATCAACGTAGCGTCCACGTCGATCGTCAACCGGCCCGGCGCACCGGACAGCGCCCAGAACCGCTCACGCGCCCGCGCGTGCGCTGAGCGGACCGCGTCCAGCATCCCCGGCGTTGATGCGATCCGGGCGACAGTCCGAAACGCCGTCGAGTCCGACGCGACTGACCCGAACAGCGCCTCCTGCTCTCAGACCGCGCCCAGGTCAGAGACGCACTCGCCGCCGTCGGCGAGCATCACCGCGAGATCGCGGATCACCACGTCCGGATCATGCCCACGCCGCCGCTGCTTGATCGCCGCCAAGCGACGCCATAGACCGCGCGTGAGCCCGACCGTGTCCGCGGCCTGCCCCAGCAGCGCGCTGCCGGCGTGCGACACCAGGCCCGCTCCGTCCGCCGTGACTTCTACCGTTACAAATCGTCCGTCACGCATCACCCTCAAGGTGAAACCTCCAAGCTCGGGATCCAGGACTTCAGCAATCCCAAGAATCCCTGCTGTGCCGGACGTTCCCGCGCCCCCGGTCACCCCGGGGGCGCGGGCCTTACTGCACGATCCGGGCTAGCCCGCGAGTCGTTCGGAGTCGGCCGCGGTGTGGCGGGCGAGATATCGCCTGATGTAACGGTCGGC
>DASZMK010000002.1:0-5605 GCA_035551855.1 Solirubrobacteraceae bacterium
CGCGATCGAGCGCCGTGCCAATCAGCTCGCCCATTACCTGCGCGCCCGTGGCGTCGGCCCCGACGTCGTGGTCGGCCTGTGCGCCGAGCGCTCGATCGAGATGGTGGTCGCCCTGCTCGCCATCCTCAAGGCCGGCGGCGCCTATCTGCCGCTCGATCCGGGCCTCCCGCCCGACCGCCTCGCCTACATGCTGGCCGATGCCCGGGCGCCGGTGCTGATCATTCAGGACACGCTCGCCGATCTGCTGCCGGAGAGCGAGGCCGTGACGGTCAGGCTCGACGCCGACTGGCCGCTCATCGCCAACTGCCCGACGACAGCGCCGGACAGCACCGTCGCGCCCGACAACCTGGCTTATGTGATCTACACCTCCGGCTCCACCGGCCGGCCCAAGGGCGTCATGAACGCTCATCGCGGCATCGTCAATCGCATCGCCTGGATGCAGGACGCCTACCGCCTCACCCCGGCCGACCGCGTCCTGCAGAAGACCCCGTTCGGCTTCGACGTCTCGGTCTGGGAGTTCTTCTGGCCACTGGCCTTCGGCGCCACCCTGGTGATCGCCCGCCCGGGCGGCCATCAGGAGCCGGCCTATCTGGCCGAACTGATCGAACGCGCCGGCGTCACCATCACGCATTTCGTTCCTTCGATGCTGCAAGCCTTCCTGGAGGCCGCCGATCTTTCCCGCTGCCACACCCTGCGCGACACGATGTGCAGCGGCGAGGCGCTGCCGGTCGAGACGCAGGACCGCTTCCTGCAGCAGCTGCCGGGTCGGCTGCACAATCTCTACGGTCCGACCGAGGCGGCGGTCGATGTCAGCGCCTGGGCTTGCCGACTGGAGCCCGACGCCACCAAGGTGCCGATCGGCCGCCCAATCCACAACATCGCCCTCCATGTGCTTGATCGCCGGCTCGAGCCGGTGCCGGTCGGAGTGGCGGGCGAACTGTATATCGGCGGCGTCGGCGTGGCGCGCGGCTATCTCGGCCGCCCCGGCCTCACCGCCGAGCGCTTCGTGCCGAGCCCGTTCGCCTCCGGCGAGCGGCTCTACCGCACCGGCGATCTGGCGCGCTGGCGGCCGGACGGCGCGCTCGACTATCTGGACCGCATCGACCATCAGGTGAAGATCCGCGGCTTCCGCATCGAGCTCGGCGAGATCGAGGCGGCGCTGCTCGCCCATGCCGAGATCGAGCAGGCCGCCGTGATCGCCCGCGACGACGCCGGCGACCGCCGCCTCGTCGCCTACGTGGTCGGCCGCGGCGCTGCCGCGCCACAGCCGGCCGCGCTGCGCGCCCATCTGCAGCGCACCCTGCCGGATTACATGTTGCCGGCCGCCTTCGTGCGGCTTGACCATCTGCCGCTCAGCCCCAACGGCAAGCTCGACCGCAAGGCCCTGCCCGCCCCCGATCTCGGCGCCGGGGTGGCGGCCGGCTACGTGGCCCCCCGCACCGAGGCCGAGGCGGTGCTGGCCGGGATCTGGGGCGAGGTGCTCGGGGTGGATGGGGTCGGCGTCGAGGACAACTTCTTCGAGCTCGGCGGCGACTCGATCCGGAGCCTCCGCATCGTCTCGAGGGCGAAAGCGGCGTTCGACGTCATCCTGACGCCGCGCGACGTCCTGACCGCACGCACTGTCTTCGCGCTCGCCGAGCTTGTCGAGGAGAAGGTCCTGCTCGAGTTCGAACGTGTTGCCTCCGGTGACGGCAACCACAACCTGTAAGGAGTAATCGATGCTGTCGTCGGCACCATCCAGGCAGAGCCGCATCTCTTCCCTGCCCCCGGAACTGCAGGAACGGCTACGTCGGCGGCTGGCGGGCCAGGCGCACCAAGCCGACGTGATCCCTCCCGCGGACCGCACAGCCCCGTTGCCGATGTCCTTCTCTCAGCAGCGCCTGTGGTTTCTCAACGACCTCCTGCCGGGCGATGCCGGGTACAACAGCGGACTCGCGCTCCGTCTGGTGGGGGGCCTCGACGTACCCGCTCTGCGCCGGGCGCTGCAGGAGCTGCTGGCCCGGCACGAGTCTTTGCGGACCACCTTCGACCAGGTCGACGGGAGGGGAGTGCAGGTCGTGCGTCCGGTGCAGGACCTGCCCGTGCCGGTGGTCGATTTGGCTGGAGGCTCCAACCCGCGACCGGACGAGCTCACCCGGATCCTGTCGGAGGAGTACTCCAGACCCTTCGACCTCCGGGAGGGTCCGCTGCTGCGGGCGCTGTTAGTGCGGATGGCCGAGAACGAGCACGTGCTGACGCTGTGCCTGCACCACACCATCACCGATGGCTGGTCGATGGGTGTGCTCACCGATGAGCTCGGTACCCTCTACGCGGCGGCGCTCCGAGGCGAGGTGGCCGATCTCCCGCCGTTGCCCCTCCAGTACGCCGATTTCGCTGTGTGGCAGCGGGAACGCCTGTCCGATGCGGCGCTTGAGGAGCATCTGGGCTACTGGAAACGGCAGCTCTCAAACATCTCCCCACTGGATCTCCCGACGGATCGGCCGCGGCCGTTGGTGCGTACGTCGGCCGGTGCGTCGTACGAGTTTCTCGTGCCGGCTGACGTCGTCGCACGACTCGGCGAGATTGCCCGCGCGGAGGGAACGACGCTGTTCACAGCTCTGGTTGCCGCCTGCCAGGTGCTGTTGGCCCGCTGGTCCGGCCAGGAAGATATCGCGGTCGGCACGGTCACCTCGGGCCGCAACCGCCCGGAGCTCGAGAGGCTTGTCGGCTTCTTTGTCAACACTGTCGTCCTGCGCTCATCCGTAGAGGGTTCGCGCACGTTCATCGACTTCCTGACGGGCGTAAAGGGCAGTGTGCTGGATGCCTTCGCCCACGAGGAGGTTCCCTTCGATCGACTGGTCAATGCGGTCCAAACCGAGCGCGACGCCGGCCGTAATCCACTGTTCGACGTCATGGTGGTGCTGCAGGGCACGCAGCGGAACCTCCCCGAGTTCGCGGGCGTGCGAGTCGAGGATGTCGCCCTGCCAAGGCAGTTGGCCAACTTCGACATCACCTTCGAGTTCCAGGAGTGCGACCACGGCCTGGCCGGCGTTCTGCAGTACAGCACCGACCTGTTCGACGCCGCCACCATCGAGCGCATGGCCGGGCATCTCACCCGCGTGATCGAGGCCGTCGTCGCCGACCCCGACATCCCCTTGAGCCAGATCGACATCATGACGGAGGCCGAGCGTCATCAGGTGCTGGTCGAATGGAACGACACCAGGCGGGACGTTCCGTCGGTGACATTGCCCGAGTTGTTCCACGCGCAAGTCGATCGCGACATGGACGCGCCAGCATTACTGTTTGAGGAGACCACGCTGTCCTACGCGGAACTGAACGCGCGGGCCAACCGATTGGCGCGTTTCCTGATCGCTCAGGGTATCGGTGTGGAGCAGTTCGTGGCCATCGCGCTGCCCCGCTCCGTGGATATGGTGGTTGCCCTGCTGGCGGTGCTCAAGGCCGGTGCCGCCTACCTACCGGTGGATCCGGACTACCCGGCCGAGCGAATCGCCTACATGCTCAATGACTCACGACCTGCACTGGTGGTCACCACCACTGCGATCGCGGCGCGCCTTCCGAATGTCGCGCCTCAGTTGTTGCTGGATGAATCCGAGACGGCGGACAACATCGGTCAACACCCGAGCACGGTTCCCCCTGTGCCGGTTCAGCCTCGCCATCCCGCATATCTCATCTACACATCGGGGTCGACCGGCCGACCGAAGGGAGTCGTGGTGTCGCACGCCGGCGTGGCGAGCCTTTTGACCACCCAGGTTGAACGGTTAAAGGTTGGTCCGGGCAGCCGGGTGCTGCAGTTCGCGTCGCTGAGTTTCGACGCGGCGTTCTGGGAGATCTGCATGGCACTGCTGTCCGGTGCGGCGATCGTCGTCGCTTCCGGCGACACGTTGTTGCCTGGAGAGCCGCTTGCCGTCCTGTGCGAGCAGCAGAGGATCACCCATGCGACCTTGCCTCCGGTGGTGCTGGCCGCGATGCCAGCTGATAAGGACCTGTTGCACGAAGCCACAATCGTAGTGGCGGGGGAGGCCTGTCCGGCGGACCTGGTCGGCCGCTGGTCACGAGATCGCCGGATGATCAACGCTTACGGGCCGACCGAGTCAACGGTCTGTGCCACGATGAGCTCACCACTGGCTGGTGCGACCACTCCGCCCATCGGCCGTCCTGTTGCAAACAGCCGGGTGTACGTGCTCGATGCCGCCCTGCGGCCGGTGCCGCCCGGCGTATCCGGTGAGCTCTACATCGCCGGTGCTGGCCTCGCCCGCGGCTACCTCAATCGACCGGGTCTGACCGCCGAGCGGTTCGTGGCCAACCCGTTCGGCGAGCCGGGCTCTCGCATGTACCGCTCCGGAGACGTGGTTCGGTGGAGATCCGACGGCCAGCTCGAGTTCCTCGGTCGCGTCGACCACCAGGTCAAGATTCGCGGGTTCCGGGTTGAGTTGGGCGAGATCGAGTCGACCCTGGGGACGCATCCGGGTGTCGCCCACATTGTGGTCATCGTCCGGGAGGATCGATCAGGGGTCAAGCGATTGGTGGCCTACTTCGTCCCAGCCGATGGTACGACGCCCCCAACGTTCAGCGAGTTGCGCTCGCTGGCCGCCCAGAGCCTGCCGGACTACATGGTGCCCTCGGCATTCGTGGTGCTGGACGCCCTGCCGCTCAGCCCCAACGGGAAGCTCGACCGGCAAGCCCTGCCCGCCCCCGATCTCGACGCAGTCGTGGCCACCGGCTACGCGGCGCCGCGCACCGACGCTGAAGCGGTGCTCGCCCGGATCTGGGCGGAGGTCCTCGGGGTCGAGCGGGTCGGTGTCGAGGACAACTTCTTCGAGCTCGGCGGCGACTCGATCCTGAGCATCCAGGTGGTGTCCCGAGCCCGGCAGGCCGGGCTGCGGCTGACCTCCAAGGACATCTTCCTCCACCAGAGCATCGCCGAGTTGGCCACTGGCCTCGGAGCGGCTCTGGCGCCCGAGTCGGTGAGGGAGGATCCAGTCGCCGGTCCGGTGCCCCTGACCCCGATCCAGGCCTGGTTCTTCGAGACGCACGCGGAGACCGCCAACCACTTCAACCAGTCGATGACCGTCGAGCTGGCCGAAGACGTCGACGCCGGGGCGCTGGAGCGGGCCATGGACGCGGTCGTGGCGCACCACGAGGCGCTGCGGATGCGCTTCGCCCTCGTGGACGGCTCCTGGGTGCAGGACGTCGCCCCCAGCGAGACGGCGGCGGTTTTCCGGCGCTGCGACCTGTCCGCCCTGGACGCCGGCGCGCAGCAGGCCGCCATGGAGGAGGCCGCGGTCGCGGCCCAGACCAGCCTGGACATCACCGATGGTCCGCTGCTCAGGGCGGTGCTGTTCGGCCTGGGACCAGGCCGGCGTCCGCAGCTGTTCGTGACCATCCATCACCTCGCGGTCGACGGGGTCTCCTGGCGGATCCTGCTCGACGACCTCGAAGGGGCCTACCGCCGGATCGCCGCCGGCCAGCCCGTCGACCTGGGTGCGGGGACCACCACCTACCGGGCCTGGGCACAGCGCCTGGCCGAGTACGTCGCCTCCGGCGGGCTCGACGCCGACCTGGGGTACTGGAGCGAGGTGCCCCGCCGGGCCTCCGCCGAGCTGCC
>DASZMK010000003.1:0-2460 GCA_035551855.1 Solirubrobacteraceae bacterium
GGCGACGGCGAACGTCGACGTCCACACCGAGGGGCTGATCGAGGAGGGGCTGCGGCGGCTCGTCGCCGGCCGGACCGCGATCGTCATCGCCCACCGCCTCTCCACCATCCGGCACGCCGCCAAGATCCTGGTCATGGAGCATGGGCGGATCGTGGAGGCCGGCACCCATGAGGAGCTTCTGGAGGTCGAGGGGCGCTATTGGGAGCTGTACCGGGACTGGGCGGAGCAGGCCGCCGCGGCGTAGGCGTGCCGTTCATCTCCCGCGGCGCCGATATGGCGGGGGAAACGGCGGCAACGAAGGGGGCGGGGCCCGGGCGCTGTGAGTTGTCCCTGGACCGTGCATGACGCGCCAAATTGCGACCTCGCCCGGTGATTTGGCACAGGACGCAGGCTGAGCCCTCATTCTGCGCCAAACCTCCCGGCGGGGGCGGGATTTGTCGCCGTGTGCACGGCGGAATCCGGAGCGCCCCCAGTGCCTGAACGCCGGGGGCCGCCGGGGCTGCCGGGGACCGCCCGCGCTCTAGCCGCCGAGCGCTTAATCTGTACGCCGCCGCCCATGTCGCCCATCACCGTCACCAGCCTCGCGATCGCCCCGGTCAAGGCCATGCGCCTGCGTCAGGTCCAGGAGATCGAGCTCGACGAGCAGGGGGCCGCCGGTGACCGGCGCTTCTACGTCGTGGACGAGCGCGGCCGGATGGTGAACGGCAAGCAGTTCGCGCAGCTGCAGACGATCGTCCCGGATTACGACGCCGAGACGAGCCGGCTGACGTTGACGTTCCCGAACGGGGAAGCCGTCAGCGGCCAGGTGGAGCCCGGCGAGGCGGTGACGGCGCGCTTCTACCGCCGGACCGACGAGATACCGGAGCTCCGCGGGCCGTTCTCCGAGGCGGTGTCCGCCCACGTCGGCCATTCCCTGCGCATCGTGGCAGCGGCCAGCGGCGTCGACCGCGGCCACGCGGGCGCGACATCACTGATCTCGCGGGCGTCGCTGCGGCGGCTGGCCGAAGCCGCAGGCCAGGACTCGATCGACCCGCGGCGGTTCCGGATGCTGATCGAGATCGACGGCGTCGCCGCCCACGAGGAGGACGGGTGGATCGATCGGCGGGTGCGCGCCGGCGAGGCGCTCGTGCGGATGCGCGGGCATGTCGGACGCTGTCTGATCACCAGCCGGGACCCGGACAGCGCCCGCGGCGACCTGCCGACGCTTGATCTGCTCCGCTCCTACCGCAGCGACGTGGGGACGACGGAGCCGCTGCCGTTCGGCGTGTACGGAGAGGTGCTGGAGGGCGGGCGGGTGCGGGTCGCCGATCCGGTCGCGCTCGACGGGTAAGGTCTGGACGATGTCCCAGGAGCGCGTACACGTCGAGATCGACGACCACGTGGCGGTCGTCACCATGACCCGCGCCGACAAGCACAACGCCCTCGACGTGCCCATGTTCGAGCAGATCATCGCCGCCGGGGAGCGCGTCGCCGGCGAGCCGGGCGTGCGGGCGGTCATCCTGCGCGGCGACGGCCCGAGCTTCTGCTCCGGCCTGGACGTGGTGAGCATCATGCAGTCCGGCGGGGGCCTGGACGGCCTCGTCGACCGCGTGCGCGGAGAGAACCCGAATTGGTTTCAGCGGGCGGCCCATGTCTGGCTGGAGGTGCCGGTGCCCGTCATCGCGGCGCTGCACGGAAACTGCTTCGGCGGAGGCCTGCAGATCGCGCTCGCCGCGGATGTCCGGATCGCGGCCCCGGACACGCGGCTGTCGGTGATGGAGATCAAGTGGGGCCTGATCCCGGACATGTCGATCACCCGGACGCTGCCGCGGCTGGTGCGGATCGACATCGCCAAGGAGCTGACCTTCACCGGTCGCCTGTTCGCGGCGGATGAGGGGGCGCGTCTGGGCGTGGTCACGCGCGTGACCGACGATCCTCTGGCGGCGGCCCGGGCCCTGGCGGCCGAGATCGCCACCCGGTCCCCGCAGGCGGTGCGGGCGGCCAAGCGCCTGTACGACGAAGCGTGGACGGGCGCCCCGGCGCAGACGCTGGCCCTGGAGGCCGAGCTGCAGCTTGGACTGGTCGGCTCCCCCAACCAGCTGGCCGCGGTGACCGCCGGCTTCACCCGGGAGCCGGCCCAGTTCGCCGACCCGTGAGCCCCGCCCCACCCACGCTGCACCGCCGGACAACCCGGGCTGCGCGGCCAGGCTGGCGCCGCGGGGCCCGCCACGTATCATTCACCGCCGGCTCCCACCCGGAAAGGGGCAGGCCATCGCCAACGTAGTCGGACAGAGGGTTCGCCGCCGCGAGGATCCGCGGTTTCTGCTGGGCCAGGGGCGGTACGTCGACGACCTGCGCACGTCCGGCGAACGCCACGTCGCGTTCGTCCGCTCCGACTGGGCGCACGCCCGGATCACGGGCATCGACGCCGATGAGGCCCGCGCGCTCCCGGGCGTGCACGTGTTCACCGCCGCCGACCTC
>DASZMK010000004.1:0-13535 GCA_035551855.1 Solirubrobacteraceae bacterium
GGAGGACGTGGACGACGAGCTCGACGATGTCGCCGACGAGGACGAGGCCGAGGACGACGAGCCCCAGGACTGGCAGGACGATGCGGATGAGGACGAACGCCAGCTGGAGGAGCAGCCGGAGGATCCCAACGCCGCCAAGCGATTCTGGTTTGAGCACGCCACCGGAGCGGGCAAGACGGTCGCCGCCCTCGGCTTCGTGGAGGCCTCGCGCACCGGCGGGGTCCTGATCCTCACCCACCGGCGCAATCTCGTCGATCAGTTCCACGGCGAACTGCGCGACCGCGGCTACCGCGACCGGATCAGCGCGGCTCTGCTGGATGACCACGACGCGGCCAACGGCCCGGTCACCGTCGAGACCTACCAGTGGTTCGTCCGCAACGCCGGCCGGATCTCCGACGCCTACACGATCGTCATCTGTGATGAGGCGCACACGGCGCTCGGTGAGAAGACGTCGGCGGCGATCCGCGCCTGGGCCGGGCCGATCTTTGTCGGCATGACCGCTACCGGCGCGCTGATCGCGCGTCACGTGACCGACCTCTTCCCCACCCAGACGAGCCGTTTCGACCTGGCTCAGGCCGCCCGCCGCGGCGTCATCTCCCCGCTGCGCTGCATCCGCATCCCGCCCGGGCCCGGCGTTCGCACCATCGCCAAGGTGCCGCTCCGGCGCGGCGAGGTGGATACCGAGTTCGACCAGGAGATGCTGGCCGAACTGCTGGACCAGACGCCGTTCAACGTGGCGATCGCCGATCTGTACAAGACGCGCTTCAACGGCGTTCCCGGCGTCGTCTACGCCGCCGGCGTCAAGCACGCCTACAACGTCGCCCAGGCGTTCCGCGATCTCGGCATCAAGGCCAAGGGCGTCTCCGGAGAGACGCCGAAGCGTGAGCTCGCGCGGGTGTTGGCCGACTACGAATCCGGCAAGGTCGACGTGCTGGTCAACGCCCAGCTGCTCGCCGAAGGCTGGAACAGTCCGCGGGCGACGATCTGCATGCACCTGGCCCCTACGGCGTCCAAGCGCATCTACCAGCAGCGCGTTGGTCGCGTCACGCGACGGCATCCCGGCAAGGAGGCCGGGATCGTCGTGGACTTCGTCCATCCGGCGACCAAGCACGACGATCCCGTCGTGACGCTGCATTCGCTGCTGGACCGCGACGTCTACCGCGGCGGCGCGATCGTCGTCGGCCCGGTGCGCCGCGGCCGCGGTCGTCGGGTGCGGGTGGAGCGCCGGGTCCTTCCGGTCACCCCGGATCCGGAGCGGCGCGCCGAGGTCTTCGAGCGCGAGCTGTGGCGGATCGCCGTCGAGCACCTCGACTACGGCGAGCAGCACGTGTGGGCGGCGCTGGCCGGCGCGCGCGTCGCGCCCAATGGCTGGCGCCGCGCCAAGGCGATGCTCCACTTCGACCGCGGCGGCGAGCTCAAGCGGCGCTTCCTGCTGACCGCGGTGCAGCGCAACCGCAACGCCCAGCTGCGGCTGCGGGCGCTACAGGAGATCGCCGCCAGCCGCGACGCCGAAGCATTCGATCAGGCGATCGACATCATGGGCGGCTGGCCCCGCGACGAGCGGCGCGAGGGCGTCAAGATCATGCTCCAGGCGCTGGCCGAGCGCCGCATCGGCCGCCGTGACCAGGCGAACGCCTGGATCTGGCGGATGGCCGAGTACACCCGCGAGGTCCACGAGGAGTACGCGGTGCAGCGCTGGCCGGAGACCAAGCGCCTGCTGGGATTGCTGGTGAACTCCAGCGGCTCCGCCCACGCGCGCAACGCCCGGCGGCTCGTGCACGCGTCGCGCAAGGAGGATCGGCGGCTGTCCGCGGCGCTGCTGGCGGCCGCGCTCGCCCACACCCCGGAGGCCGAGGAGGCCCTGCGCGGCGCCCGCACCCGGATGGCGCGCAAGCCGGCCGCCCTCGCCCGCGAGCTGTTGCGCAACTTCCCCAAGGGCCGCCGGAGCTCCAAGCGGCGGCGGCGCAAGGCGGGCTCGGCCGCGGGATCCGAGGCCAACGGCACCTCCAGGACCCAGCCGACGCTCGCGCTCAGCGAGGCTGATGAGAGCGTGGACGACGAATTGGACACCGCGGCGGAGACCGACGATGGCGAGCCGGACGCCCCCTCCGAGGAGCGCCCGGAGAGCGCCGAGCCGACCGGGGACGGCGGTGGCGCCGAGACCGAGGCCGGCGACGACGACGACGCCTCGACGGCTCCGAAGGACGAGCAGCTGCAGATGGCGACGCCGGACGCCGACGCCCCCAAGCCGGCCCGGCGCTCGCGCTCCACGACGGTCAAGCCGCGAGCCAAGGCCCCGGCCAAGCCCCGCGCCAAGGCTCCGGCCAAGCCGCGGACGAAGGCACCAGCCAGGCGCGCCGGGACCCGAACGCGGGCGCGGGCCCAGGACGCCGACGCGCCGGCGGCACCCACCGACGAGCCGGGGCCCGCACAGACCAGCCTGGACGAGGCGGTGCCCCAGGGGACGTCGGAAAGCCGGCCGGCAACCGACCCCGCCGAGGAGACGCCGGATGGGCGCGTCGATCAGATCAAGCGGCCGCGCCGCAGTCGCAGCCGGGGCCGGCCGTCCGACGACGCCGAAGAAGCCGCCTAGCCCGGCCGGGCTCTCGGCCCGCCGCCCTCAGCGGGCGGGCACGCCGGCGGCGTAGGCGCGAGCCGGCACGGGGGCGACCGGAACCACGCTCGTCGGCCGCTCGGCGGCCACCACGCGGACCGTCGCTCGGACCACGGCCGGGTCGAACTGTGCGCCGGCGTTGCCGAGGAGCTCGCCGATCGCCGCCTCGTGGGTGAGCGCCCGCCGGTATGGCCGGTCGGTCCGCATCGCGTTCCAGCTGTCACAGCAGGCGATGATCCGTGCCTCGAGCGTGATGGTGCTGCCGGCCAGGCCGTCCGGATAGCCGCGGCCGTCCCAGCGTTCGTGATGGGAGCGGACGATCTGACCCACCTCGCGCATGAAGCCGCCGACCTGGTTGAGCATCCGCTCTCCCTCGGTGGTGTGGGTCTTCATGAGCTCCCACTCGTCGGAATCGAGCTTGCCCGGCTTGTTGACGATCTCCTTGGGGATCGCGATCTTTCCGACGTCGTGGAGGAGGGCGCCGAATTCCAGGTTGCGCCGCTGCTCGGCGTCGAGACCCAACTGATCGCCGACGGCCACGGCCAGGCTGACGACGTCCTGCGAGTGCTCTCCGGTGTAGCCGTCGTCGGCGGCGATCACGTCGCCGAGGAGCAGCGCCGTGCCCCGGTAGGTCTCGTTGAGCTCGAGCAGGTTGCCCAGTCGTCCTCGGCGCTCGTAGGCGAACATGGCCAGCAGACCGAGCAGGGGCACCATCGCCAGCACCGCGTAGGGAGCCGAGTGCATCTCCTCGGCGACCGCCAGCCCCACGCCGGACAGCGCCGCGTCGATCAGGTACACCCAGCTCTCCCGCAGCTGGGCGCGCAGGGCGGCCCCCCGGGCGATGCCGAAGTACAGGGCGGACTGGGCGAAATCGCCGACGAATTGCGCCGCCAGCGCGCCGATCAGCAGCGGGGGCCCGGCCGCCGCCGGCGCCACGCCGACGCCGGCGAACAGGAGGCAGGGGAAGATCGACGACCACGAGTTGCCCGGGACCCGCAGCAGCGTCACGACGGGCTGCCGGCCGGCGAGCACATCCGGGAGCGCCGAGATCGCCAGGGAGCCGGCAAAGGCGAGGGGGACGATCGCCAACGGCAGAGCGAAGAGCATCGGCACGAAGGCGAGCTGCGTGGCGACGGTGAACCCAAACGGCGTCTCGAACAGGACGCGCGTCGCCAGGACCATCACGGCGATGCAACAGGCCGCGGGCGCGAGGGCCATGTGATGCGGAGGCTGGATCCACCACACCAGCGCGACACACCCAAAGAATCCCGGGCCGACGAGCAGCTCGCCCAGGATCTCGCGGAGCGTCATCCGCACGCTGGCCCGCCGGCGTTTGTCGGCCAGGATCTCCTGTTCCTCGAACGTGGGCTGCATCGTCATCGTTCGCGGACATATCGGCCGGGATCCCCCGGATCTGTAGAAGGTTGCCCATCCGCCAACGGCCTGGCCGTCGAACATCCGTCGAGTCAGGCGCCGCCGAGGTCGAGCCTGACGGCGGCGCACCGATGACAGACGGGTCAATCAACCTGAAAAGGGCAAACCTGGCGTGAGCCAGGGACGCAAAGCCAGAGGTCTCGCCCTCGGACGAGATAGCTCGGCTGCCACTACACACCACGGAAGGTGCGTACGGACATGATGCAGGGCCTTTTCAGCCATCCCACCCGGCTCCTCGCCGCCGCCGCGGCGGCGCTTGGGGTCTTCGCCCTGTCAGCGACGAGCGCGCACGCGGCGATCATCTCGACCGACGCGTGCGACAACTCGGCGCTGACACAGCCGTTCGCGCCTTGGGGGGACACTTCCCTGTACAAGCTGGTTCCAGGGGGGTCCTTTGAGGGCGACGCGGCGGGCTGGACACTGAGCCGCGGCGCCCGCGTCGTGGCCGGCGGGGCGCCGGACGCGGCGGCCGGCTTGACGGGATCGTCGTCGGTGAACCTCCCCGCCGGTGGGTCGGTGCAGTCGCCGTTCACCTGCGTGGATGCCGCCTACCCCACGTTCCGCTTCTTCGCGCGCAACAACGGGCTGTTGTCGACGGTCCTGGTATCAGTCGTGTACCGGCTGCCACTGCTGGGACCGGTCGCGGTGCCCGTGGGCACCGTCGTGCTGAACGGACAATGGGCTCCGTCCCTGCCGATGCTCACGGCATCGGTGGTCACCGGGGCGCTGTCGCAGGGAACGACGCAGGTGGCGCTCCGCTTCACCGCGCTGACCGGCGACACACAGATCGACGATGTGTTCGTCGATCCGCGTATGCATTGACGCATCCTTCGCGGATCGGCTGACGACACGTCGAACCGAGGCTGGGGCCGGCATCGTCGCCTGGACCGTGCGATGCCGGCCCGCCTCACCCGGTCGTGAGGTGAACCTCGCCCGCCCAGAGCGCATGCTCGCGGCCGTCCTCGGTCGACACCAGGAGCCGGCCGCGGTCATCGACCCCGCCGGCCCGGCCCCGTCCCTCGCTCCAGGTGACCATCTGACCGCGGAGCGCGTCCCGGTCGGCAAACGCGGCGAGAATCTCGTCGTCTGACCGCTCCAGCCAGGTGCTCAGGGATCCCACCAGCCGCGCCAGCGTGGGCTCTATCTCGGCCGCCCCGAGTCCCAGGGTCCCGGCGCTCTCGCGCAGTTGCGCAGGCATGTCCTCGAGCCGCAGCGCGACGTTGACGCCGATCCCCAGCACGACCCAGCCCTCCTGCGGGCGCCCCTCGACGAGGATCCCGGCCACTTTGCGCCCGTCGACGAGCACGTCGTTGGGCCACTTGACGCGCGCGTCGTCGCCGGCCACCTCGGCGACCGCGACACCCGCCGTCAGCGACAGCAGCGGTCCCGGCCGGCGGATGACGAGCGAGCAGAGCAGCGCCTGTCCGGCGGGCGCCGACCACGTGCGTCCCTGGCGCCCCCGTCCGGCGCTCTGCTCGGCCGCCGTGACCAGCGTCCCGTGCGGCGCCCCGGCGGCGGCCAGCTCGCGGGCGCGCGTATTGGTGGAGTCCGTGGTCCGCAGATGCAGCCGCGGCAGCCCCAGGCTCGCGGACGGGACCGCCGGAGACCCGGAGGAGGCCGTCGGCGGTGCGCTCATCCCGGCCGGATCCGCAGCTCGGCGTCGACGGTGAGGCCCAGCAGCGCTGCGGCGTCGCCATGGCGGACCGCGATCGCCAGCCGCCGCTGAGCGTCCTCGTAGAGCAGGAGCTCGTCGCGGCCGGCGTCGGCGAAGGTCCGCACGAAGTGGACAGGATGAGACGTGCCGTCCGCGAGCTCGACCAGCGCCGGGCGCCCCAGCTTCAGCCCGGCATCGGTCAGGTGCTCATGGCCGGCGTCGAGCTGGAGGTTGCCGAACCGGTCGATGTAGCGCACGTGGGCGACGAGCGCGTCGCCGTCCCGAGTCGGCTGGGGCAGCTCGAGAGAGACGATGGTCTCCGGGTCCAGCGGCTCGCCCGCGTCGGCGGGCGCCACGCCGGCGGCCAGGGCGGCGGCGACCGGGGCGAAGATGTCCCGTCCGTGGAACGTCGCCGAGACGGGCTGCAACCGGTATCCGGAGCGGGCGATGTCGACCGCCTCCGCCACGCCTCCGCCGGCCGCGGCGGCCGGGGAGAGCAGGCCGTTGTCCGGGCCGACGAGCAGCCGCCCGTCGGCCAGGCGCAGGGCGATGGCGCGGCGTTGGGCGCCGACGTCCGGATCGACGACGGCGAGATGGACGCCGGCCGGGAGGTAGGCGAGGGCTTCGCTGAGCACGATCGCCCCGGCCCGCACGTCGTGGCGCGGGATCCCGTGGGTGAGGTCGATGACGCGGGCCGACGGGCAGCTCCTGGCCATCACGCCGTGGCAGATACCGACGAAGTCGTCCTGTAGCCCGTAGTCGGAGAGGAAGGTGATGATCGGCGCCGAGGCGGCATCCGGCATGGCCTCCACCCTATTACGTGCCGCCGCCCGCCACCGACCGGCGGCTACTCGATGCCGCGGCCGCCGATCCGCGCCCGCCCACCGCAGCCGGACTCGCCCCGGTGAAGCTGCGCCGGCGACGGGGGATCGGTGGCCAGGAGCGAGAGCACGCTGACCGAGTGCAGGTGCCGGCGGCGCAGCTCCGGCAGCAGCCTCGTCAGCGCCCGGATGGTCTGGCCGCGGTTCTCGTGCATCTCGATGATCGCGCCCGGGCGCAGCCCCTGGGTGACGTTTCGGATGATCCCGGCGTAGTTGGCGCCGAGCGAGTCGGCCGAGTCGACCGACCACATGATGTCGAGCATCCCCAGGCGGTGGACGATGGTGTCGACGATCCGGTCGTGGGCGCCGTACGGCGGACGGAACAGCTCCACGCGCTGGCCGGAGTCATGCTGGATCACCTGCCTGGCCCGGTAGATCTCGTCGAACGCCTGGACCGGTGCCATGGCCACCAGATCCTGATGGGTCATCGTGTGGTCGCCGAGGGCGGCCATCCGCCCCTCGCGGCGCAGCCACCCCGGCCACGCCCTGATGCTCCTGCCGACGACGAAGAAGGTAGCCCGCGCGTGCGCCCGCTCCAGCTTGCGTAGCGCGTAGTGCGTGTACACGCCCGGGCCGTCGTCGAACGTGAACGCCACCGCGTTGCCCTGACGCCCGCCGCAGTAGATGGGCAGGCCGAGGGCGAGCAGCCGCTTGATGTTCTCAAGACCCGCGGGCGAGAGCCCGCGCAGATGGCGGACCGGGGCGGGCTTGACCTGGCGGAGCTTGACCGCGAGGGCCGGCGGATGGTGCGGAGCCCCGCCACCGGACCCGGCTCCCGTGGCCAGGACGACGCCGACGCCGAGGATCACCACCGCGAGCGTGCCGGCCACGGTTCGGCGCAGCAGCCGTCGCCGCACCCGCTCCTGGGCTCGCCGAAGAGCCCGATGATCGTCTGGAAGCTCCCACACCCGCGCGGCAGAGCGTACCGTCTGCGGCGGACGCGATGTGGTGGACCCCGACCGGCGCCGCCTCCGCCCCCAGGCGGCGCCGGAACAGCCCTGACGGCTTACTTCTGGGAGTCGGTGACCTTGACGTTGGAGGCGAACGTGTTCGCCTTCGCGTTGACCTTGGAGACGTTCATCGTCCAGATCCCGTAGTACTCGTTGGCCAGGTGATTGCCCGTGATGACCGTGCCGGTGAGCTTGGTCAGCGCGCTGTAGACGATGATCCCGGCGGTCTGGGTGAGCCCGGGGGCGACGACATCGCCCGGCTTGCCGTTGTTGCCGGTGAGTCCGTCATGCTCGAACGTGTTGTCGATGATCCGGTTGCCGTTGACGTCCTGGCCCGGGGCATGACTGTGCAGCGTGAAGCCGCCCAGGCCGTTGTCGTTGGCGGTGTTGTGCTGCACGGTGTTGCCATAGACGGCCGAGCCGGGCGCACCGGCGCCGATCAGGATGCCCCCGCCGAATCCCTTGATGCCGTTGCCGTTGGCGGTGTTGTCGATGATGTCGTTGCGGTAGACGCCGCCGCGGGCCGGCTGCGGCTTGCCACCGGCAAACGCATTGGTGCTGTGGCCGCCGAGGGTGATCCCGCAATCCCCGACGTTGTTCGACGCCGTGTTGGACGAGATCAGATTGTCGTGGGTCGGCCCCATCTCGTCGGTCAGCAGGATCCCGCCGAGGTTGTTCTCGATGGTGTTGTTGCGCACGACCGAGCTCGAGACGCTCATCAGGTGCAGGCCCTCGCCGCAGTCGCCGGGGACCGCGCCCTGGGGCGCACACTCGCCGGTCGGCGTCTTGGCCGTGGCTCCCTTGTCGTTGGCGCGTACGATGTTGCCGGCGATCAGCACGTGCGAGGTCTGCTGGGCCAGGATCCCCTCGTCATTGGCATTCTTGACGCTGAAGCCGGAGATCTGGGCTCCCCGGGACTTGGCCCCGGTGACCAGGATCCCGTTGGGGCGGCCCGTTGCATCGATGACCGGCTTGCCGGCGCCGACGACGCGGATGTCACGCGTCACCGTCACCATGCCCGCGTACGTGCCCTTGGCGACGTCAACGGTGTCGCCCTTGGCCGTCTTGCCGATCGCAAACCCGATCGTCTTGCAGGGGCTCTTCTGCGTGCAGGCCCCGCGGTCACGCCCCTTGGGGGTGACGTACAGCGTCTTGTGCTTGGACGAATGCGACTTCGCCACCGCGGGAGCCGCGGCGACCACGGCTGCGGCGAGCACCGCAACCAGGGCCAGCGGCATCCGCCGGACGGACGAGAAACTCTTCAACAGTGCGCTCCCTTTTTGAATGTGTCCGGCTGCTGAGCCGGATCGGCCGGTCCCTCCCCACGGACTGGAACGCACGGCTCGCGGACGAGTTGCGCGCGAGGCCCCGGCCGATTGTTAACGTCGTGTGTTAACGACGTGCGGCCGCGTCGGCGACGAGCGCCTCGACGAGGCCGTCGATGTCGTGGCGGGTGGCCTCGACATCCGGTTCGCGGCCGTACGCGCGCAGGGCGTCGCTGGTCACCGGACCGATGCTGACCAGCCGCGCGTCGTCCGATAGCCCGTCGCCGATCGACGCAAAGAAGAAGCGGACGGTCGAGGAGGACGTGAACGTCACGTAGTCGGCACCGGAGACAAGCGACCGCCGGCGGTCGGACGCGGGCTCCGCCACCGTCTCATACAGCGCCACCACGTCGACGTCGGCGCCGCGCTCGCGCAGCGCGTCCGGCAGCACGTCGCGGGCCTCGGCCGCGCGGGCGACGAGTGCCCGGCGCACGGGCACGTCGGCAAGCGCCTCCACCAGGCCCTCGGCGACGAATCGCTCCGGGACCACGTCGGCGATCAGCCCGTGCTCGCGCAGCGCCGCCGCGGTGCCCGGTCCGATCGCGGCCACCCGGGTGCCGCTGAACGCTCGGGCATCGCGCCCCTCGCGCTCCAGGCGCGCGAACAGGAACCGGACGCCGGTGGGGCTCGTCAGGCAGACGAGGTCATAGCCGCCGATCTCCGGCGCCGGCCCGTCGAGCTCGGCGATCCGGATCGCCGGGGCCTCGACCGCCGCGGCGCCGAGGCCGCGCAGCCGTGCCGCCAGGGCGCTCGCCTGCGCCCGCGCGCGGGTGACCGCGACGGTGCGTCCGGCGAGCGGCCGGGCCTCGAACCAGGCGAGGCTGTCGCGCAGCGCGGCCACCGGGCCGAAGAGCGAGATGGCCGGGGCGCGGACGGCGGCGGCCGACGCGGCGGCGGCGATCGTCTCGATGGTGCCGCTGACCACCCGCTGGCCCGGGAGCGTTCCCCGCGCGATGACCGCCGCCGGCTCTGACGGCGGTCGGCCGCCCTCGATCAGCCGCTCGGCGATCGCGCCCAGCTGACGCACCCCCATGTAGAACACGAGCGTCCCGGGAAAGCGGGCGAGGGCGGGCCAGTCCAGCGCCGACTCCGGCTTGGACGGATCCTCATGCCCGGTGATGAACGCCACGGCGCTGGCGGCATCGCGATGGGTGACCGGGATGCCGGCGTAGGCCGGGGCCGCCACGCCCGCCGTGATGCCGGGAACGACCTCGAAGGCGACGCCGGCGGCGCGCAGGAGCTCGGCCTCCTCCCCGCCCCGGCCGAACACGAACGGGTCGCCGCCCTTGAGGCGGACGACCTGCCGTCCGGCGGCGCCATGCTCCACCAGCAGCGCCCCAATCTCCTCCTGCGAGACCGACGGTCCCCCGCCCTCCTTGCCCACGTAGACCAGCTCGGCCTCGGACCGGGCCCCGTCGAGCGCCGCCTCCGGGATCAGCCGGTCATAGACGATGACGTCGGCGGTCGCTATCAGCTCCAGCGCGCGGGCCGTGAGCAGCCCCGGATCCCCCGGGCCGGCGCCGACGAGGTGCACGGTCATCCGGCGAGCTCCGTCTCGGATCGTTTCAACAGCTCCGCGGCGCCGGCGCTCAGCATCCGCCGCGCGCACTCCGCCCCGGCGTCAGCGGGCGACCCCACCACCTCATCGCGCAGCCAGGCCGAGCCATCCGGCACGCCGACCCAGCCGGTCAGCGACACACGCCCGTCCGCCAGCGCCCGGGCGTGCGCTCCCACCGGCGTGTTACACGAGGCGCCGAGCGCCTGCACGAGCGCCCGTTCGGCGGCCACGCAGCCCATGGCCGCCGCGTCGCTCACGCCGCGGAGCGCCGCCCGGTCCAGATGCCCGGTCCGCGCCTCGAGCGCGAGAGCGCCCTGCCCGGCCGCGGGCACGAACTCGTCGATCACCCCGCCGGCCTGGTCCTCGCGTCCCAGCCGCTGGAGTCCGGCGAAGGCGAGCACGAGCGCGTCGGCCTGCCCCTCGGCGAGCTTGCGCAGGCGGGTGTCGACGTTTCCCCGCAGCTCCACCACCTCCACGTCGTCGCGCAGGGCCCGCAGCTGGGCCGCGCGCCGCAGGCTGCCGGTGCCGACGCGGGCGCCGGCGGCAAGCGCGGCGACGCTCGCCGCGCCGCAGATGACGTCCCGCGCGTCGGCGCGCTCCGGGACGGCCACCAGCTCCAGCCCGTCGGCGAGCTCCGTCGGCACGTCCTTGGCCGAGTGCACGGCCACGTCGATCCGCTCCTCGAGCAGCGCGCGCTCGAGCTCAGACGTCCAGCGCGATTTGTCCGCCGCCGCCGCCGCACCGCGGTCGCCGAGCGTCGTGATCTCGACGATCTCCACCTCGGCGCCCAGCCGCTGCGCCACCCAGCGCGCCTGGGCCAGCGCCAACCTGCTGGCGCGGGTTCCGAGCCGCATCGGCGTCGCTCACTGACCGGGGGCCGACGCCCGCCGGCGCAGCTCGCGCACCTCGGCGAGCCCGTCGGAGAGCTCCTGGTCCACGCGCTCATTGCCGACGCCCTCGTCGACGGAGAGCCCGAACAGGTCGCGAACGAGCGCCATGCGGGCGTGCACGCGGTCGTCGTGCATCTCCTTCATCTGCAGCGTCGGGACGTGCAGCAGCCGGTTGACGATGGTGCGGGCGATCGCGTCGACCCGGCTACGGTCCCGCGGCGACGCCGTCTCCCATTTGCCGGTGTTCTCGGCGACCACCTGAGCGGCGATCTCGGTGGCGTGGGCGCGCAGCGCCGCCACCGTCGGCAGGACCTCGAGCGAGCCGAGCCAGCTCGCGAACTTCTGGATCTCCTCCTCGATGATCCCCTCGGCGCGCCGGGCCTCGGCCTGGCGCCCGCGGCGGTTGCGGCTGGCGGTGGCCTGGAGGTCGTCGATGTCACACAGCGAGACGCCGTCGAGCCGGCCGCAGGCGGCGTCGATGTCCCGGGGGACGGCGAGGTCGATGAGCAGCATCGGCCGCTGGTCGCGCGTGTCCATCACCTCGGCCACCTCATCGACCTCCAGGAGCAGGTGGGGCGACGCGGTGGCGGCGACGACGATGTCGGCGGCGACGAGCTCGCCGGGGAGCTCGTCGAGGGGAACGGTCGAGCCGTTGTAGCGGCGGGCGAGGCTGAGGGCGCGGTCGCGCCTGCGGTTGGCGACGAAGATGGGGCTGACTCCGCTGTCGGCCAGCGCCCGGGCCGTCAGCTCGCTCGTCTCGCCGGTGCCGACGATGACCACCCGGCGGCCGTCGAGATCGCCCAGCTGCTCGCGGGCCAGCGCGACGGCCGCGCCGGGCAGACTGAGCTGGCCTTCGCTGATCGCCGTCTCGGTCCGTACGCGCTTGCCCGTCTCCAGGGCCGCCCGGAACAGGCGGTTGGTCAGCGGGCCGACGGTCTCCTGGGCGAGCGCGGCCTCGTACGAGCGCTTCACCTGACCCTGGATCTCGGCCTCGCCGACGACCATCGACTCCAGGCCGGAGACGACGCGGTACAGGTGCCGGGCGGCGTCGCAGTTGCGGTGCGCGTAGATCGCTCCGGCCAGCTCGGTGGGGCGGATGCCGGCCTGGCGGGAGAGCATCGCCAGCACCGTCGACTCGGCCTCGACGGGATCGCCGACGACGAGGTAGAGCTCGGTGCGATTGCAGGTGGACAGGGTGACGATCTCGTGCACCGCGGCGGCACCCCGCAGCTCGCGCGTGAACTCCGCCGCGCGCGCGTCCGGCAGCGCCAGCCGCTCGCGGACCTCGACTGGCGAGGTCTTGTACGAGGCGCCGATCGCCAGCAGCTCGCTCACACAGGCTCCCGGTCGCCGGCGAAGATGGCCTCGGTCTCCGGGTTGCCGGACTCCCCGGCCCGGGCGGCCTCGACGTCGCGCCGCAGCTCCTCCAGCTCCTTCTCCAGGTGCTGGGCGCGAACGGCCATGATCGCGACGTAGGCGAGGATCAGCGCCAGCACCACGATGTACGCGGCGGCGACGTACCGGCCGGCGGTCGAGTCCAGCGGGACGGGGGGCGCTGCGGCGACGAGCAGGCTCATGACGGCGCCGCGCTCCTGCCCACCGGACGGGCCAGGTCGTCGCCGAGCAGGGTCCGGCGCAGCCGGCGCACCTGCGAGCGGGCGTTCTTGGCCGCCATCTCGTACTTCCACAGCGTCACGTACAGCAGGGCAAAGCCGAGCAGGGCGACGACGAACGTCAGCCCCATCGAGGGTGGGAGGTTGGCGCCACCGAGCGTCAGCACACGGGGATGCACGTAGGCCGTGGCCAGCTGGACCGCAAGGTAATTGAGGGGCACGAACGCCGCGCCGACGACCGCGAACACGCTCGCGTACCGCGCTTGGCGCTCGGGATCCTCGATCGAGAAGCGCAGCGGCTGATAGGTGGCGAACAGCAGGAGCACGATGAGAAAGGAGACGAGCGTCGGCTCGTTCCAGACCCACCAGTGGCCCCACGACGCCTTCGCCCAGATGGAGCCGGTGATCAGCCCGCCGACGCCGAAGATCAGCGCCATGTGGATCGCCACGTAGGAGCGCATGTCCCATTTGCGCTCGCCGGTCCGCAGGTAGCCGATGGCGAGCAGGCCGCCGAACACGAACCCGCACAGCGACACCGTCGCCAGCGGCACGTGGACGTAGAAGATCTTCTGGACGAATCCCTGGCCGGCGTCCAGCGGCGCATAGAAGAAGGCGA
>DASZMK010000005.1:0-8651 GCA_035551855.1 Solirubrobacteraceae bacterium
CGGCGATCCGAAGTGCACCAACTCCATGCCCGCTGAGGTCGGCACCACCAGCAATACGGCGGCGATTCCGACGACGGGAACGGCCACGTCCGTGGCGAGCGCCAACCTGACCGCGGGTAACAGCTACCTGGGCCTCGCCAACCCGACGATCACGGTCACCCCCAGCACCACCGCCTCAACCGCCCAGGCCGCGTCGGTGAGCTGCACCCTGACCGTGGGGTCCAACACCAGCACTCGCACGCTGACCATGATCACGCCGGACAAAACCACGCCGGCCACCGCGGCGCTCCCGCTCCAGCTGACCGGCACCGGCGGTACCTCCGCCGTCAGCTGCGCCAGCAAGCCCATTGGCCTCGCCACCGGGCAAACCGCGCCGACCGTGAGCGTGACGTCGGCGGTCAACGCCATTCAGATCCAGTAGCCGCACCGGGCGCATCCCGCGATCCGGGGCGGCCAGGACGGCCGCTCCGGATCGCGGCTACTGTCTCAGAGCATGAGCACAGCCAACATGAATACCTCGCTGGGCACGATCGGGGTCGAGTTCTTCGACGAGGATGCGCCCAAGACAGTCGCCAACTTCCGCAAGCTTGCGTCCGACGGCTTCTATGACGGCATAATCTTCCACCGGGTGATCCCGGATTTCATGATCCAGGGTGGCTGCCCGGAGGGCACCGGCACCGGTGGGCCCGGCTACCAGTTCGAAGACGAGTTCAACGAGCACAAGATCGTGCGCGGGGCGCTGGCCATGGCCAACGCGGGGCCGAACACGAACGGCTCCCAGTTCTTCATCGTCACGGCCGACAGCGCCCCCTGGCTGGACGGCCGGCATACTGTCTTCGGCCATGTCACCGCAGGGATGGACGCGGTCGACGCAATCGAGGCGACGCCGACGGGCGCCCAGGACCGTCCGGTCGATCCGCCGGTCATCGAGTCGATCGAATTGGACGCCGCCTGAGCCGGCGGCGCCCCCGGCGTCCGGGGCGCGGTCGGGTCACCCGCGGTCGAACCACTAGTGTTGACCCGTCACCCTGACAGCGGCAGGAGGAGGAGCGATGGCAAGCGTTGAGGAGCGGACGCCGGCGGGCACGAACGGCGTGGCGTCGGCCACCACGATCCCGGTCGAGAACCCAGCCACCGGCCAGTTGATCACGACCGTGCCGCTCCTCGGCCCCGACGAGCTGACGGCGATGGCGGCCCGCGCCCGGGAGGCCCAGCCCCAGTGGCAGGCGATCGGCTTCGAGGGCCGAGGGCGGATCATGCGCCGCGCCCAGAAGTGGATCCTCGATAACGCCGAGCGCGTCATCGGGACCGTCGTGCAGGAGTCCGGGAAGACGCACGAGGACGCCCAGCTCACCGATCTCACGATCACGGCCTCAGGGCTCGGCTTCTGGGCCAAGCACGCGGCGAACTACCTGGCCGACGAACGGGTCCCGTCCTGGAACAACCCCATCGTGGCCGGCAAGAAGCTGGTGATCCGATACGTCCCGGTCGGCGTCGTCGGCGTGATCGGACCGTGGAACTACCCCATCGCCAACTCGTTCGCCGACTGCGTCCCGGCGTTGATGGCCGGCAACGCCGTGATCCTCAAGCCGAGCGAGGTCACGCCGCTGAGCTCGCTGCTGATGGCGGAGATGATGCGCGAATGCGGCCTGCCCGAGGATGTCTTCCAGGTGGCCACCGGCGACGGCACCACAGGGTCGGCGCTCATCGGCGAGGTCGACTGCGTCATGTTCACCGGCTCGAGCCGGACCGGCAGGGCGGTGATGAAGGCGGCTGCCGAGGTGCTGGTCCCGTGCTACCTGGAGCTCGGCGGCAAGGATCCGATGATCGTCTGCGCCGATGCCAACGTCGAGCGCGCCGCCAACGCGGCCGCGTTCTACTCGATGAACAACGCCGGCCAGGTGTGCATCTCGATCGAGCGCTGCTACGTCGAGGAACCCGTCTACGACCGGTTCGTGGCCGCAGTGACGGAGACGGTCCGCGGGCTGCGCCAGGGCGAGCCTGCCGGTCCGGGAACCATCGACGTCGGCGCCGTCATCTTCCCGCCGCAGCTCGACATCGTCGACGAGCACGTCAAGGACGCTGTCGCCAAGGGGGCGAAGGTGCTCACCGGCGGCCACCCCCACTCCGAGCGGGGCCGCTTTTTCGAGCCGACGGTGCTCGTCGACGTGGATCACTCGATGAAGATCATGCGCGACGAGACGTTCGGTCCCACGCTGCCGATCATGAAGGTCGCCAGCGCCGAGGAGGGCATCCGCCTGGCCAACGACTCGCCGTACGGCCTGCAGGCGAGTGTCTGGACGAAGGACACCGACCGCGGCGAGGCGCTCGCGCGGCGCATCCAGGCCGGTGTCGTCTGTGTCAACGACGCTCAGGTCAACTATCTGGCGATGAACCTGCCGATGGGCGGCTGGAAGGAGTCAGGCGTCGGCTCCCGCCACGGTGCCAACGGGATCCGGAAGTACACGAAGGTCCAGTCGCTTCTCGTCACGCGCCACGCCCTGAACCGCGAGCCGTTCATGTTCCCGTACAAGAAGAGCCGGACGATGCTGCTGGGCCGGTTCTTCAAGCTGCTGTACGGACGCGGCACGCGAGACTGACGGCGCTGTACGGACGCGGCACGCGAGACTGACGGACGGGCCCCAGCGGGTTGAATGAGCGGCGGCGAGTCCGTGGACCGCCGCCGCCTGATCCGATTGCCGGTTGATCAGCCTCTGGGGAGGCTCAGCTTCCCGGACTGCTTGCAGACGAAGTGCACCGAGTCGGTGGTGGCGCACTTCAGCGTCCCCTTGTCGGCCGCCTTGGCGTCGGTACTGGTGCCGCCCTTGACCGCGTAGGTGCCGGTGTAGCCGGCGGCACTGAAGGACTGCGACGTGGAGGGCTGGTTGCTGCTGGGCGTGAGGGTGAACGTCCCGTAGACGGTGCCGGTGTTGAACCACTGCTGCCACTTGCCGACGAGGTCGCCGGAGTCGGCCATCGCATACGTCATGGTGTCGATACCTCGGCCGAGCAGCTTGGCGCAGGCGACGGCGCCGCCTTCGGTCCCGCTCTGCGCAGCAGGGGTGACATTCGTGTCGTTGGACGGAACCTGCAGGCTGAGGGCGGCGACGCAGGCCACCTTGGTCCCGGGCGCTGACTTCGTTGTTTTCGTCTTGCTCGTGCCCGTCGTCGCGGCGAGCGCGGACGCGACTCCGAGGACGAGGACTCCGGCGATTGCGGCGCCGAGGAGGCAGATGCGCTTCACGCTATCTCCTGATTCGTTGAACGGATGGGGGAACGTTGCCTTGCGGCGCGGCATTCTTGCGGGCCGGACCGGCCCAGAAGGTGAACATTTGGGGATCCGCTGGTCCTCATCCCGTTGAGGACCCAACGGCGGCTACGGCTGCTGGGTGTTGAAGATGGCGGAATCGAACTCCGGCAGCGCCGCGTCGGCGGAGTAGCCGAGATGCTTGAGCGTGAACAGGTCCTCGATCGTCTTGAGCAGTGAGAAGTGGTTGAACGTGTCGACGGCGTCGGCGGACCCGGCCTTGACGTACTTCGAGATCAACAGGGCTCTCGCCGGGATCTACCTGGGCCAGATCACCAACTGGAACTCCCCCCAGATCGCCAAGGTCAACAAAGGGGTGCATCTGCCCAACCTCAAGATCACCCCGGTGTTCCGCTCCGACGGTTCCGGTGACACGTACGCGTTCACCAACTACCTGTCGAAGGTGAGCGGGGGGTTCCGCGGCAGGGTCGGCGTGGGTACGTCGGTCAGCTTCCCCACCGGCGCGTCCGGCAAGGGCAACTCGGGCATGACCGCCGTGCTCCAGGGAACGCCGGGCTCGATCGCCTACATCGCGGTCTCCTACCTGATCGCCCACAAGCTCCCCGCCGTCGGCATCGCCAACGCGGCCGGGAACTACGAGTACCCCAACCAGTCCAACATCGAGAACGCGGCGGCGACGGTGAAGCACGTGCCGGGCAACCTGTCGCTGAGCATCGTCAACCCGCCGCGGAGCGCGAAGATCGCCTATCCGATCTCCACGTTCACCTACGTGATCGCGCCGACGACAGCGAAGCAGGGAGCGCTGCTCAAGGGGTTCGTCAAGTACGCGCTCGGCGCGGGTCAGCTCGTTCGGCGAGAACCTGGACTTCGCGCCGCTTCCCAAGGCGGTCCAGAAGGCCGACCAGGCCGCGGCGAACCGTCTGTAGAGCCGCAGCTCAGCACCATGGCCTGAAAGCCGGCCCGGCCCGGTGGCAACCGCCACTCGGCCGGGCCGGACTCGTTTCACGGCGGGCGTATCCGAGCGGGGCGCGCCGGATTCCGAGGGCCGGTCAGGTGCCGGCGCAGGCGGGGACCCCCACGGCGTGCCAGGCCGCCTGCGCGCGCCCCTCCAGCGGGAGCAGCTCCTGCTGGAGGGTCTTGATCGCGACGACCGGATCGTTGCCGGCCTTCAGCCCCTTGAGCGTCGATCGCAGCGCGCTCAGCACCTGCTCGGTGGCGGAGCGAGCTCGCCGGTAGCTCGCGGCCAGTTGGGGGGTGGGTGACAGGCGCTTGAGCGCGGTGAGCTCAGGAGCGAGCGCCGCGATCCCCTGGCTCACGAACGCCTCACCGCCGCCGGGCTGTTGGGGCGCCTGGATCCGGCCGAGGCGCAGGGCCGCGGCGGCGCAGGCCCGCTGCGCCCCGGTGCGCAGCTGAAGGGCCGATACGGAGCTCGAGCCGCATCCGGACACGGCGACTGCCACCGTCGCCGCGATGACCGCGACGGCGGACCCCGTGCGGCGCCTCACCGCAGATCCACCGACAGGAGCCGTTCGAGCTCGGCGATGGTCTGGGTCGAGTCGACGTGGTGGATCGTCGCCATCCCCAGCTCCCGGGCCGGGGGGAGGTTGAACGTCAGGTCGTCGACGAACACGCACGCTCGGGGCGGGAGGCCGACCGCCTCCGCGCCGAGCGTGTAAATCTCCGGCGACGGCTTGCGCACGCCCGCCTCCCCGGAGATGACGACGCCGTCGAACAGCTCATCGAGCAGGGAGCGGTCATAGCGGCTCGTGCCCCACGAGTTGGAGATCAGCCCGGTGCGGATCCCGGCAGCCCGGGCGCGCCGCACCGCCTCGTGCATGGGCCCGTCCGGGCGCCCGCCGGCGAACATCCGGTCGATCAGGCCGGGAGTGGGGACGCCGAGGGTGGCGGCGAACCGCTCCTCGAACTCCGCCTCGGGCAGGACGCCCGTCTCGAGCCCCACGAGCAGCTCCCGGCTGTCCGGGTCCTGACGGAAGCGCTCGCCGACCGCCTCCGGCGACAACCCCTCCTCCGCGCAGAAGGCGCGGAAGGAGTCGAACACATTCGTCGTCATCACGCCGCCCCAGTCGACGAGCAGCCCACGGTGGCGAGCGGTTTCGGTGATCGTGCGATCGGGCCCTGATCTCATGCCGCGGGTCTCAGAAACCGCGGCGCGTGACGTCAAGCGCGCGCCGGGCCAGCTCGACGACGCCCTCGCCGAAGGTCTTGAGCCATGGGTCGTCGGTGCTGCCCGAGACGGCGCGCTTGTAGTTGCCCTCCATGAACACCGCCGCCTTCCACAGCGCCAGGGTCACATACCAGTCGAAGGACTGCACCGAGCGGCCGGAGAGCTCCTCGTACCGGCGGACGAGCTCGCGGCGGCTGGGGAACCCGGGGCGGGCCGTCACGCCGTGCAGGGTGAACCGGCTCGGCGGGTCGTCCGCCTGCACCCAGTGGATCATCATGTAGCCGACGTCGGCGAGGGGGTCGCCGATGGTCGCCATCTCCCAGTCGAGGATCGCCTCCAGGCGGGCGGGCGCCCGCTCGGCGAACATCGTGTTCCCCAGCCGGTAGTCGCCGTGGACGACCGTCGACGGGGGCGACGGCGGAATGTTGGCGGCGAGCCATTCGCCGACCTGCTCCATCTCCTCTATGTCTCGCGTCCGGTTGTGCTCCCACAGACCGCCGAAGCGCCGGATCTGACGCTCCAGGTAGCCGGTCGGCTTGCCGAAGCCCTCCAGGCCGAGCGTCGTCCAATCAACCGCGTGCAGCTCGACGAGTGCATCCACGAGCTCTTCGGCGATCCGGCCGCGCTGCTCCTCGCTGTCAAGTGGCGGCGGGACGGTCTCGGTGATCACCTGGCCGCGGACCCGCTCCATGATGCAGAACGGGGCACCGATCACCGCCGGGTCGTCACAGACCGCCAGCACCCTGGGGGTGCGCACGCTGGTGGGCTCCAGCGCCGCCAACAGCCGTGCCTCGCGCAGGACGTCGTGAGCGCTCGGCGGCAGAGGGCCGCGCGGAGGCCGCCGCAGCACCACGTGGGTCGACAGCTCGAACGTGACGTTGGAATGGCCGTCGCCGATGGGGACCGCGGCGAGGGTCGCCGGAGCGTCGAGCTCGGCTGCGGCCAGGAACTCGCGCAGCGGATCCATGATGAGCAGCGGCTCGCGGGCGTTGGCCGCGCCCTCGGCGTGGGTGCGGACGATGTCGTCAGGGGCGGCCGCCGTGCTCATCGCCGAGACACTAATACGTCTCGCTGCAGCGGGGTGCTCGTCTGTCGAAGGGTCGCGTGCGACGGCGGGCCGCGGCCGCAGAGTTCGTGGCGGCCGCCTCCATGCTGGCGGCCGCCACGATGGTCGCCGGCGGCTCGCACGCCGGCGAGGTCAGGCGCCGCCGAAAGCGCCGGCGGCTTTCCGAAGACCGGCGCGGTCCGGCGGCGAGGCCCGGCGGGAGATCAGGCGGCGAGGCCCAGCGGGAGATCAGGCGGCGACGGGAGTGCGGCCGACCTCTCGGTCGAACCGCCACCCCACCAGCTGAGCCCGGGATCCGGCCAGACCCGTCACGGTCGCGCCGGTGTCACGCTCGATCGCCGCCATCAGTTCCGCCAGCCGGTCACGCAGCTCGGCGCCGGCCGGAGACTCATCCGTCGCCCAATCCTTATCCACCTCGTCGATGAGCACGGTGACCCTCCTGGGGTGCAGTCGCGCGATCTCGTCGATCAGCTCCGAGTCGGTGTCGCCGGGTCCGAATATTGCCAGTAGCTCACTCATGGCGAGCAGTCTTCTCGCGCAGCGTAAAGCGAAACTGAAGGGCCTCGAACAATTCGTTCCGGATCTCTGAGAGCGTGCCCCTCCCCAAGCCTCGACCGGGGTGCGGCGGCCGGCCGGAGCGCGAGGCCTTTTCCCTGGACAACGCGATGAGTAGGCTCGGTAGAGCGATGCCGGAGCTGCCTGAAGTCGAGATCACCGCCCGTCTCATCGGTGCCGCCACCGAGGAGGCTCGGATCGAGTCCGTGCTCACCCCCGGAATCAATGCCCTGCGCTCATTCGACCCGCCGCTCAGCGCGCTCGACGGCCGCCGGCTGACCGGCATCACCCGGCGTGGCAAGCTGTTCGTCATCGGGGTCGAGGGCGACCTGGCGCTCCTCGTCCACCTGATGTCCGCCGGGCGTCTGCAGCTGTTCGATTCGCGCGCCTCGCTCCGCGATCGCACCTCCCGGCTGCTCGTGCGCCTCGACGACGGCCGCGAGCTCCGTCTGCGCGAGTTCGGTACCAGGCAGGCTGCGTGGGTGAAGCTGCTGACGTCCGACGGTCTCGAGGCCGAGGAGACCATCGCGACGCTCGGTCCGGAGGCCTACCCGGATCCGCCGCCCCTCAGGCCGCTGCTCGACGCGCCGCGCCCACTCCATGGGCTGCTGCGTGACCAGCGGGTGATCGCCGGGATTGGCCGCTCCTGGGTCGACGAGATCCTTCACGCGGCCAGGCTCTCTCCGTTCAAGCGCGGGTCGGAGCTGTCCGACGACGAGGCCGAGTGGCTCCGCGAGGCGGTCGTCCAGGAGCTGGGCCGTGCCCTCGCCCATTACGAGGAGCATCTCACGCTGCCGATCCCGGACAAGCTGCCGATGCCGCTCCGCGTCCACCGCCGCAACGGCGAGCCCTGCCCGCGGTGCGGCGACCAGCTCGAGGCCGTCTTCTACGAGGATTACGTTATGTGCTATTGCCCCACCTGCCAGACGGAGGGCAAGCTCCTCAAGGACCGGCGGCTCTCGCGCCTGCTCAAGTAGGCGGCCTCCGTGGGAGCCGGAGCGCGGATACGATCCCGGGATGATCGAACCAGGCCAGCCCGCTCCCGACTTCGAGCTGCCGGACCAGAACGGCGAGCGCGTCCGGCTCTCTGACTTGCGGGGCAAGACGGTCGTACTGTTTTTCTATCCCAAGGCGGATACGCCGGGGTGCACCACCCAGGCCTGCGGAGTCCGCGACCATCGCAGCGACTACGAGCAGGCGGGCGCCGTCGTGTACGGCATCTCGCCGGATCCCGTCAAGGCGATCAGCAAGTTCGACCAGAAGTACGACCTGAGCTTCCCTCTTCTGGCCGACGAGGGCCACGAGGTCGCCGAGCGCTACGGGGTCTGGGTTCAGAAGTCCATGTACGGGCGCACCTACATGGGCAACGAGCGGACCACGTTCGTGATCTCGCCGGACGGCACCGTCACGGACATCCTGCACAAGGTCAAGCCGGCCGAGCACGACGAGCTCGTCCTGGCGGCCATCGGCACGTAGCCGCCGGGCCCCGTCGCCCGCCGGCGCCCGTCGCCGACGCGCGGTCCGCGCGCCCGGTGCCCGTGGCGGCCCGCGTGGCCCGCGTCGCCTCCCGTCCGCCC
>DASZMK010000006.1:0-14399 GCA_035551855.1 Solirubrobacteraceae bacterium
AATCGGGGCGCCCGGATTTGAACCGGGGACCTCACCGACCCGAACGGTGCGCGCTACCAGGCTGCGCCACGCCCCGAATGAATCCAGTATTCCACAGCCGTAGCCGCCGGGCCGGTGCGGCCCGTCGGGCGCCCACACGGCGATCGTCTAGGGGAGTCCTCCGCCGGTGACCTGGCCCACCGCCTGCACGCCTTGCCCGACGGCCTGATTGACCGGCTTCGTGACCCCGGAGACGGCGGTCGTCGACGATGGCGAGGAACCCGCCGGTTGACCGGACGACGACGCGGGCGCCGGCGGGGAGCCGGCTGGGCCCTGCCCGGTGTTGACGGCGCCCTGAATCGTCCTTGCACCGGTGGTGGTGACTGTATTGGTCACCTTGGAGAGCGTGCTCCCGGCGTCGGTAACGCCGCGTGTCGTGGTCGAGCCGACGTGCTGAACAGTCGAACCCAGAGTCGAGCCCACGGTCGACGCGACGCGGGTGACCGGAGCCGAAGCGGACCGCGGAGCCTCGGTGGCGGCTCGCACCGTGCCCGCGGTGCCGGAGGCCGCCGAGCCACCGGGCGGCGGTGCCGAGGTGCCGGCCCGGGTCGGCGCGTTGCCGGCCGGTTTCGCCGATGGTGTGCCGGACGACGGCCGGTGAGAGCGAGGAGCAGCGGCGGTGGTAGTGGAAGTGCGGCGAAGGTTGAGCGACGGGTGCCCGGCGCGGAGCGCTCCTGCTGCGTGGCGCATGGCCGGGCCGGGCTCGATTGCGGTCGCTGCCAACGGGGTCGCTGCCGACGGGGCCACCCGCCGGTGGGTGCTGGCGGCGCCCGCCGCCGGAGCCGCGACGACCGGCCGCGTGGAGTGCCCTGGCGCAATCACGTGGTGAAGGAGGCCGCCACCGGCTCCGGCGATGGCAAGCGCGGCGGCCGTGACCGCCGCGGGCCCGACCGTCACGGCCGACCCGGCGGCCGGCTCAGCAAGGCCGGAGGTGTTCTGCAGCGATGCCGAGACGAGGTGATGTGACCCGCCACCGGAAGCGGCGCGGACGCCGGCGGAAGCGGCCCGGACGCCGGCGCCAGCCCCGCCGGCAGATCCTCGCGCGCACAGCCAATGCCAGAGCGGGAAGGGCAGCGGCAGGAACGCCGCGATCCTGGCGGCGACGCTGCGCGGGCGCACGAGCGTGTCGTCGACGCCGGCCTGCAGCGCCACGCGGCGGCACGCCTGGCAGTGCGAGAGGTGGCGGGCGAAGCGGCGGCGCTCACGGATGCCGAGCGTGCGAGCGGAGGCCATCGCTCCCACCTCGATGGCGGACTGAACCTGCGCACAGCGGCGCCCGCTCGCCAGATCCTGGTACTCCTCGGCCAGCTTCCGCCGGGCGCGGAACAGCCCGCTCTCCACCATCTGGCGGGTCATGTCGAGCCGCTCGCCGATCTCGTCGTAGGAGAGTCCCTCGAACTCGCGGAGCACGAGCAGCTGATGATGAGTCTCCGACAGGCCGCCGAAGGCGCCGCGCAGGTCGGTCATCCGCAGCTTGCTCTCGACGGCCGCAACGGGCGTCGGCAGGGCCGAGAGCGTCGTCGGCCAGCCGCTGGGGGGCTCCGAATCCGACTCGAGCAGCACCTCGCGTGAGCGGGTGCCGCGCCGGAACTCGTCGATGCATGCGTTCTTGGCGATCTCGTAGATCCACGGCTTGAACGCGATTTCCTTATCTCCGGCGCGCAGGCGCCTGAGGGCGGAGATGAAGACGTCCTGGGCGATGTCCTCGGCACGTCCGACGTCATGGACGCGGCTCAGGATGAAGGCGAAGATCCGTTCCCGGTAGATGGAGTACAGCTCTTCGAACGCTCGCTCATCCCCGCCGCGCGTCGCTGCGACGAGGTCTGGTTCGTCGTGCGCCGGGACCACCGATGTGCTGCTCAGCGTGAGTGCCATGCGACCCTGCTGGAGCTGGGGGACGAGGACGGGAGGCCATGGGGCGGTCCCTCGACTGAACTGTAGCGTTCAGGAGAAGGTCCTTCCAGGGGCACTCTCAGGGTGCCCGGAACCGCTGATTCATAAACGGCTGCAATTGGGGGGAAATTCCGGGCCCGGGCCTACACGTTTTCCGTCCAGTGCCATTGTCAGCGTCCGGCTCACGAGGCATACTTGTGGGCATGTAGCGAACGTCAAAAGGAGAGAACACCGATGGCGAATCACCTGACGCCCACAGAGCTTGCACGCGAAGCTGGGCTGGACCGGCGAGACGTAATCGTCAAGTGCTGCGAGTTGGGCGTCCCGATCTTCAACGGTCGGATCGACAAGACTCTGTTCCTCTCTAGCCTTCGCGAGACCACCGTCTCGCCTGAGCCGCAGGCTCAACCCGCCGGGGCTTAGCCCCATCCTCTGAGACCTGGCCCCGGTTCGCCCGGGCCCGCCGTCGGCCTACTGTTGAGCCGACTGGCGCAGCAGCGTCGAAGTTGTCTGCTCCAGGATCTTCCGCCAGGCCCGCGTCGGCTCGCGCTCGGCCTCGAAGTGCTTGACGACGTTCCGAACCCGGGTGGCCGAGATCTCGAGCCCGTGCCGGGCGCAGATGCGCTTGTAGCGCGGGTAGTCGTTGGCCAGCTTCAGGGTCACCGACTGGAATCCGTGCCGAGCGATGGCGACCCGCGAGGTGAAGTTCATGATGCTCGTCTGGAACATCAGCTCGTCGCTCTGATCCGGCTCGATGAGGATGATGTCGACGCCGGGATACCGCTCCTCCCACCGCCGCGCCAGCTCGTGCAGTCGCTGATGCGCGATCAGCTTGAACGCCTGGTAGCCGATCTGCGGGAACCCCATGTCCGAGACCCGCCGGGGCCGGGTGCCGGTGACGGTCGGGATCTGCGTCTCGAAGTCGTTGGTGTACGGCACCAGCGGGTTGACGACCACGATCAGCTTTGCTCCAGCCTCGACCGCGATGTCCAGGTTGGTCGTCGACACCAGCCCGCCGTCGACGTACTCGTGGTCTCCGATTCGCACCGGTTTGTAGATCATCGGCAGCGCGCTCGAGGCGCTGACCGCCTTGGAGATGGGCACGTCATCGAACCCGTCGGAGCCGAACACCACCCGATCACAGGTGTCCAGATCGGTCGCCGCGAGATACAACTCGGTCGCCAGGAGTCGGAAGTCGTCGGTCCGGTCAGGGTCGGACAGGATCCGCCGGACGTAGCTCTCGATGCCCTCACCGGAGTACAACCCGGCCGGTAGCGCCTCGGCGAGTCCCAAGACGATGTCGACCGCCGACATCTGACCGACGTCGCGCGCCAGCACCCGCAGAAGATGGGCCAGCCGCACCGGGAACATCAGCCCGCGACTGACGAACTCACGGTAGTTGGGCTTCAGCAGGGAACTGGCCCGGGCGTCCGGGAACGGTGTCGGGACCTGCTGGACGATGACGCGCATCATCTCCTCCGGCGTCACGCCGTTGGCCACTGCGGCGGCGACGAACGCTCCGGCGCTCGTACCGACGTAGACGTCGAACTGGTTGACGGTGCGATTGACCGACAGCAGGTCCAACGCCCGCAGGGCGCCGATCTCATACACCCCGCCGGTGAAGCCACCGCCACCGAGCACGAGCGCGGTTTTCGATCGCCTGCGCCGATTTCCCGGAGCTCTGGTCCCTGACCCGGCCCCCCTCTTTGTCGGCGCCTCCAGCTTGACCACCTTGCCCATGGCTCACTCGATTCTAGACCGAGAACGGTGTGGCTACCCAGCTTCTTCGTCGGTCGTTCAGCATTCTTTCCACAGAGAGCGGCGGAATCTTTCGTTGCAATCGCCGCATCTCTTGTGCGTCTGACGGGTTAGACATACGCGATGCGATCCGCCGCCACCCTGGCGATCACCCTGACACTGGCCGTCGGCCTCGCCTCCAGCGCCCTCGCGCGGACCGCGGCAACGCCCAGCGCGCGCGTCGGTCGGGCTCCGAACACGCCCGCCGAACGTACCCTGGTCGGCGCCCTCAATCGCGGGATGCGCCAGGCCGGTAGCTACAGCGGCGCCTATGTCGTCGACCTGACGACCGCGCAGGCCCTGTATTCGCACAACGCCAACACCGGTCGTCTGCCGGCATCGGTGGAGAAGCTCTACACCACCACCACGGCCCTTCAGCGCTTCGGCGGCGCCGGCAGCCTGACGACGGCAATCCTTGGCAACGGGCAGCTGCAGGGCCACACGTACGTCGGCACCCTGTACCTCCGCGGCGGAGGCGACCCCACCTTCGGCGCGGCCAGCTTCGACGCCGCGAACTACGGCACCGGCGCCACGATGCAGCAACTGGTCTCCCAGCTGGTGTCGTCGACGGGAATCACGACCGTCAGGGGCACGGTCGTCGCCGACGAGACCATGTTCGACGCCGACCGGGGCACGCCCGCCACGAACAACCAGCCGTCGACCGAGGTCGAGGGCGAGCTCACCGGCCTCGCCTACGATCGCGGCTGGGCCAACGTCAGCGGGAACGCGCTCGACGCGCACCCCGCCCTGGACGCCGGTCTGGCCCTCGTCGGGGCGCTGCGCGCGGCTGGAGTCAAGGTGGCGACCCAGACGCCGGTGCGCTCGGGGCTCACCCCGGCCGGCGCCGCCCCCCTCGCCGAGGTCTCGTCACCACCCATGGCCTCCCTGCTGTCGCTCACCAACACGCCATCGGACAACTTCTTCGGCGAGATGCTGCTCAAGGACATCGGCGCCCGCTTCGGGGCCGGCGGAACGACCGCCGCCGGCGCCGCCATCGTCCGAGCCCAGATGGCCGCGAAGTTCGGCATCCACCCGCGGCTGAACGACGGCTCCGGCCTGTCGCGATATGACCTGACGACGCCGGTCCAGGTCGTCACACTGCTGCGGGCCATGGCCGGCACCGGCACATTCACCCGCTCGCTCGCCGTCGCCGGAGAGACGGGCACGCTCCAGGACGAGATGCGCGCCACCTACGCCCAGGGCCGCTGCCGCGGCAAGACCGGGACGCTCAGCGACGTCTCCAACGTCGTCGGGTACTGCCAGGCCCGCGACGGCCACACCCTTGCCTACGCGGTGATGATGAACGGCGTCTATCCGTTCTACGCACATCCCATCCAGAACCGGATGGTCGTTTCGATCGCCAAGTACGGCGGCTGATCCCGAGCGTCCGCGGCAATCGGGCGGCGGGGGTTGCCGCCCCCCGGAGAGCGCGACCGACCCAGCCGGAGAGGCGACCGGTCCCAGCCGGCGCGACCGGCTCAGTGCCCTCTTCCACCGCTTTACTCCGGTTTTCAGCGTGCACCGTGCGCCAAATCGTGCGCCGCCCGGATGATTTGGCACCACGCGCAGGCACCACCCCAAGAACGCGCCAAATCAGGCGGCGGCGTCCTGATTTGGCGCGTGGTGCATGGTCTGGCCCGCCCGCCCGGGCGCGTGCCGACCACCGCCGGCGCGCACCAACGAGCACCGACAACCGCCCACAACCGCCGGCGAGCCCGGGCACCCAACCCCCGGCGACCCTCAGCCGAGCAGCCCGAGCAGACCAGGCTCGTCGAGGACCGGCACCCCGAGGCGCTCGGCCTGGGCCAGCTTGCTTCCGGCGCTGGCGCCGGCGACGAGGTAATCGGTCTTGCGCGACACCGATCCGGTGACGCGGCCGCCGGCGGCGAGGATGCGCTCGGTCGCCTCCTCGCGGGTCAAATCAGGCAGCGTCCCGGTCAACACGAGGGTCTTGCCGGCCAGCGGGCCCTCGCCCGGCGGTGGTCCCTCCTGCTCCAGCCGCAGCCCGCGAGCGCGCAGGTCGTCGATCAGCTTGAGCATCGGCTCGTCGTGGAGCTGGTCGTGGATGGTGCGGGCCATCTTCGGACCGACGCCCTGGGTCTGCTCGATCGCCTCCGGATCCGCCGCGAGCAGCGCGTCGATGGTGCGGAACTGCTGGGCCAGGTTCCGTCCGGTCACTCCGCCGACCTCCTCGATCCCCAGCGCGAACAGGACCCGGCCGAACGGCTGCTCCTCGGACTCCTGGATCGCGGCCACCAGCTTCTCTGCCGACACCTTGCCGAAGCCGTTCTGCTCGGCGATCTGCTCGGCGTTGAGGTCGTAGAAGTCGGCGGCCGTCCGGACCCAGCCCAGGTCCATGAACAGACTGACCTGCTTCTCCCCCAGGCCGTCGATGTCCATCGCGCCGACGTAGTGCTTGAGCAGCTGCCACCGCCGCCCCGCGCAGTCGCGGTTCGGACACCGGGTGAAGACCGAGTCCTCCGGCTTGACCGTCGGCGTGCCACAGACCGGGCAGCGCTCCGGCGGATGGGGGGGCGGTGGGCGATCCCGGTGCTCGGCGACGTGCGGGGCCGGCGACAGGACCTGCGGGATAACGTCTCCGGCCCGCAGGACGATCACCTCCTCGCCGGGTCGGATGTCCTTGCGCGCCAGGTCCTCCTCGTTGTGGAGCGTGGCCAGCTTGATCGTCACGCCGGCGACGTGCACGGGCTCGAGCATCGCATATGGGTGCAGGTCGCCGAACTTGCCGGGATTCCAGCCGATGTCATTCAGCCGCGTCACCGCCGTGGTCGGCGGGAACTTCCACGCGATCGCCCATCGTGGATCCCGGCCGACGACACCGAGCCGGCGCTGCAGGTCGTACTGGTTGACCTTGACGACCACCCCGTCGATCTCGAAGTCCAGCGATCCCCGCCGCTGCTCCCATGACTGACATTGCGCGACCAGCTCGTCGTCGGTGTGGAGCTTCTTGACGTCCGGGTGCACGGGGAAGCGATGCTCGCGCAGCCACTCCAGCGCCTCCCAGTGCGCGTCGAAGCGCAGTCCCTCGGTCACGCCGATCCCGTAGCACCAGAGCGACAGCGGGCGTTCCGCGGCGAGCTTTGGATCGAGCTGGCGGATCGTCCCGGCGGCCGAGTTGCGCGGGTTCATGAAGGTGGACAGCCCGGCCTCGGCGCGGCGCTCGTTGAGCGCAGCGAAATCTGGCAGCGCCATGTACACCTCGCCCCGGACCTCCACCAGCGGGGGCGGATCGTCCGTGTTCAGGCGCAGCGGGATGGCACCGATCGTCCGCAGGTTGTGGGTGACGTCCTCGCCCACCTCGCCGTTTCCGCGCGTCGCCCCCCGCTCGAACACCCCGTTGCGGTACAGCAGCGAGATCGCCAGGCCGTCGATCTTGGGCTCAGCGACGAACTCGAAGTCCGGATCCTGTATGCCCTCCCGGGCCAGGTGGTTGCGCATCCGCTGGATCCAGGCCGTGAGCTCCTCGGCCGAACGGGCGTTGGCCAGCGACAGCATCGGCTCCGGATGGCGGACCTTGACCAGGTCCGAGACGGGCTCGCCGCCGACGCGCTGGGTCGGGGAAACGGTCCCGCCCATTCTCTGCAGCTCCGGATGCTCGGCCTCCAAGCGGCGCAGCTCGTCGAGCAGCGCGTCGTACTCAGCGTCGCCGATCTCCGGGTCGTCGAGGACGTAGTAGCGATACCCGTGGTGCTCGAGCAGCCGGCGCAGCTCGGCGACCCGCTGCTCCGGCGGGAGCTGACGATCACCCGCGGCGGCGCTCATCATCGGTCACCTCGTCGGCGGCCGGAGCCACCAGCCGGCCCAGGTCATAGCGCTGCAGCGAGTCGAGGCCGTCGCGGTCGGTCAGGTCGAAATGGATCGGCGTGACCGCGATCCGGCCGGCGGCGACCGCGGCCAGATCGGTGCCCGTCTCGTCGCGCTCGAAGCTGGCGTCACCGTAGATCCGGTACTGGCGCCGGCCGCCGGTGGGGTGACGGGGATCCTCATCGACGAGGGCCAGCTCGTCGCGATAGATCCGCTTGCCCAGCCGCGCCACCTCGACGCCATCCGGATCAGCGCCGGGAACGTTGATGTTCAACAGCGTGCCCGCCGGCAGCGGCACGTTCTCGAGCTCGGCCACGAGCCGCGCCGTGAACGTTGCCGCGACGTTGAAGTCAAAGCCCGCACCGGCGCGGAAATCCAGCTCCCGTGAGATCGATTGCTGAGAGACCGCGATCCCGGGCAACCCCAGGACGATCGCCTCGAGCGCCGCCGCCACCGTCCCGGAGTAGGTGATGTCGTCGCCGAGGTTCGAGCCATGGTTGATCCCGGACACCACCAGGTCGGCCTCGAAACCCTCCACCAGGCCGAGGTTGGCCAGGCGCACGCAGTCGACGGGAGTGCCGTCGGTGGCATAGCCGATGCTCCCATCCTCGAAGTCGACCTCCTGGACCCAGAGTGGGCGCCGGGTGGTGATGGAGCGGGCCATCGCCGAGCGGTTGCCGTCAGGAGCGATCACGGCGAGCTGCACCGACGGCAGCGCACCCAGCGCACGGCGAAGCGCCTGAAGGCCTGCGGCCTCGATCCCGTCGTCGTTGGTCAGCAGTACGCGCACCGACACGAATGCTATGGCGCCTCGAGGCGGCATCGCCGCCCACCCGCCAGCCGGCGCCGCGGTGGCGGGCGCGGCGACCGCCGCGGTGGCGGGCGCGGCGACCGGGGCGGCGTCCGTGCCGCATCCGGGCCGCGTCTTTGCCGCGGCCCGAGGGGTGAGGACTTCACCCTTCGGGCCGCGGCCGCCCCCACAACGTCCCCGTGCCCCGCGAGGTACCGCAATAGTACGGTTTTAGTAGCAAAAGCAACATCAAACATTCGTCCACTTAGGTGTGAACTCCTTCCTTGCAGGGAATAAGCCGCTCTCCGCCGTACCCGGCGCCGAGGAAGTGCAGGCCGTGAGGTGGCGCCGTCGTTCCGGCCTCGGCTCGCGGGCGGCCCTGCAGAAGGCCCGCGAACTGCTCGACCGTCCGCCGCCCCCCACCGACCTCCAGCATGGTTCCGACGAGGACCCGGATCATGTTGCGCATGAACGCGTCCGCCTCGATCGAGAACTCGAGAACATCCGGGCCCACGGGTCGCCAGACGGCCGCCATCACCTCCCGGGCGAAGTGGACGTGTTCGGTCTCGGCGGGCGTGAACGCGGTGAAGTCGTGGCGGCCGCGCACCAGCTCCGCACACCGCGTCAGCGCACCCCCGTCGATCGGATGCGGCCAATGGAGCGCCAGCCGGCGCTCGTGGGGGCTGCGGGCGCGCCGGGTCAGCACGCGGTAGCAATAGGCGCGACTGGTCGCGTCACGACGCGCGTCGAAGCCGGGCGCCGCCGGAGCGCAGTCGAGCACCGCCACGTCGTAGGGCAGCAGCGCGTTGACACCGTCGCTGCGCGCCGGCTCGCCCGCGTAACTGGCGACCTGGGCCCGCGCATGAACGCCGGCATCGGTCCGGCCGGCCACCGTCAGCGCGACCTCGGGCCGGCGCAGCACGATCGCCAGCGCACGCTCGAGCTCACCCTGCACGGTCCGCCGGCCGGGCTGCTTGGCCCAGCCGGCGAAGTCGGTCCCGTCGTACTCGATGATCAGCCGGGAGGTGGGACCTGGCATGTGCCGCCTCCTGACCAGGAGCTCGCGAAGCGAACTCCGAGAATCCGCGTCAGCGGATTGCCCCTAAACGAGCTCCAGCAGGACCATTTCGGTCGCATCCGAGCGCCGCGGCCCCAGCTTCAGGATCCGCGTGTAGCCGCCCGGGCGCTCGGTGTAGCGCGGAGCGATCTCCTCGAACAGCTTGTAGACCGTGAACTTGTCCTGGCCGAGCGCCGACAGCGCCTGACGACGGGCGTGGAGGTCGCCTCGCTTGGCGAGCGTGATGAGCTTCTCCACCTCCGGCTTGACGGCCTTGGCCTTCGCCTCGGTCGTCTGGATCCGCTCGTGCTCGATCACCTCTTTGCTCAGGTTCATGAGCAGCGCCTTGCGGTGCGAGGCGCTGCGGCTGAGCTGATATCGCTGACGCTGGTGGCGCATGACTCAGCTAATCGTTGCGCAAACCGAGGCCGCGTGCGTGCAGGGTCTCGATCACCTCGTCGATGGACTTCTTGCCGAAGTTGGGGATTGCGTTGAGCTCGCCCTCGGTCTTGGACACAAGGTCGCCCACGGTCTGGATCCCCGCCCGCTTGAGGCAGTTGTAGGACCGAACGCCGAGCTCGAGCTCCTCGATCAGGATGTCGTCCATCGCGTTCGGCGGCCGCGTCGAGTTGCCGACCTGACCGCCACCGACGAGGCCGGGATCCAGCGCTCCCGGGGCACCGACGTCGCGCAGCTCCACGACCCGGTCGGCGTCGGTGAAGATCGCCAGCTGGGAGATGAGGATCTCGGCCGCCTCGCGCAGCGCGGCGTGCGGATCGATCGAGCCGTCGGTCTCGATGTCCAGCGTCAGCTTGTCGAAGTCGGTCTTCTGGCCGACGCGGGCCTGCTCGACGTTGTAGGCGACCCGGCGGACCGGCGAGAAGATCGAGTCGATGGGGATGACGCCGATCGGCTGGTCGGCAGACTTGTTCTCCTCCGCCGGACGGTAACCGCGGCCCCGGCCGATCGTGAGATAGACCTCGAGCTTCGTCTTCTTCTCGAGCGTGGCGATGTGCGCGTCCGGGTTGAGGATCTCGACGCCGGACGGCAGGTCGATGTCCTTGGCGGTGATGTCGCCGGGTCCGGTCACGACGAGCGGCGCCTCGATCTCCGTCGCGTCGGAGTGCATGCGGCAGACGATGCCCTTGAGATTGAGGACGATGTCGGTCACGTCCTCCTTGACGCCGCGGATCGTCGAGAACTCGTGCGCGACGCCTTCGATCCGCACGCTCGTGACGGCGGCTCCGGCCAGGGAGGAGAGCAGCACGCGCCGCAGCGAGTTACCGAAGGTGTAGCCAAAGCCACGGTCCAGCGGCTCGATCGTGAATGATCCGCGAGTGTCGTCGACCGACTCGCTGGAGATCCGGGGCACTTGGAAGTCAAGCATCACACGTCCTAACATCGTGGGTTCTGGCCGCGGGGAAGGCGGCGTTCAGGACCGTCCGCGCGCTCGGCCGCGGGCAGTCGGAAAGGTTGTCACTACTTCGAGTACAGCTCGACGATCAGCTGCTCCTGCACCGGCGCCGCGATCTCTCGCCGCTCCGGCCGGCGCAGGACCTTGGCCGTCAGCGAATCGTGATCCGCCTGCAGCCAGGCCGGGACCTGCCCGGTCAGCTCGGTGGCGTCGCGGATGACCTGCGTCGCCGTCGATCCCTGGTGAATGGCGATCACGTCGGAATCACGGAGCTGATAGCTGGGGATGTTGACCCGGCGTCCGTTGACCGTCCAGTGACCGTGCAGGATCAGCTGCCGGGCCTGGCGCCGCGAGGCGGCGAAACCGAGGCGGACCAGGACGTTGTCGAACCGGCACTCGAGCATCCGCAGCAGGTTCTCGCCCGTCACGCCGTGCTGGCGTGACGCCTTGTCGTAGTAGATGGCGAACTGCTTCTCGAGCACGCCGTAGTAGCGCTTGGCCTTCTGCTTCTCGCGCAGCTGGACGCGATACTCGCTCTGCTTCTGACGGCCGCGGCCGTGGTCACCGGGCGGGTAGGAGCGGCGCTCGACGCCGCACTTGTCGGTCAGGCAGCGCTCGCCCTTGAGGAACAGCTTCTGTCCCTCCCGGCGGCACTGCTTGCACTGAGCACCTGTATCTCGAGCCATGGTTAGACGCGCCTGCGCTTTCGGGGTCGGCAGCCGTTGTGCGCCTGAGGCGTGACGTCCTTGACGCCCGTCACCTCGAGACCAGCGGCCTGCAGCGATCGGATCGCGGTCTCACGCCCGGAGCCGGGGCCCTTGACGAACACCTCGACCTTCTGGAGGCCGTGCTCGATGCCCTTGCGCGCTGCGGCGTCCGCGGTCACCTGAGCTGCGAACGGGGTGGATTTGCGCGAGCCCTTGAAGCCCGCACCACCGGCCGACTCCCAGGCGATCACGTTCCCCTCACGGTCGGTGAGCGACACGATCGTGTTGTTGAACGAAGTCTTGATGTGGGCCTGCCCCACCGGAATGTTCTTGCGGACGCGCCGGCGACCGCGCTGAGGTCTACGCGGGGCTGGACTCACTTCTTGCCGGCCTTCTTCTTGCCGGCGACCTGCATGCGCTTCGGACCCTTGCGGGTGCGCGCGTTGGTCTTGGTGTTCTGACCCCGGACGGGCAGACCGCGGCGGTGGCGCAGGCCGCGGTAGCAGCCGATCTCCTGCAGACGCTTGATGTTCTGCGAGCGCTCGCGGCGCAGGTCTCCCTCGACGGTCAGGGTGCCGTCGATGAGGTCGCGGAGCTGGACGACCTCGTCCTCGGTCAGGTCGCGCACCTTGCGGTCAGGCTCGATGCCGATCTTGGCCAGCAGCTCGTTCGACTGCGATCGGCCGATGCCGTAGATGTAGGTGAGGCCGATCTCGACCCGCTTGTTGAGGGGGATGTTGACCCCTGAAATTCGCGCCATGAAAAGACTTCCTTTACCGCAGGGTGGCCTTCAGCCCTGCCGCTGCTTGTGACGGGGGTTGGGACAGATCACCAGCACCCGCCCGTTGCGGCGGATGATCTTGCACTTCTCGCACATCGGCTTGACCGAGGGTCGTACCTTCACGATTCGCTCTCAGGATTCGAAGACATGTTTGGATCCTCGGCGTGAGCTCTGGCGACCGGTACGGTCGCCGCTACTCCGCTGAAGAGGCGCCGCCGCAGCACCAAACGGCCGCGCTGCAGGCGCACCGGGGGATGGTAGCAGGGGTTTCGAGCCAGCCGCCGACGGCCGTGCTATGGGCCGCGCCGCAGCCTGGGCACCCTGGAGCAACCGGTCTATGCCGCGGCGCCGGCGCGCCCGCGGCGGGCGGGAGCGGCGTCCTCGTGCCAGGGGGTCAGCACCCGTGGCCCGTCGGCGGTGATGGCGATCGTGAACTCGAAGTGGGCGGCCAGCGAGCCGTCCTGGGAGAAGATCGACCAGCCGTCGTCGGCCACGCGAACGCTGTGGCGCCCGGCGGTCACCATCGGCTCCACCGCCAGCACCATGCCCTCCTCGAGCGCGATCCCGGTGCCCGGCGCGCCGTAATTGGGGATCTGCGGCTCCTCGTGCATGTCGCGGCCGATGCCGTGGCCCACGAGCGAGCGCACGACCGACAGGCCGGCAGCTTCGACGTGCTGCTGGATGGCGTGGGAGACGTCGCCGAGGCGATTGCCGACCCGGCACTCGGGCACGGCCACCATCAGCGATTCCCGGGTCGTCTGCAGCAGCTTCTGCGCGACCGGGCTGACCGGACCCACCGGGAAGGTCCGAGCGGCATCGGCGACCCAGCCGTCGAGCACAACGCCGATGTCGACCGAGAGGATGTCGCCCCGGCTGAGCTTGTACGGGCCGGGGATCCCGTGGACGATCATCGAGTTGGGCGAGGCGCAGATCGAGCCCGGAAAGCCCCGGTAGCCCTTGAAGGCGGGCGTGGCGCCCTGGGAGCGGATGAAGCGCTCCGCGGCCTGATCCAGATCCGCGGTCGTCACTCCCGGGCGGACCTTGCCCGCGAGCAGGTTCATCGTCCGCACGAGGACGGCGCCGGCGGCTGCCATGCGCTCAATCTCCTCAGGGCTCTTCTTGATGATCATCTGCGTACGGTCCTTTTGGTCTGCCATTCGATGCTAGCGGGACCGCCCGGGGCCGTGCGCGATGGAAGGACGCCCCGGCGAGTAGGCCGTGCTGGGGGTACCGGCGACCCGAGTTCGCGCCTGCGAACTCCTACGGAGTCGGCGCCAGCCGGTTCTCCGTTCGCGCCTCCGAACTCTACGGAATCGGCGCCAGCCGGTTCCGCGTTCGCGCCTCCGAGCTCGTAATCTGATCGCCCGCTGGGCGATCAGACGTCCTCTTCGAGGCGCAGCGTGGCGATGACGGCGCGGATGTGCCCGTGGACGTCGGCGGGCTCACGGGTCCCGTCGATCCGCCGCATCAGCCCCCGCTCGTCGTAGTAGTCGACGAGTGGCCGCGTCTTCTCGTGGTAGACGCGCAGGCGGTTCTTGATGACATCCGGCTTGTCGTCGTCGCGCTGGATCAGCCGGGATCCGTCCTGGTCGCACACGCCCTCGTGCTTGGGCGGGTCGAACTCGACGTGGTAGTTGTGGCCGGCCTTGACGCAGACCCGCCGGCCGGAGAGGCGGCGGACCACCTCCTCGTCCGGGACGTCGATCAGGAGCGCCGCGGTCACGCGCCGGCCCATCTGCGCCAGCTGCTCGTCGAGCGCATGGGCCTGATCCAGCGTGCGGGGGAACCCGTCGAGGATGAAGCCGTCCTGGGCGTCGTCCTCGCGCAGGCGCTCGGCGGCCATGGCCACGATCAGGTCGTCCGGAACCAGATCGCCGGCCTCCATGTACTTCTTGGCCTTGAGTCCGAGCTCGGTCTCCTCCTTGACGTTGGTCCGGAGCATGTCACCGGTCGCGATGTAGGCGAGCGGGAAGTCCCCGCGCAGCCGCTCGGCCTGCGTGCCCTTCCCGGCGCCGGGAGGACCGAACAGAATCAGGTTCAACTGCTGAGCCACGCGCGCACTTTACCGGTCGGCCGCCCTGAACGTGGCAACGCCG
>DASZMK010000007.1:0-21348 GCA_035551855.1 Solirubrobacteraceae bacterium
GCCAACGTTCCGGAGGTCCGCAGCATGAAACGGCAGCTGTGCGGCCGGGGAGCCGGGCGGCCAGGGAGCCGGGAAGCCGGGGCGCGGGGCAGCCGGAGGGCCGGGCGACCGGCGGCCGCGGCGGCGAGCCAGAGCCGCCGATCAGCCCCGGTAGGGGCCCTCGAGATACTCCGCCAGCATGCGGCTGGCGCAGAAGCGGGGCCCGAGTGTCCGGAGCGAGGCGCGCATCATCTCCACCCACCGCGCCGGGACCCCGGACTCGTCGCGGTCATAGAACGCGGGGAGCACCTGCTCGCCGAGCAGGCCGTGCAGGGCGACGGCGTCGCGGTCGTCCTGAGCGTGGTGGTCTGAGTCGACGTCGCCGGTGATCGCCCAGCCGTTGTTGCCGTCATAGGCCTCCGCCCACCAGCCGTCGAGCACGCTGAGCTGCAGCCCCCCGTTGAACACGGACTTCATCCCGCTCGTGCCACTGGCCTCGAGCGGCGGACGCGGCAGGTTCAGCCACACGTCACACCCCCGGACCAGCGCGGCGCCGGAGGCCAGGTCGTAGTCGTCGAGAAATACGACGCGCTCGCCGACGACCCTTGCCGCCTTGAGCCCGAACACGCTCTGCAGCGCGCGCTTGGCCTCCTCGTCGCGGGGATGGGCCTTGCCGGCCAGCACCACCTGCACGGGTCGATCGCCGTGGAGCAGCTTCAGGGTCCATTCCGGATCGCGGATGAGCATCTCCAGGCGCTTGTACGTCGCCACGCGGCGCGCGAACCCCAGCGTCAGCACGTCAGGATCGAAAGCCCGGGCCGCGGCGTCGACGTACTCGCGGACGTCGCCGCGGACGAGCCGGTCGGCAACGCTGCGCCGGCGGACGAACGAGACGAGCTCGACACGCTGGCGACGGCGGGTCTCCCACAGCTCGTGCGCCGGGATGCCGTCGACCGCCGCCCACACCTCCGGATCGTTGGCGTGGGCACACCAGCCCTCCGGCAGGTGGCGATCCAGCAGCTCGCGCATCGGCACCCCTATCCAGGTCGGCACGTGCACGCCGTTGGTCACGTGGCCGATCGGTACCTCGTCGGGGCTGCGGTCCGGCCACAGCGCATGCCACATCTCGCGCGCCACCTCGCCGTGACGCCGGCTCACCGCATTGGAGGCCCGGCTCATCCGCAATGCCGCCTGGGTGACCCCGAACGGCCCGTACTGATCAGCGGGATCGTTTCGCCCCAGGGCGACGAGCTCGTCCACCGACCAGCCGAGCTCTGCCGTCAGGCGCCCCAGCGCCTTCTCGATCTCGGCCGGCGGGTAGGAGTCGTTGCCGGCGGGGACGGGCGTATGCGTCGTGAACACGGTACGGCGGCGGGCCCGCTCCAGGGCCTCGGCGAGCGACTGGTGGTCGGTCCGCTCGCCCCGGGCGAGCTCGAGCGGGGCCAGGGCGGCGTGGCCCTCGTTGAGGTGGATGACGCTCGGCTCGTAGCCCATCGCCCGCAGCGCCCGGATCCCGCCGACGCCGAGGAGCGTGTACTGCGCGAGCCTCGTCTGGGGATCGCCGTCGTACAAGCGCCCGGTGATCCAGCCTTCGAGCGGCCCGTTCTCCGGGCACTGGGTGTCCAGCAGGAACAGCGGCACCCGGCCGACGTCCACCCGCCAGATGCATGCGGTGACATCCAGGTCGGCGATCGGCACGGTCACCCGCACCGGCTCGGAGTCCGGACCGGTCACGAGCGCCGCCGGCAGGCGCTCCGGGTCGGTCTCCACCCAGTACTCGTGCTGCCAGCCTGAGGCGTCGATGCGCTGGCGGAAGTAGCCCTTGCGGTACATGAGGCCGACGGCGACCATCGGTACGGCTCGGTCCGACGCCTCCTTGAGCAGGTCGCCGGCCAGAGCCCCCAGGCCGCCGGAGTACACCGGAAGCGACACGTGTACGCCGTACTCGGCGCACAGGAAGGCAACCGGATGGCGAGCGTCGAGAGGCGCGCCGATCGGTGGGCGCTCCAGATCCGCGGCCACCTTCGCCTCGAGGGCCTTCGCCTGCGTCAGCAATCGCTCGTCCTCGGCGGCTCGACGCAGGACCCGCGCCGGGGACTCCTGGAGGAGCCGCACCGGGTTCTGCCCGCACAGCTCGAACCGCTCGGCGTCGACAGACCGAAACAGCTCGTGACCGCCGGGAGCCCAGGACCAGCGGTAGTTGAACGCGAGTCGCGCCAGCGGCGCGAGCTCAGGCGGAACGCGCTCGGCCAGGTCCCCGGCCGCGCACTCGAGGTCCCCTCGCCCGTCGTATTGGGTCGCGATGGCGTGCTCCACGCACGCCGATTATCCGTCATCCGAGGCGCTGAGCGCTGTCCCGCCCCCGTCTTAGGGAGCTATTACACGGCAGAGGGACGATGATCCCGCTCATGGCGGATGACAGCCCACGACCGATGCCCCAGGGCGGGGGAGTGCCCGTGCCGGCCGCCGTTCAGGCCCGCGAACGGGGGCTGTGGCTCGTCTCGCGCGTCAACCGGTGGATGATCGGGCTCGCGGTCCTTCTCGCCGGTGCGCTCGCCGGCCTCACCGCCCACGCCTTCCACCCCAAGACGGCGAGCGCACAGACGGCGACCACCGCCCCGTCCAGCCAGACCCCCAACGCCGGTGGCGCCGGCAGCGCCGGACCGGCGCCGCTGCAGTCGCCGTCCAGCGTCCCGGCTCCCGCCGTCCCGAGTCCGGCCCCGGGACCGGTCGGACCGCCGGTGGTGTCCGGAGGCTCGTAGGCCGGCCGGGGGCGAACTCCCCACCATGAGCATCGCCGCCGTTTCCTCTCCAAGCCCGTACTGGTTCATCACCCGGGGAACCGGCGCGATAGCGCTCGTGCTGCTGACGGTGACCGTGGCCCTCGGCGTCGCCGACGTGCGGCGGACGCGACTGCGCGGCGTCCCGCGGTTCGTCTTCGACTCGGTGCACCGCAGCGCCTCGCTGCTGGCGGTGGCGTTCGTCGCCGTCCACATCGTGACCACCCTGCTCGACGGGTTCGCGCCGATCGGCATCCTCGACGCATTCGTGCCGCTGCACTCCGCCTACCGGCCGATCTGGCTGGGGTTGGGCGCGGTGGCCTTCGACCTCCTGCTGGCGGTGACGATCACCAGCCTCCTTCGCCAGCGGCTGGGGTACCGGGCGTGGCGGATCACACACTGGCTGGCCTACGCAAGCTGGCCGGTGGCCCTCGTCCACAGCTTCGGCACCGGCAGCGACGCCAAGACGCACTGGCTGCTGGTGCTCTCAGGGATCTGCGTGGCCGTGACGCTGGTTGCCATCGCCGCCCGTGTCAGCGCCGGCTGGCCGGGGCAGCTGCCGGCGCGCGCCTCGGCGTTGGGCGCCGCTGCCCTGGTCCCCATCGGCCTCGTGCTCTGGCTTCCGTCCGGACCGCTCGGATCCGGATGGGCGCGCCGGGCCGGAACGCCGCCGTCGGTGCTGGCCAAGACGTACGGGACGACGACCGTCGCCGCGAGCACGGGCGGCAGCGGGTCGGCGGGCGCCGGGTCGGCCGGGACCGGGTCGGCTGGCGCCGGCGGAGCGAGCTCGCCCTCCGGAAACTCCGCGGTCAGCGGCACGATCAGGCAGTCGCAGCAGCCGGGCGGATCGGCGCTCGTCGACATCACCCTGACCACCGGCAGCGGTCAGCTCCACGACGTCCACATCCGTCTCCGCGGGCAGCCGTCTGCCGGCGGAGGCGTCCAGATGACGTCGAGCCGCGTCTCGGCCGGCTCCATGGCCAACCCGGACCAGTACCAGGGGCACATCACGGGCCTGAACGGCACCACCATCCAGGCGACCGTCTCAGATGGCCACGGCTCGACCCTCGTGCTCGTCGCGGCGCTGACGCTCCCGCCCGGCAGCGGCGCGGTCACCGGGACGTTGAGCACGACGCCGTCACACTGAGCGGTTGCGTTCGCGCCGGTGCGGGGCCGGAGGCCGGGGCGGGTACTGTCACCCGGCGTGACTGGCGGAGGTGGTTCAGAGCCGGCGACCGCATGCCGGCTCGGCGTGCTCGCCTTTGGCGACTCCATCACCAATGCGGGTGGGGAGCTCCAGTGGGGGGTGGCGCTCCAGTCGTGGGCGCTGTGGATGGCGCGGGCGCTGGGGATGCCCTACACGGGCTTCGCCGTCGACGGCGCGACCGTGGCCGACGTCGTCGCCCAGCAGATCCCGACCTTCGAGCGCCGGACCGCGAATCTCGCCGGGCGCTACCACGTCGGCTGCCTGTACATCGGCGTCAACGACGTCCGCTCCATCGACTGGGATGCGGACGCGTTCGCCGCGGACTTCGACACCGCGCTGCGGTACGTGGCCGGACGGTGTGACCGGGTCCTGACCGCGACCGCCCCGCTGGCGCTGGGACGCCCTCCCGCCGGCGCGAAGGTCCGCGACCTCAACCGGATCGTGCGGAACACGGCCGACCGGCTGGGGGCGCTGGTCGTCGACCTGAGCTCGTTCGGCGCCCGCAACCACGTCATGGTGGACCGCGTCCATCCGACGGCATTCGGCCAGATCTCGATCGCCGAGCGGGCACTCGCCGTGCTCACGGCCGACGGGCTGGCGCCTCGCGCAACGCCGGCGAGCATGATCCAGTACCGCACAACGCGCTGGACCCGCCTGCGGGGCGACTCGACCTACATCTACCGCGACCTCAAGGCGCGAGCCCGCGCGGCTATCGACCTGTACCGCCTCCGGCGCTACCTGGCGCAGCAGGCGGCCGAGCGCAACTGACGTGCGGCGGCCGCGGCCCGGGCGTTTCCGCCCTCCCCACGGCCCGTCCCGCCCCGGCCGCCCGATGCCGCCGCGGCCCCCGATCCCGCCCCGGCCCCCGATCCCGCGCACGGCCCCTGATCCCCGCCGCTGCACCGTTTTCAGCGTGCACACCGCGCCAAATCACGCACGCCCCAGACGATTTGGCACCACGCGCACGCTCAGCCCCAAGATTGCGCCAAATCTCCGGAGCGCGTCCGGATTTTGCGCACGGTGCATGGCCGCGGGCGACGCGATCGGGCGGGCGACGCGATCGGGCGGGCGACAGGCGAGCGCACGGTGCATGGCCGCGGGCGACAAGGCGGGCGGCGACGCGATCGGGCGGGCGACAGGCGACCAGGCGACCGTGGCGGACCAGCCAAGCAGACGACCAGGGGGACCACGCAGACGACCAGGCGACCAAGACGGACCAACCGCGCAGCCGACCAGCCACGCCGGAGACCGGCCACCTACCCGCCGGCCAGCCGCCCCGCTTCCTCGGTCACCTCGCGCAGCCGCCGGGCCAGCGCCGGCGTCAGGGCGCCGCGCTTCATCTGCCACTGCCAGCTGCCGCGGGCGTTGCCGGGCTGGTTCATGCGCGCATCGCTGCCGAGGCCGAGCACGTCCTGGGCCTGGACCATGGCGGTGTGCGCGGGTGAGGAGAAGGCGAGGCGGATGAGGCCCCAGCAGGGACGGCGGGGGTCGGCGAAGCCGCGGCGGGCGACCTCGGAGTCGACGAAGGCGCGCTGAGCGGGCGGGAGGGACTCGAGCCAGCCCCGGATGGTGTCCTGGTCATGGGTGCTGGTGTAGACGATCCGGTTGGGGAGGTGGTTTTCCGGGCGGTGCGGGCTGGAGGGCTCGTCGGGGTCCATGCCGAACTGGATGACGAGCATGCCGGGCAGGCCGAGCTCGTCGCGCAGGCGCTCGACGGCCGGCGTGATGACGCCGAGATCCTCGGCGACGAGGGGGAGGGGGAGCGAGGAGCCGGCGGGCGCCAGTTCCCGCTCCAGCGCCCGGAACAGGGCGATCCCCGGGCCGCGCTTCCACGAGCCGTTGATCGCCGTCCGGGCTCCCTTCGGCACCGCCCAGTAGGCGACGAAGCCGCGAAAGTGGTCGATCCGCGCCAGGTCGAACAGCTCCAGCGTCCGGCGGACGCGCTCCACCCACCAGCGGTACCGCCGGCGGCGGAGGGCCGGCCAGTCGTACAGCGGGTTGCCCCACAGCTGCCCGGTCTTGGCGTAGGCATCCGGCGGCGCGCCGGCCACGAGACCGGATTGGAAGAGCTCTGGATGAAATCGGTGGTCGCTGCCGCCCGGCGAGACGTAGATCGCGACGTCGCCCATGATGCGGACGCCGCGCTCGGCCCCGTATGCCCGCAGCGCGCCCCACTCCCGGTCGAAGCGGACCTGGTCCTCGACCGCACCCCGCCCGGCGAACCGCTCCCAGTCGCCGATCCAGAACGCCTGCCGCTCCCGGAACTCGCCCACCTCGGCTCGCGACACCGGGGCGGCCGGCTCGGCCAGGAGCCCGTTCCAGGCGGCGAACGCCGAGCTCGCCTTGTACGGAGAGCCGTAGCGGTCCGGCGGCCCCAGCGGCAGCACCTGCCACCAGGACTGCCCGGCGTCAGCGAGCCAATCGACGAACCGGTAGGCCTCGCGCCCCAGCCGGCCACCGGGAAGCGAGGTGATATGCAGTTGCACCCCGCTGGTCCGCGCCGGCCCCGCCGGTGTTGGGCGCTCGTTCACGCCGTGGTGTTTACCCGAAGCCGTCTGCCGGATACCTTCCCGGAGATGAGCGTCCACGCCTCGGACAAGCAAGCGAGCACGGAGCCGGTACCCGCAGCGGCCGGCGGCGGCGAGGCCCCGCGGCGGCCGCCGCGGCGGATCGTCATCCAGTACGCGATGCCCAGCGTCGACGGCGGTCGGTACCCGGCCAAGCGGTGCGTCGGCGACCGGATCGACGTGTCGGTCGACGTCTTCCGCGACGGGCACGAGCTGATCCGCGCGGCGGTGCGCTACCGCGCCCCGGAGGACGAGCGCTGGCAGGAGGTGGGTCTGCGGCGGATCGACGCCCACCTCGGAGGCGTGCGGTGGGCGGCGCAGTTCAGCGTCGACCGGCCCGGTCGCTGGCAGTACACGATCGAGGCGTGGACCGACGTCTTCGGTACGTGGCGCGACGAGCTGCAGCGCAAGGTCAACGCCGGCCAGCACGACCTGGCGGGGGAGCTGTCGGAGGGGCTTCTGCACCTGCGGGCGGCCGCCGGGCGGGCGTCGTCCGACGAGACGCGCCGGCTCATCGAATACGCCTGTGACCAGCTGGCCGACCCCACCGTCCCGGAGACCGCGAAGTACGACGTCGCGCTCGGCGAGGAGCTGGCGGAGGCCGTGGAACACGAGCAGGAGCGCCATGACGCCGTCTGCCTGGATCATCCGCTGACGATCGAGGTCGAGCGCCTGCGGGCGCGCTTCGGCGCGTGGTATGAGATGTTTCCGCGGTCCTGGGGCGGCCTGCGGGGGGTGCAGGGGCAGCTGCCCCGCCTGGCCGAGCTGGGCTTCGACGTGATCTACCTGCCGCCGATCCACCCGATCGGCCTGACGAACCGCAAGGGCCGCAACAACGTCCTGGTCGCCGCTCCCGGCGATCCCGGATCTCCGTGGGCGATCGGCGACGAGGCCGGCGGCCATGACGCCATTCACCGCGACCTGGGCACCGAGGACGATCTGCGCGATCTGACGGCCGCGGCCGCCGCGCTGGACATGGACATCGCGCTGGACTTCGCCATCCAGGCCTCGGCCGACCATCCCTGGCTGACCGAGCACCCGGAGTGGTTTCACCGCCGGCCGGACGGCACGCTGAAGTACGCCGAGAACCCGCCCAAGCGCTACCAGGACATCTACAACGTCAACTGGGACTCCCCGGACTGGCGCTCGCTCTGGGACGCGCTGCTCGGCGTCATGCTCAAGTGGGTCGACCTCGGCGTGAAGGTGTTCCGCGTCGACAACCCGCACACCAAGCCGTTCGCCTTCTGGGCGTGGCTGATCGACGAGGTCCACGCTCGCGACCCGGACGTGATCTTCCTCGCCGAGGCGTTCACCAAGCGGGCGGTCATGCGCCACCTCGGCAAGCTCGGCTTCAGCCAGTCCTACACGTACTTCACGTGGAAGAACGGGCGCTGGGAGATCGTCGAGTACGTCTCCGAGCTCGCCTACTCCGGCGAGCAGGAGTACTTCCGTCCCAACTTTTTCGCCAACACGCCGGACATCCTGCACGAGCACCTCCAGCACGGCGGCCCGCCGGCGTTTGAGAGCCGGCTGGTGCTGGCGGCGACGCTCAGCCCCAGTTACGGCATCTACTCCGGGTACGAGAGCTTTGAGAACGAGGCGGTGCGCGAGGGCTCCGAGGAATATCTGCACTCCGAGAAGTACGAGATCAAGCAGCGCTCGCTCGACGGGCCCCTGCTGCCGATGATCGCCCGGATCAACGAGATCCGCCGGTCGTCCCCGTCGCTGCAGGAGCTCTCGAACATCACCTTCCTCGACACCGCCAACGACGCGTTGATCGCCTATGCCAAGCACTCTCACGGCGAGACGATCATCTGCGTCGTCAACCTCGATCCCAACACCGGCCAGCAGGGTGCGGCGGTGGTTCCGGCGAGCCTTGGCCTCCCGCCGACCTTCACGGTCCATGACCTGCTCTCCGATGAGCGCTACCAGTGGCGCATCGGCCACAACTTCGTGGGGCTGGCGCCGGGCTACCGCCAGGCGCACGTGCTCAGGGTGGAGCGATGAGCGGCAGACGACCTACGCTGACGCGCCGGTGAGCGTGCCCCCGCCTACCCTGAGACATCGATGAGTGTCGGACCACCCACGTTGACTCACCTGCTGGCGCGGGAGTCGCGCGCGGATCCGGACGCGGACGGGGCTCCCGCACAGACACACCAGTGGTTCGAGGCCGAGCCCCTGTGGTTCAAGCGCGCCGTGTTCTACGAGATCCACGTCCGCGGGTTCTACGACGCCAACGGCGACGGGATCGGTGACTTCCGGGGCCTGACCGAGAAGCTCGACTACCTCCAATGGCTGGGCATCGACTGCATCTGGCTGCTGCCGTTCTACGAGTCTCCGCTGCGCGACGGCGGCTATGACATCTCGGACTTCACCAAGGTGCATCCGGACTACGGCACCGTCGACGATGTCCGGGAGCTGATCGAGGCCTCCCACGCTCGGCGCATCCGGGTGATCGCCGACCTCGTCATGAACCACACGTCGATCGACCACCCGTGGTTTCAGGAGTCACGCGCCGGTCCACACTCGCCCAAGCGCGACTGGTACGTGTGGTCGGACACCGATGACCGCTACAAGGACGCCCGGATCATCTTCACTGACACCGAGGTCTCCAACTGGACGTATGACCCGCTCGCCGAGGCCTATTACTGGCATCGCTTCTTCTCCCACCAGCCGGACCTCAACTATGACAACCCCGAGGTCCAGGACGCGATGCTCGACGTCCTGCGCTTCTGGCTCGACATCGGACTGGACGGCTTCCGCCTCGACGCGGTCCCGTACCTGTACGAACGCGAGGGCACCAACTGCGAGAACCTGTCAGAGTCGCACGCCTACCTGAAGCGGGTCCGCAAGGAGATCGAGCAGAACTACCCGGACCGGGTCCTCCTCGCCGAGGCCAACCAGTGGCCGTCCGACGTCGTCGAGTACTTCGGCGACGGCGACGAATGCCAGATGTGCTTCCACTTTCCCGTCATGCCGCGCATGTTCATGGCCGTCCGACGGGAGGAGGCGGCACCCATCTACGAGATCCTCGAGCGCACCCCGGCCATCCCGGAGAGCTGCCAGTGGGGCCTGTTCCTGCGCAACCACGACGAGCTGACGCTGGAGATGGTCACCGACGACGAGCGCGACTACATGTACGCCGAGTACGCCAAGGATCCGCGGATGAAGCTCAACCTCGGCATCCGCCGCCGCCTCGCGCCGCTGCTGGACAACGGCCGCGACGAGATCCAGCTGATGACCGCCATCCTGTTCTCGCTCCCGGGCTCCCCGGTTCTCTACTACGGTGATGAGATCGCAATGGGGGACAACATCTTTCTCGGCGACCGGGACGGCGTCCGCACGCCGATGCAATGGACCGGCGACCGCAACGGCGGCTTCAGCCGGGCCGACTTCGCCCAGCTCTACGCGCCGCCGCTGATGGACCCGGTGTTCGGCTTCCAGGCCGTCAACGTCGAGGCGCAGTTGCGCACGCCGACCTCGCTACTGCGCTGGGTGCACCGCTTCGTGGCGCTGCGGAAGGAGCACCCGGTGTTCGGCTTCGGCACGTATGAGCCGATCGAGACGTCCAACCTGCGCATCTTCGCCGTCCTGCGCCGCTGGGAGGACGACCTGGTGCTGTGCGTCCACAACCTGGCCCGGTCGGCCCAGGCGGTCGAGCTCGATCTCAGCGCCCACGCCGGCCGGTATCCGGTGGAGCTGTTCGGTCGCAGCCGCTTTCCCCGCATCGGCGACCTGTCGTATCTCCTGACCCTGGCGCCGCGCGGCTTCTACTGGTTCCAGCTGGTGCAGGAGGGCGAGGAGGCCATCGGATGACCGACCGGACGCAGAACACGGCGCCGCCCCAGCTCGAGCAGCTTGATCTCGACCGCGTGGCCGAGTGGCTGGAGCAGCAGCGGTGGTATGCGTCGAAGTCGCGGCACGTGACCGGCCTGGAGATCGACGAATGCGTCGCGCTGGCCGAGACCCCGCCCCTGCTGCTGGCGCTCGTCCAGGCGCGATTCGCCTCCGGCAACCATGAGCTCTATCAGCTGCCGCTCACCCTGCTGGCGCCCGCCCAGGTGGGGAACCGCCCGGCGGTGGCGTCGGCGCCGGACTGGGTGGCGGTCGACGCCGTCGCCGACCCTGAGCTCGTCCGGGACCTGCTCCGCCAGCTCGACGGTGAACTGAACCTCGAAACCGAGGACGGCGCGTTCAGCTTCCATCGCACCGAAACCTCTGGTCCGCTCCCGCTCGAGGCGCCGGCGCGGCCGATGGGGGTTGAGCAGTCCAACTCGTCGATCGTGTTCGGCGACGCGACCGTGCTCAAGGTGTTCCGCCGGCTGGAGCCCGGCATCAACCCGGAGCTCGAGCTGCTCCAGTACCTGACCGAGCACGAGTTCCCCAACATCGCGCCGCTCCAGGGCTGGTACGACTACGACGGCCGGTCGTTCTCCACCACGCTCGGCATCGCCCAGCGCTTCTTCCCGGACGCCGTCGGCGGCTGGGAGCTGGCGCTGGACCAGATCGCCTCCGACCCGGAGGGGTTCCTCGCCGAGCTGGGGAGCCTCGGCGCCATCACCGCGCGGCTACACAACTGCCTCGCCTCCGACGCCTCGGACGCGGCGTTCATCCCGGAGGAGCCGAGCGCCGAATCGCTGTCGCTGCTGACGGCGACCATCGACGAGGACATCGAGCGCATCTTCATCCGGTTGCCGGATGACGAGCGCGTCGCACCCATCGCCGGCCGCGGCCAGGACGTGCGCGAGCAGATCTCGCTCCGCGCCCAGACCGGCGTCGGCGGCCGGATGATTCGCACGCACGGCGACTACCACCTCGGCCAGACCCTGCATGTGTCGGACCCCGGCCGGGCGGGCGGGGATTGGGTCATCATCGATTTTGAGGGCGAGCCGGCCCGCCCGCTGTACGAGCGCCGGCAGAAGCGCTCCCCGCTGCGCGACGTGGCCGGGATGCTGCGGTCGTTCGCCTACGCCACCTCGGCCACGGCGATCATGCGCGGCACCCCGGCGCCCGCGGACTTCGAGGAGCGAGCCCGGATGACGTTCCTCGAGCATTACTTCTCCACCATCGAGCCGGCGCTGATGCCCGGAGGCGACGCCGCGATCTGGGACCAGCTGTCGATCTTCGAGCTCGAGAAGGCCATCTACGAGCTCCAGTACGAGCTTGACAACCGACCGGACTGGCTGCCGATCCCGGTGGCCGGCATCGCCCGACTGCTGGAGTCGCAATGACCACCGTCAACAAATCCGAGCTCGACGCGATCGCCCGGCGCGAGCATCCTGAGCCCCACGCCATCCTCGGAGCCCACGCCGCCGACGGCGGGGTGGTCGTCCGCGCCTTCCGCCCGTCCGCCGACTCGGTCACGGTCAAGCCGGCCAAGGGCAAGTCCGTCGAGCTCGAATGCATTCACCCCGCCGGGATCTTCGAGGGTGAGATTCCGGGCGCCAAGCTGCCACTGCGCTACAAGCTCAAGGTGGATTACGGCCCGGGCGGCAAGTTCACCATCGAGGACCCGTACTCATTCCTGCCCACGCTCGGCGAGCTCGATCTGCACCTGATCGGCGAGGGCCGCCACGAGGAGCTCTATGCCCGCCTCGGCTCCCATGTCATCGAGCATCAGGGGGTCACCGGGACGGCGTTCGCCGTGTGGGCACCGGCCGCGCGAGCGGTCAGCGTCGTCGGTGACTTCAACTCCTGGGACGGCCGGCTGCACGCGATGCGCTCACTCGGCTCCGGCATCTGGGAGCTGTTCCTCCCGGATATCGGCGCTGGAAAGCGGTACAAGTACGAGATCCTGAGCGGCGAGGGGGAGATCCTGCTCAAGGCCGATCCGTACGCGCAGGAGACCGAGGTCCCGCCGAAGACGGCGTCCGTCGTCTTCACCCCCAACTACACCTGGAGCGAGCAGGACGCCGCGTTCCTGCTGTCGCGGCGTGAGAGCCAGCCGCTCGGCGAGCCCGTGTCCATCTATGAGGTGCACCTGGGGTCGTGGCGGCTGAACTCGCTGGAGGACAACCGTCCGCTGAGCTACACCGAGCTCGCCGATGAGCTGTCGGCGTACGCCACCGACATGGGCTTCACCCACGTCGAGCTCCTGCCCGTCATGGCACACCCCTTCAGCGGTTCCTGGGGCTATCAGGTGACGGGCTACTACGCGCCCACGCCCCGCTACGGATCCCCGGATGAGCTGCGGGGCTTCATCGACCGGATGCACTCCCGCGGCATCGGCGTCATCCTCGACTGGGTGCCCGCGCATTTCCCGCGCGACGAGTTCGGCCTGGCGCGCTTCGACGGGACCGCCCTGTACGAGCACGCCGATCCGCGGCGCGGCGCGCACCCGGACTGGGGCACGCTCGTGTTCAACTACGGGCGCTACGAGGTCCGCAACTTCCTGATCTCAAATGCGCTGTTCTGGCTGCGCGAATACCACGTCGACGGCATCCGGGTCGACGCTGTCGCGTCGATGCTGTACCTCGACTACTCGCGCCGCGAGGGCGAATGGGTACCCAACCAGTTCGGCGGCCGCGAGGACCTCGATGCCGTGTCCTTCCTCAAGGAGCTCAACGAGGTCCTCTACAGCCATGAGGCGGGGATCATCTCCGCCGCCGAGGAGTCGACGGCGTGGCCGGGCGTGTCGCGGCCGACCTACCTCGGCGGGCTCGGATTCGGCTTCAAGTGGAACATGGGCTGGATGCACGACACGCTGGGGTACTTCCAGCAGGACCCGATCTATCGCCGGTATCACCATCACGAGCTGACGTTCAGCCTGATGTACGCGTTCTCGGAGAACTTCGTGCTGCCGCTGTCCCACGACGAGGTCGTCCACGGCAAGGGCTCGCTGTACTCGAAGATGGCCGGCTCCGACCATTGGCAGAAGCTCGCCAACCTGCGCGCGCTGTACGCCTACATGTGGGCTCACCCCGGCAAGAAGCTGCTGTTCATGGGCGCGGAGCTGGCCCAGTACTCGGAGTGGAGCCACGAGCGATCGCTGGACTGGCACCTGCTCGAACAGCCGGAGCACGCCGGCGTCCAGGCGCTGGTGCGCGATCTCAACCGGCTGTACCGCTCAGAGCCGGCCCTGTACGAGCTGGACTCCGACCCGGCCGGGTTCTGGTGGCTCCAGCCCAACGACGCCGACAACAACGTGATCGCCTTCGCCCGCCGGTCGCGGGACTCGAAGCGGGTGGTCGTGTTCGCGGCCAACCTGTCGCCGGTCCCGCGGGAGGGCTACCGGCTGGGTCTGCCCCGCTCCGGGCGCTGGCGCGAGGCGCTCAACACCGACTCCTCCTTCTATGGCGGCAGCGACGTCGGCAACCTCGGCGGCGTGCAGCCGGAGCCGATTCCGTGGCACAACCAGGCGTTCTCGGCGCAGGTGACGCTTCCGCCGCTCGGGGCCGTCTGGCTTGTGCCGGATGACTGAGCCGGCCGGGCTCGAGGTCGCCTACCCGTGGGAGCGCCCCCTCGGAGCCCGTCCGGTCGACGGCCGGCGGGCTGAGTTCCGCGTCTGGGCGCCACGGGCGACGACCATCGCAGTGATCGTCGACGGGCGCCGCGAGCGCCTGACCGACGCCGGCTACGGGGTGTTCGAGACGGTGACCGACGCGCCGCCGAACAGCGACTACGCCTACATCGTGGCGCCGGGCGACGCCGGGCTTCCGGATCCCTGCTCGCGCTGGCAGCCGCACGGCCTGCGCGGCCCCTCCCGCCTCCTCGCCCTCGGCTCGGTCCGAGACGAGTTCGTGGCGCCGGCGCTCGGCGACCTGGTGATCTACGAGCTGCACGTCGGCACCTTCAGCGAAGCCGGCACGTTCGACGGCGCCGTTCCGCACCTGGATGAACTGGTGCAGCTCGGCGTCAACGCGATCGAGCTCATGCCCGTCGCCGAGTTCCCGGGCACGCGCGGCTGGGGCTACGACGGGGTGTACCTCAGCGCCGCACAGTCCTCATACGGCGGGCCGGAGGCACTCCGGCGCCTGATCGCGGCGGCGCATCACGCCGGACTGGCGGTGATCCTCGACGTCGTCTACAACCACCTCGGCGCCTCCGGCGCGGCGGCGATGGAGGCGTTCGGGCCCTACTTCACCGACAAGTACCGGACCCCGTGGGGCAAGGCGATCAACTACGACGACGCCGACTGCGATCCGGTCCGCGAATGGGTCTGCCAGAGCGCCGAGGGCTGGATCCGCGACTTCGGGATCGACGGGCTCCGGCTCGACGCGATCCACGCCATCTTCGACGCGAGCGTCGAGCACATCGTGGCCGCCGTGGCCCGCCGCGTCCACGCGGTCAATCCGCGGGCGTACGTGATCGCCGAGTCCGGCCTCAACGACCCGGTCGTGATGCGTGACCGCGAGGGCGGCGGGTGGGGCTGCGATGCCGAGTGGGCCGACGATTTCCACCACGCGCTGCGCGCGGTGATGACCGAGGAACGCGACGGCTACTACGCTGACTTCGGCGAGCTGGGGCAGCTCGCCAAGGCGTTTCATCGTCCTCACGTTCTGGACGGCGGCTACTCGGTGTTTCGCCGGCGCCGCTTCGGCGCGCCGGCCGAGGACATCTCACCGGAGCACTTCGTCGTCTACTCCCAGAACCACGACCAGGTCGGCAACCGGGCCTACGGCGACCGCATGCCGGCGGCCGCGCGGGCGCTGGGCGCCTTCTGCACCCTGCTGTCGCCGTTCGTGCCCCAGCTGTTCATGGGCGAGGAATACGGCGAGCTCGCGCCGTTTCAGTTCTTCACCGATCACATCGACCCGGGGATCGCCCAGGCCACCCGTGAGGGGCGTCGCGACGAGTTCGCGTCGTTCTCCGGGTTCGCCGGCGAGCTTCCGGACCCGGAGGATCCGGCGACGTTCCAGCGCTCCAAGCTGACGCGACGGCCTGACCAGGGACTCGCCCGCCTGTACCGGCAGCTGATCGAGGCGCGCCGGCGTCTGCCGCCGGGCACGCCGGCGGCGATCGAGTACGACGAGCTGGCGCGCTGGCTGATCGTCCATCGGCCGCCGTATGAGCTCGTGTGCAACTTCGGATCCGGCCGGGCCACCGTCCCGTGCCGCGGAGGATCGCTCGAGCTGTCGGCGGGCGGCGTCGCCGACCTGCGGGCCGGAGCGGTAGAACTCCCCGCCATGTCCGGAGCACTGATCAGATTGACGGGCGCGAGGGCGGCCGCGCCATGACCGAGGTGTGGCCGGGCCGTCCCTTCCCCCTGGGCGCGATCTGGGATGGCGAGGGGACGAACTTCTCGCTGTTCTCCGAACACGCCGAGGGGGTGCAGCTGTGCCTGTTCGACGAGCACGGCGAGGAGACGCGCATCGACGTCCACGGACACCGCGCGCACAACTGGCACTGCTATCTGCGCGGAGTGGGTCCCGGGCAGCGCTACGGCTACCGGGTCCATGGGCCGTACACGCCGACCGACGGGCACCGCTTCAATCCCAACAAGCTGCTGATCGATCCCTACGCCAAGGCGATCGACGGCACCGTCGACTGGTCCCTGGACATCAACGTCCTGCCCTACGTCCCCAACCCGGGGGCCGAGGACGCCGACCTGGAACCCGACGACGAGGATGACGCCCCGGCGATGCCCAAGTCGGTGGTGATCGACGACAGCTTCGACTGGCAGGGGGATCGTCGGCCGCAGACGCCGTTCGCGGACACGATCATCTACGAGACCCACGTCAAGGGCTTCACGATGACCCACCCGGACATCCGTGAGGACCTGCGCGGCACCTATGCCGGACTGGCGTCGGAGCCCGCGCTCGAGTACCTCAAGGATCTCGGCGTGACCGCGGTGGAGCTGCTGCCCGTCCACCACATCTGCGACGAGTCCTTCCTGTATGACCGCGGCCTGACCAACTACTGGGGCTACAGCACGATCGGCTACCTGGCGCCGACCGCCCGGTACGCCGCCACCGGCACCCGCGGCGAACAGGTCAGGGAGTTCAAGGGAATGGTGAAAGCGCTGCACCAGGCGGGCATAGAGGTGATCATGGACGTGGTCTACAACCACACGGCCGAGGGCAACCACCTGGGCCCGATGCTCGCCTTCCGCGGCGCCGACAACGCCGCCTACTACCGCCTGATGCCCGACGACCCGCGCCACTACATGGACTTCACCGGCACCGGCAACTCGCTGAACCCGGTGCATCCGGCCGTGCTGCGGCTGATCATGGACTCGCTGCGCTACTTCGTGACCGAGTGCCACGTCGACGGCTTCCGCTTCGACCTGGCCTCGGCGCTGGCACGCGAGTTCTACGACGTCGACCGCCTGTCGGCGTTCTTCGACACGATCCATCAGGACCCCGTGGTCTCGCAGGTCAAGCTGATCGCCGAGCCCTGGGACGTCGGTCCGGGCGGCTATCAGGTGGGGAACTTCCCCGTGCTGTGGTCGGAATGGAACGGCGTCTACCGGGACACGATGCGCGACTTCTGGCGGGCGTCGGCCAGCGTCGGTCAGTTCGCCGAGCGCCTCGCCGGCTCGGCCGACCTGTATGAGTCCGACGGACGGGACCCGTTTGCCTCCATCAACTTCATCACCGCCCACGACGGGTTCACGCTGCACGATCTCGTCACCTACAACGAGAAGCACAACGAGGCCAACCTCGAGGACAACCGGGACGGCACCGACGACAACCGCTCGTGGAACTGCGGCGTCGAGGGCGAGACCGAGGACGCTGCTGTCCTCGCCCTGAGGGCTCGGCAACAGCGCAACTTCCTGACCACGCTGTTCGTCTCCCAGGGAACGCCGATGCTGCTCGGGGGCGACGAGATCAATCGCACCCAGCGCGGGAACAACAACGCCTGGTGCCAGGACAACGAGGTCAGCTGGTATGACTGGAACGAGGACGGTGATGCCGAGCAGCTGCGCGAGTTCACCCGCCGCCTCATCCGGCTGCGCCGCGAGCACTGCACGTTTCGCCGTGAGTCGTTCCTGCGGGGCCAGGAGGTCGACGAGTCCGAGCTGCCTGACGTGTGGTGGTTTCGCACCGACGGACGCCGGATGACCGGCCGCGACTGGGAGCACGGCGAGGCGGTGCTCGGCATGTTCCTCAACGGCGACGCCATTCCCACCCCCGGCCCCCATGGCGAGCCGGTGCAGGACGACTCGTTCATCCTGCTGTTCAACGCCCATGCCGAGGACCGGCAGTTCAAGCTGCCCCGCCGGATTCCGGCCACGCGCTGGGCGCTGGAGCTGTGCACGACCCGTCCGCAGGCGGAGCCGGGCAGCGCCGCCTACAGGCCGGGAGAGCTGCTCAACGTCACCGCGCACTCCATCACGATCCTCAAGCAGGTGGACTGAGCGATGGCACGGCCGCCCCGGCGCGCGACCTACCGCCTGCAGCTCACGCCGGACTTCGGCTTTGACGCGGCGCGACAGCGGATCCCGTACCTGCGCGACCTGGGGATCTCCCACCTGTACCTGTCGCCGTCGCTGCAGGCGCGTCCCGGTTCGGCGCACGGCTACGACGTCGTCGACCCGACCCGGATCTCCGACCACCTGGGCGGCGAGCACGGCTTCCGGGCTCTCGCCGCCGACGTCCACGCCGCCGGGCTGGGGATCGTGCTCGACCTGGTCCCCAACCACATGGCGATCGACGACGCCAACCGCTACTGGACAGACCCGGAGCTGCGCCGCCGGTTCTTTGACATCGACGAGGCGACCGGTCGCCACCGCCGGTTCTTCGACATCGACGATCTGGCGGGCGTGCGCCAGGAGGATCCTGAGGTGTTCGAGGAGACGCACGCGCTGGTGCTGTCGCTGGTGCGGGAGGGCGTCATCGACGCGCTGCGCATCGACCATCCGGACGGCCTCGCCGACCCGGCCGAGTACTTTGAGCGGCTTCGCTCCCGTGGGGTCCCCATCGTCTGGATCGAGAAGATCCTGGAGCCGGACGAGAAGCTGCGCGACTGGCCGGTCACGGGCACCGTCGGCTATGAGTTCCTCAACGACGTCTGCGCCCTGTTCGTCGATCCACGCGCCGAACGACCGTTCACGGCGCTGTGGGAGGAGGTCTCCCGCGACCGGCGCGGCTTTCACGAGATCGCCGCCGAGGCCAAGCTGGAGCAGGCCCGCGGACCCTTCGCGCCGGACATCGAGCGCCTCGCGGCCGCGCAGCGGGATCTGCCCACCGACCCGGACATGCTCACGCGGGCGGTCGCCTCCTTTCCGATCTACCGCACGTACGTGCAACCGGAGCGTGGGCAGGTCGACGATGCCGACCGCGAGGCGGTGCACGCCACGGAGATGCCCGGCGAGCTCGCCGAGGCCCTATTGCTGGAGCGTCCGGTGCACCCGGCGTTCGTCACCCGCTTTCAGCAGACGACGCCCCCGGTGGTCGCCAAGGGCGTCGAGGACACCGCCTTCTACCGCTACGGACGGCTGCTGGCGCTGTGTGACGTCGGCGGCGATCCGGCCCGGTTCGGCATCGGCACCGATCGCTTTCACGCTGCCAACACCGAACGGGCCGAGCGGCGCCCGGAGGCCATGCTCACGACGATGACGCACGACACCAAGCGGTCCGCGGACGTGCGCGCTCGGATGACTGCCCTCACCTGGATGCCGGAGCTGTGGGATCAGACCGTGCGCCACTGGCTGTCGCTGACCGAGCCGCTGCGCTCCGGCGGAGCTCCGGACGACCTCGAGCGCTATTTCATCTTCCAGACGCTCGCCGGCGCCTGGCCGATCGAGGCTGAGCGGATAGAGCAGTACATGGAGAAGGCGCTGCGCGAGGCCAAGCGCAATACCAACTGGGTCGATCAGAACGCCGAGTGGGAGGAGGCGGTCAGGCGATTCTGCCGGGAACTGTACGAGCACGGCGAGTTTCGCTCGTCGCTGGAGGAGTTCGTGCGCGAGCTCGAGTTCGCCGGCGACCGGGTCGCGCTCGGCAGCGTGGCGCTGAAGCTGACCGCGCCCGGCGTGCCGGACATCTATCAGGGCGATGAGATGCCGGTCCGCGCGCTCGTGGATCCGGACAACCGCCGGCCCGTCGACTGGCAGTGGAACGAGACGATGCTGGGGCGCCTGGCCGGAGGCGCGCCCCCGGAGGCCGAGACCCGGAAGCTGTGGTTGACCACGCGCCTGCTCGGGCTGCGCATCCGCCGCCCGCAGGCCTTCACCGGCGCGTATGAGGCCGTCGACGCCGGCGAGGGAACGGTCGCCTACGTGCGCGGCGGCGAGGTGCTGGTGGTGGTGGGCACGCGTCCCGGTGTGCCGGCGGGCGTGCTGCGCGGAGTGTCCGGCCGCTGGCGCGACGTGCTCTACGGCGACGAGCGCGACCTCGAGGACGGCATCGCCCTGGCCCGCGTGCTCGGCGAGTACGGCATCGCCGTACTCGAGCGGGCGTGACGTCGATCCGACGGCGGCCGGCGTGACACGTTAGGGTCCGCGGCGCCCATGCGCGTGCTGACGCTCTCCTGGGAGTACCCGCCGGTGATTGAGGGAGGCCTGGGGCGCCACGTGCGCAAGCTGTCCGAGCACCTGGTCGCCGAGGGCGTCGAGGTGCACGTGCTCACGCGCGGCAGCGACCATCTTCCGCGCACCGAGGAACGGCACGGCGTCGTCGTGCACCGCGCTCGCTGGGCGGGTGGGAACCGTTTTCCTCACGACGTCAAGGCGTTCGTCCGCTGGGTGGAGACGATGAACAGCGCGATGGTCGACCTGGTGGGCGAGCTCGGCGACGCGCATCGCTTCGACGTGATCCACTCGCACGACTGGCTGGTGGCGTCGGCGGCGCGCCAGGTCGTCCGGCGCTGCGGGCGGCCGTGGATCACGACGGTGCACGCCACCGAGTACGGCCGCCATCAGGGCTGGGTCCAGAACTACCCGCAGTCATACATCCACGCGGCCGAGCGCGACATGGTCACCGACGCCGACCGCGTGATCACCTGCTCGCGGTACATGCGCAGCCACGTTGCCGATGTCTTCGGCGTCCCGGTCACCAAGGTCACCGCCATGCAGAACGGCATCGACCCGCGTGATCTGGAGCCGGTGGCCGAGGATCTCGACGCGCTGCGCGCCCTCTACGCCAAACCGGGCGACCGGCTGGTGCTGCTGGTGGGCCGCCTCGTCTACGAGAAGGGATTTCACCTGGCGCTCGACGCGCTGGCCCCGGTGATCAAGACGATGGGCAACGTCCGGTTCGTCATCGCCGGAACCGGGACGGCCGAGGCCGAGCTGCGGCGCCAGGCATGGCGGCTGGGGCTGCACCGCAAGGGTGTGTTCCTGGGCTGGACCGGCGACGACATGCTGCATTCGCTCTACCGCGTCGCCGATCTGTGCATCGTGCCCTCGATCTACGAGCCGTTCGGCATCGTCGCCCTGGAAGCGATGGCGTCAGGCTGTCTGTGCATCGTCGCCGACACCGGCGGCCTGCGCGAGGTCATCCCGGACGACGGGACGGTGGGACTGCGCTTCCCGTCGCGGGACTCCGCGGCTCTGCGCGAGATCCTGGAGCGGGTGCTGGACGACGACGCCGCGCGTGCCCAGCTCATCGCCGAGGCGCGAGAGCACGTGCTGCGCTTCGACTGGTCCGAGGTCGCCCGCCAGACACTCGGCGTCTACCGCCGGCTGCGTGCCGGACGTCCGCGCCCGGCTCCCGCACAGCGCTGAGCGCGACGCGGGAGCGGCGACAGCGACGCGGGACCGGTGAGAGCGACGGGACCGGTGAGAGCCACTCCGGCCGCGGCTCAGATCCGGTGATAGCGCGCGTCGGCGATGGAGTACAGGCCGAAGCCGATGAGCCCGGCGGCGACGGCGCCGAGCAGCACGGGGCCCGCGGAGGTGTGGGCGAGATTTGCCAGCGCGCCGTCGAGCCCC
>DASZMK010000008.1:0-9269 GCA_035551855.1 Solirubrobacteraceae bacterium
GAAGTGGCCCAACGGCATGGCGTTAGTCGACGACGGCCGCACGCTCGTGGTCGCCGACTCGGGCGCCGAGCAGCTCGTTGCCTTCGAGGTCCGCGACGACGCGACGCTGTCCGGCCGTCGTGTATGGGCTGAGCTCGAGCAAGCGCCCGACGGCATTTGCGCCGACGCAGACGGCGCCGTCTGGGTCGCAAGCGTGCCGGGGCAGCACTGCGTGCGCGTACGAGAGGGCGGCGAAGTGCTCTCGACAGTCGCCGTCGATCGCGGTTGCTTCGCATGCGTGCTCGGCGGCGAGGACGGCCGGACGCTGTTCATCGCAGCGGCGGAATGGCGCGGAATGGAGGCGGCGATGAGCGAAGGACCGGGCTTGACCGGACGGGTGCTCGCGGCACCGGACCAACCCGCGCCGCACGCCGGCCGCCCCTGAACTCGTGTGCGCTGGCTAGTGGAGCGACCTCGGGTCGGTGCCGGAGGTGTCCGGACAGACGTCGGTCTCAAGACCGCCGCCAGCGGGAAGCGGGCCGCGACCCGCAACAACGAACGCGCCTGCTCCTCGCCGACCACGCCCGCCGCCTCGCGCCAGCCGACGTGTCCGGAGTCAGCCACACCCGAACGGTACGCTGCGGCGGTGGAGCAGGAACTGAAAGGTGCAGCGGGCCAGGAGCAGGCGCACAGGCGCAAGTTCATGCTCATCTTCCGCGGCGGTGCGGTCTCACGGGACGACATGTCGCCTTCGGAGCTCCAGGCCCACGTCGCCAAGTGGTACACGTGGTCGGACGAACTGGCCCGGCGGGGGCGCCGTAATGCCGGCACGCCGCTCGACGACCCGGGTGCCACGGTCCGCGGTCACGACCGTGTGGTCACCGACGGCCCCTACGCTGAGTCGAAGGACCTTGTTACGGGCAGCATGGTCATTGAGGCTGCGTCGCTGGAGGACGCCATCGAGGTCGCCCGCACGTGCCCGACCTACGAGTTCGATGGCTCTGTCGAGGTGCGGCCGGTCCAGGACCACCGGATCTGACGTCCCCGTGGACGAGCCCGTCGCGACGTCGTCGACCGAGCTGGTCGAGGACCTGTTCCGCCGGGAGTACGCGCACCTGGTCAGCGCCCTGGCCCGGGTGGTGGGCCCGTCGAACATCCCGCTGGCCGAGGACGTCGTCCACGACGCCCTGCTGAGCGCCATGCACGCCTGGCGCTTCGGCCCGCCACGGGACCCGAAGGCGTGGATCATCCGGGCCGCCCATAACCGCGCCATCGACATCATCCGCCGCGAGCAGCGGCACAGGTCCCTCCTGCCGGAGCTGGCCACGACCGCGGCTCTGACCGACACGATCGAGGCCGCGCTCGCACCGTCCGCCGATGGCGCCAACCAGCTGGCGATGATGTTCGCGGTGTGCGACCCGGGCGTGACGCGCGAGACGCAGGTCACGCTGATCCTGCGGTGGCTGTGCGGCCTCTCCGCCAAGGAGATCGGGCAGGCCTTCCTGGTGGGCACCGGGACGATCGACCGGCGGCTGCACCGTGGCCGCGCCCGGCTTCGCCAGCTCGGCGTGCTCCCCGACGTAGACCGCCTGCCTGACGTCGAGCTCCGGCGGACCTCGGTGCTGCAGGCCCTGTACCTCCTGTTCAACGAGGGCTACCACGGGAGTGACCCACAGGACCCGGTGCGCCCGTTCCTGTGCACTGACGCGCTGCGCCTGACGGAGCTGCTGCTGGAGGTCAGCGCGACCACGCACGCCGACGTGCACGCCCTCGCCGGGCTGTGCTGCTTCGGCACGGCCCGTCTCGCCACTCGTGTGGATGGGCAGGGTGTGTTCGTACCGCTCGAGGACCAGGACCGCAGCCGCTGGGACCGGGGGCTCATCGAGCGCGGTCTGGCGCACCTGGCCCGCTCGGCCGCCGGCGACCACATGTCACGCTGGCACCTCGAAGCCGGCATCGCCTGCGAGCACGCGATCGCGCCGTCGGTCCGCGAGACCGACTGGGACCGAATCGTGGTGCTCTACGACCTCCTCGCGCGGCAGTCGCCCAGCCCGGTCGTGGCGCTGAACCGGGCGCTGGCTCTGGCCGAGCGCGATGGCGTCGAGAAGGGCCGCCGCGCGCTGATGGCCCTGGCCAGCGACCGTAAGCTGGCCATGTACCCCTTTTACTGGGCGGCCCGGGCCGACCTGGAGCGGCGCGCCGAGCAGCCCGGGGCGGCCCGCTACAGCTACGAACGCGCAATCGCCTTCGCTCGCAGCTCGGCCGAGCGCGTGTCCTACGAGCGGCGGCTCGAGCTGCTCGACGTTCCGTAGTTTTCTTCGACGGCGTGTCCGGTTCCGGGCGCCGCCGTTCGTCGTCCTCCTAAAGCCTCGAGACGAGACAGGAGAAACGACGATGTCAGAGACACGAACTGACTACGTAAAGGACCTCTACCAGCGCTGGGGCGCGAGGTTCGCCGCGCACGGCGGCGAGCTGCCGCTCGACGAGTGGCGCGCCACCATCGAGGAATGGCCCCAGGTCACCACCGAGCCCGGCGGCGTCGACTACCTGGAGGTCGACGGCGGCGGCGTGCCGGCCATGTGGCTGGCGCCCAAGGGCGCCGCCGAGGACCGGGTGGTGCTGGGGCTACACGGCGGCGGCTTCGCCACTGGGTCGATGTACACCCACCGCAAGCTCTTCGGGCACTTGACCAAGGCCATCGGCACCCGGGCGCTGGTGCCCGACTACCGCCGGTCCCCCGAGCACACTCACCCGGCGCCGGTCAACGACGCGCTCTCGGTGTACCGTTGGCTGCTCGACCAGGGGATCGAGGCATCCCACATCGTCTTCGCGGGCGACTCCGCCGGCGGTGGGTTGGTCGTGACGACCATGCTGCTCGCGCGGGAGCAGGGGCTGCCGCTGCAAGCCGCGGGCATGCCGCTGTCGCCGTGGTTCGACTTCGAGGCCACCGGCGCGTCCTACGACGACAACGACAGCAAGGACATGCTGCTGAACCGGGAGTTCGGCCTGCGCCTGACCGCCATGTTCCTGGGCGACACCGGCAACCCACAGGATCCGCTGGTCAGCCCGCTGCACGCCGACCTGGCCGGACTGCCGCCGCTGTACCTCCAGGCGTCGCGTGACGAGGTGCTCGTGGACGACAGCCGGTCCTTCGCCGAGCGGGCGCAGCAGGCGCGCGTCGAGGTCCGCCTCGATCTGTTCCCCGGTCAGCAGCACACCTTCCAGATGGCGGCAGGCCGGTCGCCCAAGGCCGACGACGCCATCCGGCGCCTGGCCGAATGGGCCCGCCCCAAGCTGGGCCAGTGAGAGGAGGAGCGATGCGCAAGCTGATCGAATCGACCCTCGTCTCGCTCGACGGTGTCATCGAGTCACCCGAGCGGTGGGCGCGCTTCGACGAGGAGTCCGCCGCCCTCGCCATGGAGCAGCTGGACGACTACGACGCCTTCGTCATGGGGCGCGTGGCCTACGAGCGGCTGTCCGCCAACTGGGCCCACCTCGTCGGCAACCCCTACATCGACCGCATCAACGCCATGCCCAAGCACGTGGCGTCACGCACGCTGCGCGACCCGAGCTGGAACGCCACCCTGCTCGGGCCCGACGTCGCCGGTGCGATCGCCGAGCTAAAGCAGCAGCCCGGCAAGCACCTCATCAAGTACGGCACCAGCCGTCTGGACGATCTGCTGCTGCGAGAGCATCTCGTGGACGAACTCCACCTCTGGTACATGCCGGTCGTGGTCGGCGCCGGGCAGCGCCTCTTGGAGGACGTGGACACATCCTCGCTCGACCTGCGGCTCACCGACGAACGCCGGCTGGGCAACGGTTCGGTGATGCTCTCCTACACAGTGGGGTGACGCAGCTCGGCCGCGCGGACCATCCGCCCTGGTCTCCGCCGTTCCGACGTGCAACCCAACAAGCGGCTCGGGGAGACTGCCGGTCGCCGGTCGTTGCTCCATTCCGCGATTGCAGAAGTACGGCGTCGACAGTAGAGCAGGGCTTTCGCCCACCCTGGTTCGCCACCCGGTATTCGCCAACTGCAGGGGACAGCGGCGCGCCACTCCGTGGCGGAATCGTTCGAGCGCGCGTTGGCGCGACGGACACGCGGTCCTTGGTTTGAGCTGAGCGGACCGCGGCGGTCTCACTGCCGCAGCGGATGGGCCGGAATCGATTCGGAACCTGGTGCGTGCCACATTCCGGTGGTGTCCACAGCTTCCCGGAGAGAGATCAATTCTCGTGCATCCAGGCGGGCATGACCCGATACTCGCGGATTCTCCAGCCCGCCGGCGTCCGTACTGCGGTGCAGGTCAGTCGCAGGCCGCTCGTCAGGTGGGGTGCTTGGCCGTCGCGGTAGAAGTACGCCAGCGAGTTCGCCGAGGCAGCCGCCTGGTCGCCGTCAACGTCCACCAGCAGATCAGTGGTCGTGTGCTGGGTGTGCTCCCCCTCGACCTCAGCCTGTCGCATAAAGCCGACGACCTTGTCGATGCCGCGGAGTTCGCCCCCGCGCGGCGATTGCACCGCCACATCGTCGGCGAAGACGGTGTCGGCATCCTCCCACCGCTTCTCGTCGAGCAGGCGCGCGAGGCGGGTGAACAGGTCGGCGATTTCGATACGGTCGGCGATCAGAGTACCAGTGGGCATGACATCCTCTTTCGTTGACGTCCATAACGTTGGCGCCGCCAACTATACCGAGTTTGTTGGCTGCGCCAACGAGGTACGGTGGCTGTTCGTGGAGGAGACCCTTGCACGCCTGACCGCGAAGCCGAGTTGGCTGCTCAGCCAGGTGGCAGTGCACGCCCACCGGTTGGCGTCTGACGGCTTCGGCGAGGCGGGCGCGCGTGGGTACCCCTCCCGGATCCTGGGCGCGGGACGAGTGCGGGGTCGCCCGTCAGGCCGAGCTTGGTCGCCGGTACAGCATGGACCGCAGCGACGTGGTGGCGGCGATCACCGAACTGGCCGAGCAGGGTTCGTCGAGCGGACGCCGGACCCGGATGACCAAGACGCAAACATGGTGACCCTCACCAACGCGGGTAATTGGCAACTGCGACGTATGAGGACTGAGCGCTTGACAAGGTACAGGACGATCTACTCGGACCGCTTCCGGCCGCGGACAGGCGGACCCGGACCCGCGGCGGCTCGCTGGCCATCAGCCCCGTTGTCGGAAGCCTCGCGACCCGCTCGCCGGAGACCCATGGCGTCAGCGTGCCAACGCGCCGGAGGCGCGGTTGGTCATCTATTGCTGCTGAGGAACTGCTGTCCAAGGACTCAAAGTTCGGCGCCGGCCGGCCAGGCTCCAATGCCTTGCAACGAGAGCGCGATACAGCGGTCAGTCGAAGACGAGCACGAGCTTGCCGCGCGCATGGCCTCGCTCGCCTAAGGCATGCGTATCGGCGGCCTGCTCGAGCGGCAGGGTGTGTGGACGAGCTTGCGCGGGCTGATTCTCTGGTCGAGCTGCACGGCACGGGGGCACCCGCTATCGCCGCCCTCTGACCTGGCGCTATGGGGATCATTAGGGGCTCGCAAACCGACCGGCTGGACCCCCGGAGAGGGTTCTACAGCAGGTCGTGGTGGATGGTCAGCCGAGGCGGCGTGACAGGACGACCACATCGTTGGGGGTGTAGCCGATCGAGGTGTAGAAGCCGAGGGCGGTCGAGTTGTCGTCGCGCACCATGACGTTGAGTTTGGGCACGTGGCGTGCGGCAAGCCACTCCTCGCAGGCTTGCATGATGGCTCGGCCATGCCCGAGTCCGCGAGCATCAACCCTCACTGCGAGGTAGTAGATCCACCCGCGGTGGCCGTCGTGGCCCACCATCGCCGTGGCGACCAGCGTTTCCGCCTCGAGTCCGGCGAGCACCGTCGAAGCGGCCCCGGCAACAGCACGGCGGAGATCCTGGGCCGGGTCGTTCCACGGACGCGTCAAGCCCGCGTCGTGCCATAGCTGAATGGCGGCATGGTGGTGGTCCGGATGCAGTGGCGCGATTAACATCGGTGCACGATGTCAGACGCGTAGTGCACTCGCCTGCGCCACTGACTCTAAGCTGTCGTCGTTCTGCTCCAGGAGGCGATGTCGGGGATCGAGTAGCCGGGCAGGATCCTGACCGCCGCCTGGCACATCCTCCAAGTCTTCTCGCCGCCCGCGCCACAGCGCCTCGGCTTCGCCTCGGGTGGTTCGAGCGCGTGGCCCGCCGGCTCCCACGCCGAAGCCTCGAAGCCCGTGCCACCATGGCGATGGTTGGCCGTCGTCGCGGCCGCGGATGTTGGCCGCGAGGGGGCGGTCGCCCGCGAGGATGAGCCGAACGTCGACTCCGGTATTTACGTCGGAGAGGAATAGCCCGCGTCGGCGCCTCGCTCTCATGTTGCCTGTGGCCGTCGTCGGCAGCCGAGCGCTGTTCATGCGCTCGGCTGCCAAAAGAACCGGGGTCGGTACTGACCCGTGGCGCCGTCCAATGGGACTGAGCTCGCGTTGAAGCCTGGGGTCAACGCGCGCTCGCTTGCCTAGGCCGCTGCTAGCTCTGCGTCGGCCCGTTCGAGGATGGTGCTCAGGACGCGGCCTGCGGTGGCCAGGTCCTCGGCCGGCAGGTCGCCCCACAGCCGCTCAGTGATCTGGGTGACGGCGGTGCGGATGTGGCTGTGCAGCTGCTGCCCGGCGTCCGTGACCGTCACCGGCGACCCGTCGCCGTCGGGGGCCTCCAGTAGTTGCGCAGCGGCCAGCTCGGTGATACGGGCCTGCGCTTCCGAGTCGCTGACCTTCAAGGCGCCGCCCACCCGGCCGATGAGCTGGTCACGGTCGAGGGTTCCGCCGGAGGCGATGGTCAGGGTCAGGGTCACCCATCGGGGTTCGGTCAGGCCGGTCCCGGCGAGCTGCCGGTGCAGGATCGCGTTGAGGGCCTTCTCGGTCTGGCCGATGACCGGGGTGCCGAAGGTGGGGGTGGTGGACATTTGCGTCCTTTCGTTGGGGTTGGTTACGTTGGGTGCGGTCGCCGTGGCTGGGGGCCGCGTTGTCAGACACGCGCGGGTTCGGGGAGCGCGTCGGGGCCAGGTTGGGGCTCCTCGCCGCGTGTGTTGGTGGCTTTTAGGGCGATGATGGCGGCGGCGAGGAGGAAGATGCTGCCCACCAGCAACGCCCGTTGGAAGCCCGCGGTAAGAGCGTCCGCGGGCGGCGTGTGTGCTGCGAGGAGGTGGTGGGTGTGGCTGGTGGCGAGGGCGGAGAAGATCGCCAGTCCGAGCGCGCCGCCGAGTTGCTGCGAGGCGTTCAGTAAGGAGGCGGCGAGCCCGGCTTTGTCGGCTGGGACGCCGGCGTTGGCGGCGGTGGTGACGCCGACGAAGACCGGGCCGAAGCCGAGCGACAGAACGAGCATTCCCGGTAGCAGGTCTGTGAGGTAGGAACCGTGGACCGGGATGCGTGAGAGCCAGTACATGCCGCTAGCGGCGATCAGCGCACCCGCGACGATCACGGGCCGCGTGCCGACGCGGGACAGCAGCTGTGAGGAGACGCCGGCGCTGATGGCGATCGCGAAGCACAGCGGGAGATAGGCGGCGCCGGTCTGGATCGGCGAGTAGCCGAGCACGTTTTGCATGTAGAGCGTGAGGAAGAAGAACATGGCGAAGAGGCCCGCCGTCGCGATCAGTTGGGTGATGTCGGAGAACCCGAGGCCGTTGATGCGAAAGATCGACAGCGGCGCGAGCGGGTTGCGGTGGCGCAGCTCGTTGATCACGAACGCCGCCAGCAGCGCGAGCGCGGCGGTGACCTCGCCGATCGTACGGGCCGTGCCCCAGCCGACGGTGGGTGCCTTCACGAGTGTGTAGACGAGCAGCAGCATCCCGCCGGTCGCCAGGACGGCCCCGAGCAGGTCGAAGTTCGCACGTTGGGCGCGGCGCCGCTCGGCGGGGATCAAGCGGTAGATCCCGCCAAGCACGAGCGCCGCGGCGATGGGGTTCACGAACATCACCCAGCGCCAGCCGGGTCCCTCCGTCAGCAGCCCGCCGAACAGCACGCCGGCGGCGGACGCGAGGCCGCCGACGCTGCCCCAGACTCCGAGCGCCGTGTGGCGGTCCTGGCCTTCTGTGAAGCTGGTGGTCAGGATCGAGAGCGCGGCGGGAAGCATCATCGCGGCGCCGATCCCTTGCGCAAGGCGTGCGCCGACGAGAAGGCCGGAGCTCCCGGCGAGGCCGCCGATCAACGAGGAGACGCCCAGCAGCGCCGTGCCGGCGACAAGCACGCGGCGGCGGCCGAGCAGATCGGCGGCGCGGCCGCCGAGCAGCATGAAGCCGCCGTAGGTGAGCAGGTAGCCGCTGGGGACCCACTGCAGGCCCTGCACCGAGAAGTGCAGAGCGTGGCGGATCGAGGGAAGCGCGACGTTGGTGATCGACGCATCGACGAAGTCAAGAAACGCGACCGCGCACAGCAACGCAAGCGTCAGCTTTCCTCGTCGTGTCATGAGAAACGATGGTGGAGTGCTGGACACGGCTTCTCCTTCGAGAGTCGTTGGCGATATCAACGTTGGCTGAGCCAACTATATCATCTTGTTGGGAGTCCCAATTAATCGGTAGACTAAATTGGATGGCGCCGACGCCCACCACCCCCAATGCGATGCCGTTCTCGCGGATCCTGGAGATGCCGAGTTGGCTGATCGGCCGGGCCTCCGCGTACTCCCACCGGCTGCTGGGCGAGGGGTTCGCCGCCGCGGATGCCCGCGGCTACCACCACCGGCTGCTCGCCGCGCTGGAGGAGTTCGGCCCGGCCAGCCAGGCCGCTCTGGGCCGCCGCACCGGCATCGACCGCAGCGACGTCGTCGCGGCCCTCAACGAGCTCGCCGGCCGCGGGTTCATCCAGCGCTCCCCCGATCCCGATGACCGACGTCGCAACATCATCACGATCACACCGGCCGGGACTCGGCAACTCCGGAGGCTGGAGCAGATCCTGGCTGACGTTCAGGACGAGCTGCTCGCTCCGCTATCGGCCGCCGATCGCACCAGGTTCGTCCGGCTGCTCACCCGCCTGCTGGAGCCCGACGTCCAACCGTGATACGGGGACCACGGGTCAGGGTCCGAGCAGACGATCGCGATGGTTGCCCGGTCTGTTGCGCCGGCAGGTGATCGAGACGGGATCGAGCGTGACTGCGAGCTTCCTGATTCTCCACGGGATCGAGAACCACCGGCCGCCTGAGCACTGGCAGTTCCTGCTCGCAGCGCACCTCGTCGAGCGCGGCTACGAGGTCCGGTACCCCGCACTGCCCGAGGCCGACGCGCCGGAGCTCGAGCAATGGCTGTCCACGCTCCAAGGAGAGCTCGCCGCA
>DASZMK010000009.1:0-23140 GCA_035551855.1 Solirubrobacteraceae bacterium
ATCAGCTCGTAGTCCAGCGAGGCATACCCGCGGGTGCGGGACTTGAGCTGGTCGAAGAAGTCGAGCACGATCTCGGCCAGCGGCAGGTCGTACGTGAGCTGCACCCGCTCCGCAGACAGGTAATGCATCCCGGCGTGCTCACCCCGGCGCTCCTGACAGAGCTCCATGATCTGGCCGACGAACTCCTTGGGGCTGAGGATCGACGCGCGGATGAACGGCTCGCGGACGGAGGCCACGCGCGCGGGATCCGGCATGTCGTTGGGGCTGTGAACGGGGAGGACGGTGCCGTCGGTGAGCGTCACCTCGTATTCGACGCTCGGCATCGTCGTCAGCAGCTCGAGGTCGTACTCGCGCTCGAGACGCTCGCGGACGATGTCCATGTGCAGCAGCCCCAGGAAGCCACAGCGAAAGCCGAAGCCCAGCGCCTCGGACGTCTCCGGCTCCCAGCTCAGCGCCGCGTCGTTGAGGGTCAGCTTCTCCAGCGCGTCGCGCAGGTCCGGGTAGTCGTCGGACTCGATGGGGAACAGGCCGCAGAAGACCATCGGCTTGACCTCGCGGTAGCCGGGCAGCGGCTCGGTGGCCGCATCGCGCTTCGTGGTCAGCGTGTCGCCGACCCGGAGCGCGCTCACGTCCTTGATCCCGGTGATGAGGTAGCCGACCTCGCCGGCGTGCAGAGCCTTCGCCGGCGTCATCTGCGGCGTGAAGAAGCCGATGTCGTCGATCTCGGCCTCGGTGCCGGCCTGCATGGCGCGGATCGCCTCGCCCTTGGTGAACGTCCCGTCGACGACCCGGATGTAGGCGATCACCCCGCGGTACTGATCGAACTCCGAGTCGAAGATCAGCGCCCGCGGCGGCGCGTCTGGATCACCGCCCGGCGGCGGGACCCGGGCGATCAGCTCATCGAGAACGTCGGTCACGCCCTCGCCGGTCTTGGCGCTGATCCGGCGCACGCTCTCCGCCGGCTCGCCGAGCAGGTCGGCGACCTCTTCGGCGACGCGCTCGGGCTCGGCGCCGGGCAGGTCGACCTTGTTCAGGCACGGGATCAGCTCCAGGCCGGACTCGACCGCCAGGTAGGTGTTGGCCACGGTCTGGGCCTCGACCCCCTGCGAGGCGTCGACGACCAGCAGCGCGCCCTCGCACGCCGCCAGCGACCGCGAGACCTCGTAGGTGAAGTCGACGTGCCCCGGGGTGTCGATCAGCTGCAGCTGGTAGGTCTGCCCGTCCCGCGGCGACTCGTAGAAGACGCGGACCGCCTGGGCCTTGATGGTGATCCCCCGCTCGCGCTCGAGGTCCATGGAGTCGAGGACCTGCGCGCGCATCGACCGCGGGTCGACCGTGTGGGTCAGCTCGAGGATGCGATCGGCCAGCGTCGACTTGCCATGGTCGATATGGGCGATGATCGAGAAGTTGCGGATGTTGGCCTGATCAGCCATACGTACATAGAGGGTAGAAGCGACGCCCGGCTGCGGTCGGCGGAGCTACTGCCCGGACGGCAGCGACGCGCGGCGCCGCTGGTCGCGCTCGACGAGCCGGCTGATCGACTTCGGGAACATGCCCAACTCGTTGATGATGTCCCGGCCGGCGACGCCGATCGTCAGCAGCCCGCCGAAGATGGCCACCGCATCGATCGACTTGCGCCCCTGCTTGTCCCAGTAGTCGTCGTGGAGGTCGAGCCACAGCGCGAACTCGTCCAGAGTGAGCGCCGACGCGATCCCGTACAGCGTGGCCGTGACCCGCGACTCCCACTCCGGCATCGTGTCGCCGACACCGACCCGGTAGGTCCACAGATAGCCGATGCCGAGCAGGCCGAAGATGCCGAACGTCGAGTGGTGGATGTGCGTCCCGCCCCGGCTGACGTTGTGAAACGGGCCGATGCCGGCGCGGATCGAGTGGGTGATCACCCTTGCCGTGGCGAACGCCGTCGTGAAGCCGACGGCGCTCAGCAGCGCTCGCTCCCGGCGCGCGCTGGTGCAATGCCGGCGGTAGATCTCGCCCACGGAGGCCATCCCCGCAACGCAGCCTATCGGCCGGGAAGCCGGCTGCGCAGGAGCGCCTCGATCTGGCGAGCCTCCGGGATGCGCATGAGCAGCACCAGCCGGGCGTACACCGCCGCGGCCGCCAGCAGCGCGATCCCCACCGACAGGATCTGAGCGACCAGCGAGAGACCGAGCAGGCGGTCCAGCCCGTCCCAGATCAGGTAGCCGACGGCCGTCGTGATTGCGGTGGCGACGAGGATGCGGATGGTGATCATCAGCGTCTGAGGGCTCTCCAGGCGGCCGTTGAAGCCGATCCGCAGGCGGCGGGCCTGCAGCCAGGCCATGAACATGTTGGCCACGAGCGTGCCGATGATCAGGCCGGCGATGTGGAGCGACTTGTAGAGCGCGAGCGAGACGACGATGTCCAGCGCGACGTTCATCGCCGCCAGCTTGGTCGGGATCCACGGCCGCCTGAGCGCGAAGAACGTCCGCGTGAAGAGGAGGTTGACACCGGAGAACGGCAGGCTGAAGGCGAACCACAGGAGGGCGGTTGAGACAAGTGCGGTCGAGCCGCTCGTGAAGTGTCCGCGTTGGAAGACCAGCCGCGTGATCGGAGTCGCCAGCACCGCCATCAGCGCCGCCGACGGGATCAGCAGCAGATTGATCTGGCGGACGCCGTTGCCGATCGTCCGGCGCATCCCGGCGACGTCAGCGCGGATCGCCATCCGCGTCAGGGTGGGGAACAGGACCGTCGTCACCGCGACGCTGAAGATCCCCTGCGGGAGCATGTACAGCCGGAACGCATCGTTGATCGCGATCGACGCGTGCTGTGAGACGAGCGTCCCCAGCGTCGCGTTCAGGAAGCTGTCGATGTTGATGATCCCGATCGACACGGTGACGGGCACGAACAGGATCATCACCTCCCGCACGCGCGGGTCCTTCCAGTCGATCGCGAACGTGGGCCGGAAGTCGATGCTCCGCAACGCGAACGCGATCATCACGAACTGCACGACGGTCGCCAGCAGCCACGCGATCGCATAGCCGTAGATCCCGAAGTGCGGATGCAGCGCCACCAGTCCGATGACGATCACGACGTTCCACACGGCCGGCGCGACGGCGGCCACGCCGAAGTGGTCGTACGACTGCAGGATCCCCACGAACAGGCCGGTGAGGCTGAGCAACAGCACGACCGGGAAGAGCACCCGCGACAGCCCCGCGGCGAGAGCCACGGCGGACGGGTGCAGGGTCCCGGCGAACAAGGGCATGATCAATCCCGCCGCCGCCATCCAGACGAGCGTCAGCGCGGTCAGGACGATCAGGATCAGCCAGAAGAGCGTTGACGCGAGCCGGTACGCCTCACGCCGGCGGCCGACCTGCAGCAGCTCGGTGAACACGGGCACGAACGCCGCCGACAGCGCGGCCATCGAGAACAGGTTCGAGACGAGGTTGGGGATCTGCGAGGCGACCGTGAAGGCGTCCGCGTTGACGTTGGTGCCGAAGTAGCCGGCCTGGACGACCTCGCGCCCCAGGCCGGCGACCCGCGACAGCGCCGTCGCCAGTGCGAAGATCGCGGTGCTGATGGCGATGCGGCGAAGGGCTGACCGCGGTGGCGGCCCCGACGGCGGAGAGAGGGTCGCGGTGGGTGGGCCGGGACCCAATCCTGGGCTCTCGATGGACACGAGCGCGCTATAGTACGCGCCGTCGCCGCGGCAGCGAGCGGCCCCTTCGTCATGGCCAACATACATTCACAGAAGAAGCGAATCCTGCGCGCGGAGCGTGAGCGGCTCGAGAACCGTCGCTACACCTCGACGATCAGAACATACTTTCGCCGACTGGAGCGGGCGGTCGCCGACGGCGCCGATGAGGTCGCCGAGTCCGAGCACCGCGTGCTCGTCAAGACGATCGACAAGGCCGTCAAGCGCGGAGCCCTGCACCGCAACAACGGCGCGCGCAAGAAGTCTCGCGCGGCGCGCCTGCGTCGCGGCGCCTAGCCCGCGGGCGGCTCTGAAACCCCCCGCTCCTGACCCCTCGGCCAGATCGCATCAGCTTTGAGGTGGAGCGCATCGCGGTCTCCGGACCCGGGCGCCTGGAGGTCAGCGGCCGCTGGCACGGTGTGCGCGGCCGGCGGTTCGTACGCCCCACGCTGACGCTGACGCGCGCCGGGGACGGTCAGGCGGTCCGCGCGCTGGCCGACCTCGACCACAAGCCGTGGGCGGCGCGCGACGGGGAGATCTGGACGGCGGCGTTCGCCGTCGACATCGAGCCGGAGCAGGCGTCCGAGATCGAGCTCTCGGTCGCGCCGGACATCACGGTGGCGCTCGCGGGAGACAGTGAGGCGCCGGCGACGGCCGGGTCTCGGCGCGAGGCGGCCGCCGGCGCCAGCGCGCCGCGGGGCAAGTCCACACCGGAGCGCCGCCGCCGGGCCGCCGGTGGCGGAGGCCCGGACGTCGAGCGTCTGAAGGCGCGGGCGATCGCCGCCGAGGAGGCGCTCGACCGGGAGCGCGAGCGCCGCAGCGCCGCCGAGCGGGCGCTGGAGACAGAGCGGGGCGCCGGCCGCCAGCTGCGGATCGAGCTGGGGCAGCTGCGGGCCGAGCTGGAATTGGCCCGCGCCGGCCGGGCCGAGGCCACGGAGGCGGCCACCGAGCTGGAGCGTGTTCGCCGCGAGTTGCTCGAGGCCCAGCGGCGCCTGGAGCAGGTGACGCGCGAACGCGACCGCGCGGCGCAGGCGGCCGGCGAGATCAAGACCGCTCTGCACGAACGCGTCGGGGCGCTTGAGTCCGCGCGCGAAGCCCTCGAGCAGGAGCGCACCCAGACGGGCCGGCTGCGTGAGCAGCTCACCGAGGCACACCAGGCGGCCGGCGAGCCCGGCGCTCCGGTCCGGCCATCCGGCGAGTCGGCGCCGCGCCCGGAAGCCGCCCAGCGTGCGGCGCCCCCTGAGGTCGCGTCACGTGTCGTCTCGCAGCCGGACCCCTCCCCCGCGCCGATCCCCCCGGCACCGCGGTCGCGGCCCGTCAATCCGGCGCTGCGTCATCGCTCCTACTGGATCGGTCGCGCGCTCGCGGTGATCGTCCTGGCCGCGGTGATCATCGTGGTCGTGCTCCTGATCTCGAGCGCCTCGCACTGACACCGCGGGGGGAGCGGGTCAGGCGGCGATCCGCCCCAGCGCGATCAGTGCCGCCGTGTCCTCGCCGGCCCCACCGGCAGCGCCCCCGCGGGAGGCGAGCTCCAGATCGGCAATCTCGCACGTGGCCGCCGCCAGGCGGTCGGATCCGGCTCGCCGCGCGTCGGCAATCAGCCGGTCGGCGGCGCGGGAGGGCATCCTGAGCCGGCGCTTGACCTGGGCCGGGGCCTCGCCCGTGTCGAGGGCCACCGCCACCTCGTGGGCCGTCCGAACCCGCTGGGAGATCCAGTACAGCAGGCCGGGCAGCCGCTCTCCCTGCTCGCGCAGCTGGAGGTAGGCCGCGACCGCGGTCCGAGCGTCGCCGGCGACGAGGGCGTCGGCGACGGTCCAGGCCCGGCGCTCGGCCGACGACGCCGTCAGCTCCTCCACCTGCTCGGCGTCGAGCGCCTGGCGGGAGCCGGTGTCCTCAGGCGCGCCCAGGGCCAGCTTCTCCAGCTCGCGCAGGAGACGCTGCTGGCGCTCGCCGACGTGGCGGATCAGCGCGCGGGCCGCGTCCGGCTCGAGCTCGATCCCCAGCTCGGCCGCCCGCGCCATGACCCACTTCGGCAGCTCCCAGGGCTTGACGCTCGTCTCCGGGCTGATGTCGCCGCCGGCCTCGCGCACCGCCGCGTGCAGCTTCTCCGGGGCCCGGTTGCGGCTGTCCTCCCGGGCAAAGAACGCCACCGTGGTCTCCGGAGCGATGGCGGCCATCGCCGCGATCAGCGGGTCGAGGTCCCGGTCCTTCCACCGCTCGGCGCCCTCGACGATCACGAACCTCCGCCCCAGGGCGAGCGTCATCGAGTCCAGGGCGAGCGCGACCCGCTCCGGCGTGGCCTCGTCACCCTCCAGCAGCTCCAGCCCCTCGGCCCCGCTCCGTGACTCCGCCAGCGAGCGCAGGCGCGCCCGTCGCTCCGCGATGCGGCCGTGGTCGTCGCCATGGATGAGGTAGGCGGGTTTGAACGTCGGCGGCACGGCAAGCCAGTCTACGCGCGGGCCGGGACGGCGCTCAGCGGCGCCCCGCCGCCAGCTCCAGCGCCCGGGCGACCGCGGCCCCCGGCGAGTCCACCGCCTCCGCCCCGTCGATCGGCCAGCTGTCGACCGCCACCACGGGCGTGCCGGCGCCCAATGCGAGCGCGATCTCCGACAGCGTCCCGTAGGCGCCGCCGACGGCGACGACCGCGTCGGCGGCGCGGACGACGAGGCCGTTGCGCAGCTCCCCCAGCCCGGTCGCGAGCGCCACCGACACCCATTCGTTGGCGTCGTGGCGACGGGTTCCCGGCAGGAGGCCGACGACGATCGCGCCCGTCTGCGCCGCGCCCCGGCTCGCCGCGGCCATGACTCCGCCCCGGCCGCCGGTGATGACGATTGCCCCGGCCTCGCCGAGCAGGCGTCCCGCCTCTTCGGCGGCGCGCTCCTGGGACGGCGACGGCTGCGAGGCCCCCACCACCGCGATGTACAGCGGGGCGGCCACGGGTCTACCTGACGACGACGTTGACCAGCTTGTTGGGGACGACGACGACCTTGGCGATCTCGCTGCCATCGATGTGCGCCCGGACGCCCTGGGTCGCCAGGCACAGCTGCTCGAGCTCCTCCCGCGAGGCGCCGGTTGCCGCCGTCACCCTGTCCCGCACGCGTCCGTTGACCTGGCACACCAGCTCGAACGTGTCGGCCTGGAGCATGTCCTCATCGGCGTCCGGCCACGGCTCCTCCCACACCCGGGTGCCGGTCAGCATGTCGTAGACCTCGGCGGCGAGATGCGGAGCGAACGGGAACACCAGCGACGCGGCGGTGACGACCGCGAACCGGCGAGCCGACAGCTCGGCCTCCGGATGACGGTAGATCTCGTTGACAAGCTCCATGACGGCGGCAATCGCCGTGTTGAACGCGAAGCGGCCGCGCACGTCCGAGGTGACCTTGTCGATTGCCCAGTTGGCCTTGCGCACCACCACGAGCGCATCGCCCACCGGGTCGACGGGTTGCCTGACCTCCCCCGCCTCCGCCTGCCCGGCCAGCGCGTCGCCGAGCCGCCACAGGCGCGCCAGGAACCGATAGACCCCCTCGACGCCGGTGTCCGACCAGGCGGCATCCTGATCAAGCGGTCCCATGAACAGGACATAGCAGCGGGCGGCGTCAGCACCGAAGCGCTCCACGATCTCGCTCGGCGCCACCACGTTCCCCTTGGAGCTGGACATCTTGTTGCCGTCCGGGCCGAGGATCATCCCCTGCGTGAACAGGGTCCTGAACGGCTCCTGGAACCCGAGCAGATCCATGTCGGCGAGCGCCTTGACCAAGAAGCGCGAGTACATGAGATGCAGAATCGCGTGCTCGACGCCACCGATGTACGTGTCGACCGGCATCCAGTAGTCGACGACGCGCCGATCCCAGGGCGCAGTGTCGTTGTGGGGGTCGCAGTAGCGCAGGTAGTACCAGCTGGAGTCGACGAAGGTGTCCATGGTGTCGGTCTCACGCCGGGCCTCTCGCCCGCACCGCGGGCACGTGGTGCGCACCCAGTCCTCGGCCGCAGCCAGCGGCGAGCGCCCGCGCGGCTGGTAGTCCTCGATCTCCGGCAGCGCAACCGGCAGGTCCTCCTCCGGCACCGGGACGAGGCCGTCGTGCGGGCAGTAGATGACCGGGATGGGGCAGCCCCAGTAGCGCTGGCGCGAGATCAGCCAGTCGCGCAGGCGGAAGTTGACCGACGCGTGGCCGACGCCCTGGCGCTCGAGCCAGGCGACGATTTCCTCACGGCCGGCGAGCGCGTCCATCCCGGTGAACTCGCCGGAGTTGATCAGCCGCTCGTCGTCGGTGTGGGCGGTGAACGCCTCCTCGGAGATGTCCGGCTCGTCGCCGCCGGCCGGCGCCACCACCGGCCGGATCGGCAGGCGCAATGCGGTCGCGAACTCGTAGTCGCGCTGGTCGTGCGCGGGCACGCCCATGACGGCTCCGGTCCCGTACTCCATCAACACGTAGTCGGCGACATACATGGGGAGCTGCTCGCCGTTGACCGGGTTGGTGACGGTGCGGCCGAGCGGAACACCGGTCTTCGGCTTGTCGGCGTCACCGCGGACCTCGGCCGACTCGGTCAGCGCCCGGTTGACGTACTCGTGGACCGCGGCCTCGTGCTCGGTCCCCGCCGCCAGCTTGAACACGTCCGGGTGCTCCGGGGCCATCACGAAGAACGTGGCGCCGAACAGCGTGTCCGGCCGCGTGGTGAACACGGCGTAGTCGATGCCCACCTCCTCGGAGCGGAACGCGACCTCGGCGCCTTCGCTGCGGCCGATCCAGTTGCGCTGCATCGCCTTGACGTGCTCCGGCCAGTTGATCGTGTCCAGGTCGTCGAGCAGCCGCTGGGCGTAGTCGGTGATGCGGAAGAACCACTGCTCCAACTGACGCAGCTCCACGAGATTCCCGCAGCGCTCACACCGTCCGTCGATGACCTGCTCGTTGGCGAGCACGGTCTGGTCGAACGGGCACCACTTGACCGCCGCCTCCTTGCGGTAGGCCAGCCCGCGCTCCAAGAGCTTCAGGAAGATCCATTGCGTCCAGCGGTAGTAGCTCGGCTGGTGCGTGGCGATCTCCCGCGACCAGTCGATCGAGATTCCCCAGCGGTGAAACCAGTGGCGGTACGCGGCGATCGACTTGTCGGTCGCCGCGCGCGGGTGAACGCCGGTCTTGATCGCGTTGTTCTCCGCCGGCAGGCCGAATGCGTCGTAGCCCATCGGATGCAGCACCCGCCGGCCGGCGCGCCGGTGGAAATGGGCGATGGCGTCGCCCAGCGCGTAGTTCTTGAGGTGGCCGACGTGGGGCTCACCGCTGGGATACGGCAGCATCTCCAGCACGTAGGACTTGTCGGCGCCGGGGGGCGCGTCGTTGGAGACCTGCCACGTGTGCTCGCGCTCCCAGAGCGACTGCCAGCGCGGCTCGATCTCAGCGGGGTTGTAACGACGGTCGGCCATGTCCTGGGCCGGAGATTACTTTGCGTGCGTTTGTACTAACCTCCGGGGCTGGCCTCGCGGGGCTATAGCTCAGCTGGGAGAGCGCTGCCATGGCATGGCAGAGGTCGTGGGTTCGAGCCCCACTAGCTCCACTCACCCACCGTCCCTCACCGGGCGGTTTCCGCGTTGAGACCGGGCTCGGCTCGGATCGCAGCCGGGCGGTGCCTCCCCGGGCGACAGCTCCCGGGCGGCGCGGCCCGCCGCTATTTCGAGCGCTCCCTCGCCTGCTGAAGCGCGGCCGGCGGATCAAGCTGGGCGTCCCCCCGGGTCAGCTCGAGCGCGCTGTCGGCCAGCTCCGCGGCCTCGGCGCCGCCGACCGACTCGTCGCGCAGCGCCAGGGCGAGCAGCACCTGGCGCAGCAGCTCCGGGTTGCGCAGATCCGGCGGCGCCCCGGCGGGCGGCAGCGCTCGCACCGTCTCCAGCAGACGCGCCGCGCCGGTGCCGCCACCCCGGGAGAGCAGCCCGCCGGGGTGCTTGTCCGGAATCACGACGGCGATGGCACCGGTGGCGGGATCCACCACCGCCACGCGGCTGCGCAGGCCGACACGCTCCGGCGCCAGCCGGTAACCGGACAGGCGCAGGTATCCCAGCTGGGCCGCGAGCTGCGTGAACGCCGCCAGCTCGCGGTCGGCCTTCAGGCGACGGTGGTGCAGCGCGATCTGGGTTCCCGCCTCCGGCAGACTCGGATCTGCGTCTGGAGCGATCAGGAGGAACGCCTGGGGGCCCAGCCGGCCGGCGCCGACGCCGCCGACGTCGATCAGCAGCTGATACCCGGCCAGACCCAGGGCGCCCTGGATCCCCGGCGGCAGCGGGTGTGCCTCGAGGTGGCGCGGTTCAAAGCTCACCGTGCCGGCGACCACTAGTTGTCGAGCAGGCCGCCGATGATGCCGCCGATCGGCGAGTCGCGGCGCTGAGCGTTGCCGCCCGCGCCCTCCTGGACGGTCGGGTGGAAGTAGGCGCTCTGCAGGCCGACCCGGCCGGGGCCAGTGAACCGGTTGAACACGAGGTTGCCGGCGCCCCCGCCCAGCAGGCCGGTCTTGAAGCCGTAGACCTCCTGGGTCATGGAGACCGAGTGGTCGCGGTAGACCCAGCCGCCCGGCTCGATGTCGATCGTCTCCCCGGGCTCCAGCTGCTTCTCGAACACGTTTCCGTAGCCGTGCACCCAGACGACGCCCTCCTGATCGGCGGCGAAGAACTCGTCGACGAAGAAGCCGCCGCCGTAGAGCATGTTGGCGAACCCCTTGATCCGGCTGTAGTCGTACTGGACGTTGCCGGTGGCCGCCAGGAACTGGTGCTCACGGACGACGATGCCGTCGCCGGAGGCGAGGTGCAGCGCCGCGATGTGCCCGGGCGCGTCGCGGCTGAACGCGATCTCGCCGGCGGACTGGGCCTCGAGCAGCAGCAGGGGCATGCCGCCGAAGACGCGCCGCTTGAGCCCTTTGCGGAGCGGATGCAGGCCGATCTGCATCTGCGGGTACTTCCACAGCAGGACGTGGTGCTCGAAGTAGACCGGGATCTGCCCGTCGAGCGCCATGTGGAGCACGGGCACGAGCTCGCCCTCGAGCCGGTACCGCAGCCCGGGAGCCCGTCCCTCGCTGATCTGGGTGGGCAGAATGGTGGGTGCCGTCGGCATGCTTCTCCTCGTGTGGTGAGCGCGTGCGGCTGGACCGCCCGCCGCCCCCGGATCTCAGGGGCGGACGCTACCGCGACGACGCCGGGCTGCCAAGTCTCCGATCGCCCGGCCATAATCGCTGGGTGCGCCCCATCTACGTCACCGGCCATCGCAACCCGGACACCGACTCGATCGCCTCGGCCATGGGCTATGCCGAGCTGAAGGGGCGGCTCGATCCCAACAACCGCTACATCCCGGTTCGCCTCGGCGACTGCAACGCGCAGACGCGCTGGCTGTTGAAGCGCAGCGGAGCGTCCTCGCCATGGCACCTGCCCCACGTGATGCTGCGCGCCGCCGACGTGATGCAGGCGCGGTTTCCGATCAGTCGTCAGGACGAGCCGGTGCGTGAGGCCGGCCGGGCCATGGCGAAGGCCGATCTGGAGCTGGTGCCGATCGTGGACCAGACCGGAGCCCTGACCGGCGTGCTGACCGAGCGGGCGCTGGCCCGCCGGTATGTCCGCGACTCACAGCGGACCTCGACGCTGGAGGAGGCTCCGACGTACCTCAGCGCGCTCGTCTCGGTCCTGGAGGGCGAGCTGATCACCGGTGAGGAACGCCAGCTCTCCGGTCGCGTCTGGGTCTACGCCATGGACCCGGCGAGCGCGAGCGGGATCTCGGAGGGCGACGTCGTCGTGGTCGGCAACCGCCCGGACGCCCAGCTACGCGTGATCGAGCTGGGTGCGGCGCTCATGGTGCTGTCCAACAGCGCGCCGGCCTCGGAGCGGGCCCTCGCCGCCGCCCGCGAGCGCGGGACGGCGATCGTCGTGTCCCCGCTGGACAGCTACGTGTCCGGCCGGATGATCACCCTGGCCGCGCCCTGCAGCGCGCTGATGGAGAAGGACCCGCTGGCCGTCAACACCGATTTCCTCGTCGCCGACATGTCCGAGCAGGTCAAGGAGAGCCACTACGGCGCCGCCGTGGCCGTCGACGGCGACAACCGCCCGGTGGGGCTGGTCACCCGGGCGGACCTGGTGGCGCCGCTGCGCCGGCGGGTGATCCTCGTCGATCATGCCGAGCAGGCCCAGAGCGCGGTCGGCATCGGCGAGGCCGAGATCGTGGAGATCCTCGACCACCACCACATCGGCTCGATCGAGACTCGGGTGCCGGTGACGGCGACGTTCGACCCGGTGGGATCGACGGCGACCCTGGTGGTGGAGCGCTTCCGCCAGGCCGGCATGGAGCCGAGCCGGCCGACGGCGCACATGCTGCTGGGAGCCGTCCTGTCCGACACCGTGATCCTCAACTCGGCGACGACCACCGAGCGCGACCATGCGGTCGTCGAGTACCTCGAGCGAGTGCTGGCGGTGAACGCCGGACAGCTGGGACGCGAGATGTTCCAGGAGACCTCCGACGTATCCGGCCTCAGCGCCGAGGAGATCGTCACCCGGGACGCCAAGCGCTACCAGGTCCGCGGCGGCCAGCAGATCTGCATCGCGCAGGTCGAGGTCGTCGGCGACTCGCTCCTGGAGCGCCGGGAGGAGCTGCTCGACGCACTGCGCCACGAACGCGAGGAACGGGAGCTCGTGCTCTACGCGCTGATGGTCACCGACGTGCTTGACAAGGGAACCGAGATGCTGGTCGCAGGCGACGCGGCCGCGGTGGCCCGCAGCTTCGGCACCGACCATTCCGACGGCACGATCGAGCTCCCCGGGGTCATGAGCCGCAAGAAGGAAGTTGCGCCGAAGCTGATGACCGCCCTGTAGCGCCGGGCCAGTGCAACGGCGAGCGCCGAAGCTGATGACCGCCCTGTAGCGCCGCGCCAGTGCAACGGCGAGCGCCGAAGCTGATGACCGCCCCGGTGGCGCGCGCCACGCGGCCCGTTGCACCGGATTCCGGCGTGCATATCGTGCCAGATCGGAAACCGGCAGCGAAATTTGGCACAGACTGCAGGGTCGGCCCCGCGTTTGCGCCAGATCAGCCACCGGGATCCCGATTTGGCGCATCGTGCATGCCACAATCCGGTGCCACGGCGGCGCGCCCGCCGGCCCGCGTCCTCACAAGATGTTTGGCCTCGTCCGGACACCCTCAGGGGATGCTCGGCCACGTCCGGACGCCCTCAGGCGATGTTCGGCCACGTCGGACGCCCCGGCGTCCGGTCCTCCGATTGACGTTCAGTCAAGCGGCAGAGGGGGCGCCTCGCCCCACAGCTGCTCGAGGCGGTAGTACTCCCGGGTCTCCGGGGTGAAGATGTGGACGACCACGTCGAGGTAGTCCATCAGGATCCAGCGAGCCTCGCTCAGACCCTCGACGCGCCGGGGGAGCAGGCCGTACGTCGCCTTCATCCCGGCGTGGATGGCGTCGTGGATGGCCCGGGTCTGGCGGTCGGTCCGGCCGCTGCAGATGAGGAAGTAGTCGGCATACCCGATCATCCCGCGCAGGTCCGGCGCGACGATGTCGACCGCCTTTCGATCCGCGGCGAGCTCGGCGATCGCCCTCACCATCTGCTCAGGCGAGAGCGTGGCCTCGGCCTCGGAGGAGTCAGCGGTGCGGGGCGTGAGCTTGGTCTGCGTCATGTTCCTCCTGGGGTGCGGTATAGGCCGTGTGTCTCGATGTACTGCATCACGCCGTCCGGCACGAAGTAGCGGATCGGCTGGCCCGCTCTGACCCGCCGACGCACCATCGTCGACGAGATTCCGATGGACGGCATCTGAAAGAAGGTGGCCCGGTCGCCGCCGTTGAGCTGATCAAGCGCCTTCTGCACCGCCGCCCGCGCCGTGCCTCGCCGTTTGGCGATCGCAACCGTCGCCAGCTCCAGAACTCGTTCCGGCTCCCGCCACTGCGGAAGACCGGCGGCGATGTCACCCCCAAGAATCAGGACGAGCTCATTGTTCGGCGATTCCGATTTCAGCACCTTCAGGGTATCGACCGTGTAGGACGGGCCGTCGCGACGCAGCTCCAGGTCGCTGACGACGAAACGATCATCGTCTTCGATGGCGACCCGGCACAGCTCCAGCCGATGCTCAGGACCGGGCTCGGCATCGACGGGCTTGTGCGGGGGGATCCCCGCCGGGATGAGCATGACCTGGTCCAGTCCCAGCTCCCGGTGGGCCTCCTGTGCGCACACGAGGTGGGCAAGATGCGGTGGATTGAAGGTCCCCCCCAGGATCCCGATGCGCACTTCAGACTCGGAGCCGGCTCAGGACCGGACGTGGCCGGCACCCTCGATGAGGTACTTGAACGTGCACAGCTCCCGGAGGCCGATCGGCCCGCGAGCGTGCAGCTTCTGCGTCGAGTTGCCGATCTCCGCACCCATGCCGAACTCGCCGCCATCGGTGAACCGGGTGGAGGCATTGACGTATACGCACGCGGCGTCGACGCCGAGTCCGAACGCGCGGGCCGCGGCTGTGCTGAGCGTGAGAATCGCCTCTGAATGCCCGCTGCCGTGAGCGTTGATGTGGACGATCGCATCCGCCACCGAGTCGACGACGCCGACCGCCATCTCCAGCGCCAGGTACTCCGTGTCCCAGTCCTCGTCGGTCGCGGCGTCGATGGCCACACCCGGCGCCGCCCGGCGGGCGCGCGGGTCGCCGTGCAGCGTGACCCCGGCGTCCGACAGGGCGCCGAGGACATCCGGCAGGAAGCGGTCGGCGACGCCGGCGTGGACGAGCAGCTTCTCGGCGGCGTTGCACGTCCCGGGTCGCTGAAGCTTGGCGTTGAGGACGATCCGGAGCGCCGCGTCGAGGTCGGCGCCGTCGTCGACGTAGACGTGGTTGTTGCCACTGGCGGCGTAGATGACCGGGACCGTGGCCACACCCTTGAGCGCCGCCTTCAGGCCCTCGCCGCCGCGTGGGATGATGAGATCGACCACGCCGGTCTGGGTGGCGAGCTCGGCGAGCTCCTGCCGGCCCCTGCCGGCGACCAGCGACATCGCGCCCGCCGGCAGGCCGGCCGCGACCGCCGCGTCGGAGGCCACCGCGGCGAGGACGGCGTTCGAATGGGCAGCCGAGCTCGAGCCGCGGAGAACGACGGAGTTGCCGGATTTGAGGCACAGCGCCGCAGCGTCGATCGTCACGTTGGGGCGGCCCTCGTAGACGACGGCGATGACGCCGAGCGGCACGCGGACACGTCGCAGCTGCAGGCCGTTGGGCAGCGTGGAGCCATCGATCACCTCGCCGACGGGATCCGGGAGGGAGGCGATCTTGCGCACCCCGGCGGCCATTGCTGCCACGCGACTCTCGTCCAGCGCGAGGCGGTCCAGCAGGGCGTCCGACAACCCATTGGCCTCGCCGGCCTCGAGGTCGCGGGCGTTGGCCTCGAGAATCTGCTCCGTGCTCTCGATCAGGGCGTCGGCGATCGCCTCCAGCGCCTCGTCCTTGACCGAGGAACCGAGTGTCGCCAGCGCCCGGGACGCCCGGCGGGCGGTCTGGCAGATGTCGGCGATCGAGACGGCGGTGCTCGCCATGGTGGCCTACAGGTTACCCAGAGCGTGGATCCACGCCGGAAACGAACCCCGACCCGGGTCAGGCGAGGACGAAATAGTCGCGGTGGATGGCCTCGTCGCTGGCCCGGGGCAGCACCTCGCGCACCGCACCGGACTTCAGTCCGCGCACCTGGCGCAGCTCCACCGCCGAGTAGTTGCTGATCCCCTTGCCGACGGTCGATTCGTCGTGGGCGATCTCGACCGCGTCGCCGGCATCGAACGTGCCCGTGACGTCGACCACGCCGACCGGCAGCAGACTCGTGCCGCCCTCGCGCAGGGCGCGGGCGGCACCCGCGTCCACGGTCACGCGGCCCCGGACGGGCTTTGCGTATTTCAGCCATAGCTTGAAGCTCGAGTACCGGCCCTCGCGTGCCGGAAAGGACGTGCCCACGGCCGCGCCCTGCGCCGCGCGGGTGACCGCCCCGGACAGCAGCCCGCCGGCGATGACCGTCGGGATGCCGGCGGCGGTGGCCATCTCCGCCGCCACCACCTTCGAGCGCATGCCGCCGGAGCCGATCGGCGAGGCCGTCTGGCCGATCTGGAGCGGCTCGAGCACGCTGAAGTCCACGACCTCGTCCACGAGCCGCGCCGACGGGTCAATATGCGGATCCGCGGTGAACACGCCCTCGGCGTCAGTGAGGAGCACCAGCCGCTCGGCGCCGAGGAGGATCGCCACCTGGGCGGCCAGGAAGTCGTTGTTGCCGAACGAGATCTCGTCGGTCGTCGTCGTGTCGTTCTCGTTGATGACCGGCACCACCCGCCAGTCCAGCAGCTTGCGCAGCGTCTGACGGGCGTTGAGGTAGTGCGTGCGGGCGCTCATGTCGAAGAACGTCAACAGCACCTGCGCGGTCGGGACCCCTCGATTCGCCAGCAGCTCGTCGTAGACCTGATACAGCTTGCCCTGGCCCACCGCGCTGGCCGCCTGCAGCTCCTCGATCGCCCGCGGGCGCATCGGCAGCGCCATCACCCCCATCCCCCGGGCGATGGCCCCGCTGGTGACGACGATCAGCGACCGCCCGGCCCGGTGCAGCTCGGCGAGCTCATCGCAGATGCGCTCCAGCACGTCGGCGCGCACCTCGCCGCCCGCGTCGGCGACGAGGCTGGATCCAAGCTTGACGACCAGACAACCCACGCCCGCAAGGGTACGCGGGCGAGGTCTTGGGGAGTTTCTACGCCTATAGGCGAGTTGGGCCCCAAGACACCCGCGGATCAGGCGCACAAGAACCCCGGCGGGGCGCCCCGGAACCCCGGCGGGACGCCCCGGACTCCGGCGGGGCGGCCACGACCTGCCGCGGGGCCCACCTCATGCCTTCTTGGCGCTCCGCCCGCACCACGGGTTGGACGGAACGCCCACGCACGGGTTGGGCATCGTCCTCAGGTGCCTGGGCAGCGGGTGCATGACGATCCGCGTCACCCGCGGGTACTGGCCCGTGGGGCAACTGGCCGGGGTCCCCGGAACGATCTCGGTCTGAGAGTCGCACAGCACCTCGCCGAGGAACCGCGGGTCGCTGGAGCCGGCCGCCTGGGGCTTGCCGTCGCACGTGGGGTGCGTGGTCTGCATCGCCGCCGCCGTGGCCGGCTGGGCCGGCTGGCCGCCGGCTCCGTGGTTGCCGCCGTAGCAGTTGGTCGCCGGGTCGTTCTGCAGGTTGACCTGAGCGAAGTCGCCGTTGCTGGGATGGCCGTATGAGCCGTTGTGGGAGAACGAGTTGCCGATCAGTGCGTCGCCGAAGGCGTCCCACAGGCAGCTCGTCGAGCCGAACGCCCCGCCGTAGGTGCCGCCGAAGCACGGCTTGCCGCTGTCCAGGTACGGCACGAGGATCACCCCCCATGCGTTGTTGTTGGCGAAGCGGTTGTCCATGATCGTGTCGCTGCGCCCGCCGGACACCGACATGCCCGTACCGACCGGACCGGCCGCGGCAGACCCCGCCGCCGGCACGTTGGGGTTGTTGTTGTCGTGGACGTAGTTGCGGTAGAAGACCCAGCAGGTCGGCGCGCCCTTGACCGGCGGCTTGACCCCCGCCGGGCAGGCTCCGTTCTGCGGGGCGGGCTCGTCGGCGTTCTGGCTGTTGGTGCTGAATCCGTCCTCGTTGCTGTCGAACTGCGAGTTCTCGACGAGCAGCCGCCCACCGGAGTTGGTCCCGGAGTAGCCGAGCGCGTTGTACTCCGACCAGCCGTGGTTGAGCGTCTGATTGCAGATCTGCTTGCAGGCGCCGATGTAGAAGCCGGAGTCGTTGAAGTTGGAGGCGTAGATCTGGTCCCAGGTGCCGCCGCTCCAGTTGCTCGAGAAGACGCCGTACTGGGCGGCGCTGAACTCGCCGGACTTCGACTGGTTCTTGAGATACGTGCTCGTGGTCGTCAGGTACGACCCGTAGAAGCCGTGCCCCTCCACCTTTCCGGTGTCGGCACCGCCGTTCCACCAGATCTCGTTGCCGGCGTACCGCGAGCCGCCGAGGAAGTTGCACGCGGTCAGGTTCTCGATCGAGACGTTCGAGGCCTTGTAGACGAGGAGCCCGTTGGCGCCGGACTTTCCGCCCTTGGCCGGGCCGCCGTAGGGGCCAGTGGCCCTGGCGCCGCCGTTGAGGCCGAAGTTCTGGGCCGAGGTCTTGCGGCTGCACCGGGCCGAGCCGGGCTTGGTGCCGTCGACGATCACCGTATTGCGGTTCATCCCGCGGAGGTGGAGGTTGCGCTTGGTGATGACGACGCCGGCGGGAAAGTCCGGCGCTTTCCGAGGCGTCCGGATCTTCGTCGTCTTGTAGTCGCCGGGGCCGATCAGGATCCAATCGCCGGGCTTGGCCGCATCGACCGCGGCCTGGATCGTCATGTATTGACCACGGACCCCGTGGAAGCTCCCCACGCGCAGGACGCTGGCCGAAGCGGTGGCGGCGACCACCGACAGGAGCGCCCCCATGACCAGCCCAACGGACGCGACACGACGCATACAGACTCCTCCTCATCCGAACACGGCCCCGTGCCTTCGCCGGGCATCCTATACATCGCGTTGACGTCGCGCCGGCGTAGCGCGCCGCCCTGTCCGCGTCCTACTGATCCGGGTCCAGCTCGAAGGCCACGCCGGCGATCTCCACGTCGTCGCCGGGCCGAAAGCCCTCGGCCTCCAGCGCCGTGATGACGCCGATCCCCCGCAGCCGCCGCTCCAGGTGGGCGAGCGCATCCTCATTGTCGAGGTCGTACCGGGCCACCAGCCGCTCGACGCCCGCCCCGGTGACGCTGAAGCTCGCCGCCCCCGTCCGCTGGACGCTGTAGGCGCGCGGAGCGGCCGGACGGAATACCCGGTGCTCGGCCAGCTCCCCGGCGGCCTCCTGCGCCGGCTCCGTCGCGGCGTCGCCCTCCTCAACGCGCTCCGGAACCCGGTGGACGACCTCGGCGGCGAGTTCACGCAGACCGGCGTGGGTGACCGAGGACGTCAGCAGCACCGGCACCCCGGGGCCGAGGCGCCGCTGCCACTCATCCCGGGCCCGCTCGGCGGTGGCGGGGTCGACGAGGTCGGCCTTGGAGAGAGCGAGGATCCGGGGCAGGGCGGCAAGACGAGGATCGTGGCGCTCCAGCTCCCGCTCGACGGTGGCGTGGTTGGCGACCGGGTCCGATCCGTCTAGGGGGGCCAGATCGAGCACGTGCACGAGCAGCCGCGTGCGCTCGACGTGGGCGAGGAACTCATGTCCGAGCCCCGCGCCGCCGCTCGCCCCCTCTATCAGGCCGGGGATGTCGGCGAGCACGAGCTGCCGCGTGTCGGTCTGAAGCGTCCCGAGCACCGGTGTCAGGGTGGTGAACGGGTAGTCGGCGACCTTGGGATGCGCCCGCGTCAGGCGTGACAGGAGCGATGACTTTCCGGCGTTCGGCAGGCCGATGAGTCCGACGTCGGCGAGCAGCTTCAGCCGCAGGGTCAGCCAGGTCTCCTCCCCGGGCAGCCCGCGTTCTGAGAACCGCGGCGTCTGGTGGGTGGGCCCGGCGAACCGCTTGTTCCCACGACCGCCGGATCCGCCGCGAGCGACGCGAGCGCGCTGACCGCCCCGGATGAGGTCATAGCGCGTGCCGTCGCGCTCGACGAGCACCTCCGTCCCCGGGGGAACGGCCAGCTCGAGCGTCGCGCCGTCGGCTCCGTGACGGAGGGAGCCCTCGCCGTGGCCCCCGCGGCGCGCCTTGAAATGCGCCCGGCGGCGGAACGACTCGAGGTCGCGGAGCGAGTCGTCGCAGACGAGCACGACGTCACCGCCGCGGCCGCCGTCGCCGCCGTCGGGGCCGCCCTTCGGCACGTGGGCCTCGCGGCGAAAGCTCAGCGAGCCATCGCCGCCGCCGCCGGCCTGAACGTGTATCCGAGCGCGATCGTGCATTCTTCTCATCAGGTTATGTCGGCTCCCGTCTTCCTCATCACCGGCGCGTCCTCCGGGATCGGCGCCGCCACCGCGCGGGCCGCCGCCGGGGCGGGCTACCGCCTCGTGCTCGCCGCCCGCTCGACCGACCGCCTCGAGGTGCTCGCCGCGGAGCTGGGGGGCGAGGACCGGGCGATCGCCGTCCGCTGCGACGTGACCGAATGGGACGACCAGCGGGCGCTCGTGGAGCACGCGCTCGAGTGCTTCGGCCGCCTCGACGTCACCTTCGCCAACGCGGGCTTTGGCGCCAAGCGCGGGTTTCTCAACGAGTCGGTCGAGCACTGGCGCTCGATGGTGCTCACCAACGTCTACGGGGCCGCGCTGACGATCAGGGCCACGATCGAGGCGCTGAAGGAGTCCCGGGGGCACCTGCTGCTCACCGGCTCGGTCGCAGGCCGGATGGTCATGCGAGGGTCGCTGTACTCGGCCACGAAATGGGCGGTCACCGCGCTGGGCGAGAGCGCTCGGCAGGAACTCAACGGCACCGGCGTGCGGGTCACGCTGATCGAACCCGGAGCCGTCGACACCCCGTTCTTCGACACGCGGCCCAAAGCCGCGCTCCAGCCCGACGACGTCGCCCGCGCGGTCATGTTCGCGATCTCCCAGCCGCCGGAGGTCGATGTCAACGAGATCCTCGTCCGGCCGACCGCCCAGGACGGCTGAATTCCCCACTCGCGCCGCGCTGCCGGGTACGGTTGCCGCAGCCGATTCCGCGAGCGAGGAGGATTGCGTCCGTGTCGATAGTCGCCGACTTCAAGAAGTTCCTGATGCGCGGGAACCTCGTCGAACTGGCGGTGGCCTTCATCATCGGGGCCGTCTTCGCGGCGCTGGTCAAGGCGTTCATCGCCGACCTCATCACGCCGATCATCGCTTTGATCATCGGCAAGCCGAACTTCGAGAACCTGTCGTTCACCATCAACTCCAGCCATTTCCTGTACGGCGACTTCATCAACAACCTGGTCACGTTCGTCACGACGGCCGCCGTCGTCTTCTTCTTCGTCGTTGAGCCGTACAACTCCCTGATGGCGCGCCGCACCAAGGAGGATCCGGACACCAAGGAGTGCCCGGAGTGCACCAGCGCGATCCCGCTCCGGGCCCGCCGGTGCCCGCAGTGCACTGCCGAGCTGGCGGCCGCCCTGTAGCGGCCGCGCTCGGACGCTACTCGGCGCCGGCGGACGCGACCGAGATCACACGACCCCGGCGGCCGGCGGTGAACTGGACGGTCCCGGCGGAGCGGGCGTAGATGGTGTCGTCCCTGCCGATGCCGACGCCCTCACCCGGCTTGAAGCGGGTGCCGCGCTGGCGAACGATGATCTCGCCGCCGGTCACGGTCTGACCGGCGAACACCTTGACGCCGAGCCGCTTGGCGTTGGAGTCGCGGCCGTTGCGGCTGGATCCCAGCCCTTTCTTATGCGCCATCGCCGGCCTCCTCTGTGGTGGGTGAGGATGCCCCCGCCGCGCGAACCGGCCGGCTACCGCCGCCGGAGCCGCGTCCGAGTGAGGTGATCTGGATCCGGGTCAGGTCCTGGCGATGGCCGGTCCGGCGCTTGTACCCGCGCTTGGGCTTGAACTTGACGATCCGCAGCTTGGGCCCGCGTTCGTGAGCGACGACGCGCGCCTCCACGGTGATGTTCGCCAGGTCCTCGCCGTCGACGACATCTCCGCCGTCGACGAACAGGAGCGGCTCCAGGGCGACGGAGGCTCCGTCGTCGGCAGGCAGCCGCTCGACCAGGAGCGACTCGCCCTCCTGAACGCGGTACTGCTTTCCACCTGTCTTGATGATTGCGTACATGACTATTCGGTAGCGGACGAGCCCGTGGCCGACCCGGCCTTGGCGCTCGAACGGCGTCGCCCGCCTCTCCGGCCGCGACGCCGAGCCTTCGATTCTAGTTCATCGTCGGAGTCATCCGTTCCGCCGCCGGATCCGGCGCTCGGAACGTCCAGCAGGGAGGCCACCGCCGACGTGCGGCCGACCTCCTCGATTCGCACCAGGTGCTTCTCGCCGACGTACTTGGTGCCACCGGTGATGGAGATGATGTAGCCGTCGATCTTGGCGACGGCGTCGCCGGGGCTGTACATGTGCGGCTCGACGATCTCGACGTGGACCTCCTCGCCCTCGCGGAACGGCAGAGCCCGCTCCAGCACCTGCTCGCGGTCGCCCTCCAGCAGCACCGCGAAGTGCTCGAGCGGCAGCCCCTCGGAGCCCTCGAAGACGAACACCTTGCCGGTCTCCTCCTCGATGGAGTGCAGCACGCGCGCCTCGTTTCCGGTGAACTCGGCGCTGACCCGGGGGTTCATCTGGATGAGCAGGGCCTCGGCCGTCGTCTCCTTGGCCAGGTCGCGCATCCGCCGCTCGAACTCGATGGCGATGGTCTCCTCGGACTTGATCACGCCCTCGCCGTTGCAGGTGGGGCACGGCCGGGTCATGATCTCGCGCACGCCGTCGGTGACGTTCTGGCGCGTCATCTCGACCAGGCCGAGCGGAGAGATCTCGACCACGAAGGTCTTGGTCCGATCCTCGTCCAGCGCCTTGCGCAGCGTCTTCAGGACGGCGTCGCGGTTGCGAGCGCGGGCCATGTCGATGAAGTCGATGACGATGATCCCGCCGATGTCGCGCAGCCGCAGCTGGCGCACGACCTCGTCCGCGGCCTCGAGGTTCGTCTTGGTGATGGTGTCCTCGAGCCGCGCGCCCTTGCCGCGGCCGATGAACGATCCGGAGTTGACATCGATGACGGTGAGGGCCTCGGCGTAATCGATCATCAGGTAGCCGCCGCTGGGCAGGTCGATGCGCCGGGACAGGGTCGAATCGAGGACCTGCTCCACGCCGTAGGCCTCGAACAGCGGGGTGTCCTCCTCCCACAGCTCCACGTGCTCAACGAGCTCCGGTGCGGTGCGGCTGAAGAACGAGACGAGGCGGTGGTGCTGCTTGGGGTCGTCGACCACGGCACGCTCGAAGTCGGCCGAGAAGATGTCGCGCACGACGCGCACGGACAGGTCGGCCTCCTGGAAGACGAGCGCCGGAGCCTGGGTCTCGGCGACCCGCTTCTGGAGGACCTCGCCCAGCTTGAACAGGTAGACGAGCTCACGCTCCAGGTCGGCGCGCTTGGCGCCCTGCGCCGCGGTGCGGATGATCGCCCCGGCGCCGTTGAGCTCCAGCTTGGACGCCTCCTTGCGCAGGCGCTCGCGCTCCTTCTCGTCGAGCCGGCGGGAGACGCCGACACCTTCCCCGAACGGGGCGTACACCATGTAGCGGCCGGCGATCGTCAGGTCCATCGACAGCCGGGCACCCTTCGTCTTCAGGGGGTCCTTGACGACCTGCACGACGATCTCCTGCCCCGGCTTGAGCATGTCGGTGATCTGCCGGCCGTCGCGTCCGCCTCCGCGCCCACGGCGCGGTGCCTCGACGCCCGGCAGCACGATCTCGTCGACGTGCAGGAAGCCGTTCTTCTCCAGGCCGATGTCGACGAATGCCGCTTCCAGCCCGGCGAGCACGTTGTCCACGCGGCCCTTGTAGATGTTGCCGACGATCGATCGG
>DASZMK010000010.1:0-3074 GCA_035551855.1 Solirubrobacteraceae bacterium
GTAGTAGTCGCCCGTCGCTGCTACTGAAATCTCGGGTGGCGACGTCGAGCCCGGCCTTCCCACGCCCGGCGGTAGGCCTCGATCAGGACTCGGTCGACGGTGTCACTGCCGGTACTCAGCAGCTCCTGCCCTTGATGAGCATTGCGAAGAGCATGCATCGGGTACGCTCGCCGTCGCCGCGTTCGCTGCAGGGCTTTCAATGCTCGATAATGGTGCGAGTGGGGCCACCCGCCACAGGTTGGCGTGCACGTCGGACGGAACACGTCAGAAACGGTCGTCCAAGCGTTCAAAAACGGCGGGCTAAGAGGGAGGCGGGGCGGAAGCGGTGGCCGGGCCGGTACCGAGTGGCCACTGTCGTTGGCCGCTCAAGCGGGGTGACGACAGAGTGGATCGAGAACGTCGTAAACCCCCTTGACAATCCGCCCCACTGTTAGCACCCTTTACACATGGCCTCGATCACGTCACTCTCCACCCGCCGGCTCCGCGAGCTCGCCCAGCTCCGCAACGACGTCACCGACGCAGAGCAACGGCTCGCGCACCTGCGCGCCCGCCTCGATAAGGCGATCCACGACGCCCACCAGGAGGCCGGCGATCGCAACATGACTGCCGTTGCCACCGCCGCCGGCGTCAGTCGACCGACCGCATATCAGGCGATCCGCCGCCACCAGGCGACGTTCAAGCCAAAGCTCCCTGGCATCTGAAAACGCGACGAGCCCCGGGGGCCGACTACTCCCGGGGCTCGTGTCGCTGGCTAACCCTCGCGGCCTGGCGTCGCCCCTGTCCGTCAGGCAAACGCGATGCCGCCGCTGGGCGCCCTCGCCTCAGCTACGAGGCGGGCGGGTGGGGAGCCCGCTTCAAGGGAGAGCCGCCTCAAAGGCCACTGAGAACACCGCGGGCGGGCGCTCATCGAGGCGGCCGTGAAATTCGGACAGGAACCACCGGGCAAGCCGCTCGGGCGACCTCTCGGTCGGAAACGCCTTCAGGAACAGCGCCCACTCACGCTGGGCGCTGCGCTCGCTCATGCGGGCCCACTCGGTGTATTCGACCTGCGTCGGAAACCGCCCGAGCTTCTCGGTCGCCAACGCGAGCGACATCCCCACAGTGACGGCCGCGGCCGCCTTGGTCATCGACCTGATGGGCCCATAGCCAGCCTCCCGGAGGTTGACCGCGGCGACCTCGGTCAACGTCTGCGGTCCTCGGCTGCGTGCCATGGCGTCGATTCTACGGGGCCCACCCGACAGCATTAGGCGTGCTCCCCGTGTCGCCGGATCACATCAATGGCCGCATCGAGCAACGCCTCAGCTTCGAGGCGTTCACGCTCCGGCGCCGACAGCGCCTGCGCCAGCTCTGCGGCCTCCTGAGCCCGCAACTCGTGCTGACGGCGGGATCGCATCAGCCAGGCCGCCTCCTTCGCCCTCAGCCAGTCCACAGCGCCTCTTACGACCGCGCTGCGACTCTGGCCGCCGTGTCGGTAGCGGGCCAGCAGCTCCAGATCCTCCAGCGCCGCGGCGTCGAGCCACACGACCACCCTGACGAGCGGAGCCCTGCCGTTCGGGCGGTAGCGCCGCGGCGCGGGCGGCCCGGCCTCCGGCTTCGCGCCGCCCACCCCGCGGGCGCGTCCGTCCGTCCGGTTGGGCTGGCGCTCCGTCATGCCGGCTCGCGCGGATCAACGACGTCGACCACCTGCAGCTCCCAGGCATCAGGAAGCCCGTCATCACCAAAGCTGGCCGGGATCTCCTGCACGCGCACGAGCTCCGGCGGCGGACCTGGGCGCGTCTGTTCGGCCAACAGCTGAAAATCGAGCGAGTCCGGGTCGACGTCCTGATCGCGCAATGATTCCAGCAGCTGCTCGCTGCGCATGTGCACCGATCTGTCGAACCGCACCGCCTCGCGCAGCTCGCCCACCGGCCGGTCGAAGTAGTTGCGGCTCGGCCGGAACCGCTTGCCCGACCAGCCCTCAGGCGGCGCCTGCTCGCGCTTGTGGTGGTGGCCGACCATATAGGCGATCGCACCCGCTGGCGTCCGCAGCTCGCGCAGCTCCACTCTCCACGCTCCGGTCGACCGCTCCCAACGCTTTTTGATCTGCCGCCACAGCTCACAGCCAGGGGAGAGGTCGAGGCCGTCCGGGAGCCGCTTGACGAGCAGGTGGCCGTGGGGGAGACGCCCGTGCCCGCCGCTCCCGGTCGTCCACTCCATCATCAGCAGATACGCGACGTCGGCGCCGAACTCTCGGCGCAGCCACCGGAACAGATCCTCGACCGCCCGCCGATAACGCGCCATCTCGAAATCGGCGCGCTTCGTCGTCAACGTCATGCCCACCGTCGGCTGCTCGCGACGAGAGTCGAGCGCCACCACGCTGACGTTCTCGATCGACGCCAGCCACGCGCAAGCCGGGCAGCTGTTCGACCGCCCGCACCGGACCGGCACCAGCTCGCCTGACACCAGTCGCCACCGCAGTCCACGAGGGCTCTTTTGGCACCGTCCGGGAGCCTCAGATGTGGATCTTTCCCCCTCTAAGACAAGCTCGCCAGCGCCGCCCTCCGGCGAGGGGTCGGCCGCGGGCAGATTCACAGCGAATCCGAGCCGCCCGAAGAGGCGTCCGGGCCGGGCTGATGCTCGAGCGCGACGTCGCCTGCAGAGGTCCGAGCGAACGCTTGAGGTCGCTCACCGTCGTCGACGGCCAGGCCGCGGCCGCGGTGCCTCCGCAGGCAGCTCCTGGCGACGTCCTCAGCGACTCCGAGCTTGACCGAGATTCCGAGCGGGGTGAGCCACAGACCGGGGCCGATATCCCTCGGGAGGGCCCGCAGGACCGCTGCGTCAATGCTCGATAATGGTGCTTATGTGAACCGAGAAATTCGCGGACGGCGCGGGGGGCCTGGCCCCATTCGGGTTCGGCGAGGATGTCTTGGATCATCAGGGTGTTGACGTAGACCAGCGCGGCTTGGAGGATGTGGAGGGAGAGCATCCCGAGTTCCTGCTGGTCGCGGCGGTTGGTCGCGAACTCGCCGCTTTTGCCGTAGAAGATCACGCCGTTGACGCGGTTCCACGCCTCGATCAGGTTCAGGCCCTCTTCG
>DASZMK010000011.1:0-9744 GCA_035551855.1 Solirubrobacteraceae bacterium
ACGCGCAAGATGCCGCTGTTCATCGGCATCGTCGTGGCGCTCAGCTTCCTGTTGCTGCTGGCGGTGTTCCGCAGCCTGGCCATCCCGCTGACGGCGGCGGTCATGAACACGCTGTCGGCGGGCGCCGCCTTCGGCGTCATCACCGCCGTGTTCCAGAACGGCTGGGGTAATTCGCTGCTCGGCATCAGCACCACGGGCCCCATCGAGGCGTTCCTGCCGGTCCTGATGTTTCCCATCCTGTTCGGACTCTCGATGGATTATGAGGTGTTCCTGATCAGCCGCATCTATGAGGAGTGGCACCGCCGGGGCGACAACACCGAGGCCGTCACCCACGGACTGGCTGCGACCGGCCGGACGATCACGGCAGCGGCCACAATCATGGTCCTCGTGTTCGCCTCGTTCGTGCTCGGTGGCCAGTGGATCATCGACATGTTCGGCGTAGGCCTGGCCGGCGCCGTCCTGCTCGACGCCCTGCTCGTCCGCTCGGTGCTCGTTCCGTCGGTGATGCTGCTCCAGGGCAGGGCCAACTGGAGCCTGCCCGGCTGGCTCGATCGCCTGCTCCCCCACCTCAACGTGGAGGGCAGCCGGACGAATTGGGACGAGCTGGAGTCGCTCGTCGCCGACGAGCCGCTCGAGCCGCTCGAGCCTCGGGCCATCACGCGCTGACGCGCCTCAGCCGAGACCGGCGGGGGGCGGTGGCATGTCCCGTGGCGCCCTATCGCCCCACCGGCACCGCGTCACCCCTGCGGCACCGCGTCACCCCTGCGGCACCAGCTCCTGCACCGACCATCGATTGCCGTCCGGATCGCTGAAGAACACGAACCTGCCCCACGGGAAGTCGTGGACGTCGGAGACCGTCACGCCGCGGCCCGCGAGCTCGGCCCGGGCGTCCTGCGCGCTGGAGACGACCAACTGCAGGCCGGCGACGCTCCCGGGCTCCGAGTCGACGATCCCGCGGCCCACCGCGATCGAGCATGCCGACCCGGGCGGGGTCAGCTGGACGAAGCGGATGTCCTCGCTGGGGGACGCATCGACATCCGCGTTGAAACCGACCTGCTCGGTGTAGAAGGCCTTCGCCCGGTCGACATCCGTAACCGGCACTGCCACCAGCTCCAGCTTCCAGTCCATCTCACCAGCTCCTCTCGTTTCAGTTCACGGGGAAACGGTAGATACAAACCAGGTCAGGTCCGGTCCGCAATCCGGTGCGCCGCGAAACGTCAGCGTCAGGTTGAGCGGGCCGGGGGACACACCTCGTTCACGTCAGCGGCCGCGCCTCGGGGTTAGTTGGCGGCATGAACAAAATCACGACCATCGTGTCGATAGCGGCCGCTGGTGCTCTCGCGGCAACCCCAGCCGTCGCATCGGCTGCCCCAATCGCCCAGCAACTACACCCTCCAGACATTCGCGACCGCGCCCACGGGCGCCACCGGCCCCGACGACATCACCTACCTCGACGGTCACGTCTTCGTGGGGTGGCAGAACGGTGTCGGCACGAGGGGCGAGCCGCTCCGAACGGCCAGACGTCCTCGACGCTCGTCGAGTACGGCCGCTCCGGCAACGTCCTGAACAGCTGGCAGCTCACCGGCAAGGTCGACGGCCTGGGCGCCAACCCCCGCACCAAAGAGGTCATCGCCACGGTCAACGAGGACGGCAACTCGAGCCTGTACACCGTCAGGCCGGACGGTCGCTCCGGTGGGCGGGTGACGCACTACACGTACTCACCGGCTCCGGACTCGGCCAAGTCCGGGGGCATCCTCACCGGAGGGGGCACGGACGCCGTCAGCGTGTATCACGGCGAGATCATCGTCAGCGCGTCGAACCCCACTCCGGCCAACGCCACGGCCGCGTTCCGGGTCAGGCTCGACCGCCACGACGGCGTGGCCCGTCTGTACCCGACGTTCGCCGACAACGCGAGCGCGACGGACGCGGTCAGTGGCCAGCAGGTGACGCTCGGGCTGACCGACCCTGACTCCAACGCCGTCGTCCCGGAGTCCAGCCCCCGCTTCGGCAGTGACTTCGTGCTCGATGGCCAAGGCGATCAGCAGCTCGTGTTTGCGCACGGGCTAGGCCGGGCCGGCTCGAATCTCCAGCGCCTGTCGCTCACGTACGACGGCACCCCCGCCAATGTGGACGACATCCGCTGGGCCGACCGGACGGGCGGAACGCTCTATGTCATCGACATCAAGACGAACGCCGTGTACGCGCTGACCGGGCCGTTCCAGGCCGGCCAGGCCTTCGGCGCCCCGGACACGGTGGGCAGCACGTCACAGACGACGGAGCTCGACACCATCAACCTGTCGACGGGAGCGCTGTCACCGCTGGTCACCGGGTTCTCCGGCATCAAGGGAATCGTCTGGGCTCCTGGAGATCACGGCATGGGCGGCTCCGGCTCAGCAGGCCACGGCCACGGCCGGGGCAGCGGGAACGGCAACGGCCGGGGCGCCGGGAACGACAACGCCAGCGGCGGTCACGGCCGGGGCCGGTAAGCCCCACCGAGCAGCCGCCTCAGGCGGCGAGGGCCGGCTCCTCCGCCGGCTCCTCGCCGTCCGGCGACTCGAATAGATCGGCCGCCTTCGTAGCCTCGGCGCGCAGCGAGACCGCGGCGATCGCCGCACCGGCGAGGGCGAACCCAATCGCGACGGTGAACGCCAGGTCGAAGCCGTCGGTGAGCGCCCGGGCGGCGCCAATGCCCACCTCGCTGCGCGTCTGACCGCCGGCGATCGTGCTGAGAATCGCCAGCCCCAGCGCGCCGCCCATGAGCCGCGAGGTGTTCAGCAGCCCGGACGCAACGCCGCTGTCGGCACCGGGCACCCCCTGCATGGCCACGATCGTCGACGGCACGAGCGAAAAGCCCATGCCCAGCGCGGTCAGCACGGCGCCGGCCAGCACGCTGCCGGCATAGGTGCCCCCGGGGGCCACCCCGGTGAGCAGCAGCATTCCCGCCGCCATCACCAGCATCGCGGTGACGATCACCCGGCGAGGGCCGAAGCGGCCCACCGCGCGGGGAGCCAGCGTCGAGCCGGTGAAGATGGAGAGGGTCATCGGCAGGAAGCCGAGGCCGGTCTCGATCGCGTCCAGGTGCAGCACCTGCTGGAGGTACAGGGTCAGAAAGAACCACGCCGGGAAGTTGGCGCCGTACATGAGCAGGACGACGCCGTTGGCCGCCCGCAGACGCCGGATGCGGAGAATCGCCGGCGGGATCAGCGGCGAGAGCGCGACCCGGGCCTCGACCAACCAGAACGCCGCCACGAGCACGAGACCAGCCGCCAGCGGACCGAGCACCCCGGCCGACCCCCAGCCGAGCGTGTCGGTGCGCACGATGCCGAACGTGATGGCGATCAGCGCCGCGGTGACCAGCAGCGCTCCGAGCGCGTCGAAGTGGCGCGGGCGCTCGGAAACGGGCGCGATCGGCGGAATCGCCAGCAGCCCCAGCCCCACGACGACGGCGCCGAGCGGGACGTTGACGGCGAAGATGGCCTGCCAGCCGATCCACTGCGTCAGCGCGCCGCCGAGCAGGGCTCCGGAGGAGGCGCCGAGCGCGCCCATCGCGCCCCACAGCGCGAGGCCGCGGTTGCGCTCGCGGCCCTCGGGAAGCGTGCTCGTGATGATCGAGAGCGTCGCCGGCGAGCTGACGGCCCCGGCGATACCCTGCACGCCCCGGGCGCCGATCATCAGGCCGCGGGAGCTCGCCACCGCGCAGGCGAGCGAGCTGACGGCGAACATTGCCGTCCCGGCCAGGAACACCCGGCGCCGGCCGAGCAGATCGGCGGCGCGGCCGCCGAGCATCAGCAGCCCGGCGAACGTCAGCGTGTACGCGTTGACCACCCACTGCAGCCCGGAGGTCGAGAAGCCGAGGCCGCTGCGGATCGACGGCAGCGCGACGTTGACGATCGAGATGTCGAGGACGACCATGAACTGCGCGAGGCAGACGACGGCCAGGAGGGCGTTGGTCGAGCTGAGCCGCCGTGTGAGGAAGTGTCTGGTTGCGAGCATGCCGGTAGTCTGCGATGATCGTTATCCAGGTACAAGAGAAGGAGTTATCCTGGTAGTAACAGTCCCCCCCATTGCCTCTGAGATCCCGGCGCTGAGCCCTTCCGAGGTGGTCGGCGCCACCGCCGAGCGCCGGCGCGCCGAGCTGGCCGACTTCCTGCGCACGCGGCGTGCCGTCATCAAGCCTGAGGACGTCGGACTCCCCAGCGGGGGCCGCCGGCGCACTCCCGGCCTGCGCCGAGAGGAGGTGGCCCACCTCGCCGGCGTGGGGACGACGTGGTACACGTGGCTCGAGCAGGGGCGCGACGTCCGGGCCTCCCTCGATGTGCTGGAGGCGCTCGCCCGCGCCCTCCGGCTGACTCCCGCCGAGCGGACGCACCTCGTGCTGCTCGGCCGCGGAGAGGAGCCGCCGCCCTGCAAGTCGGAGGAGCGGGTCTCGCCCGTCGTCAAGCGCCTGATCGAGAACCTCGGCCTCAATCCCGCGTTCGTGCTCGGCCGGCGCTGGGACTACCTGGCCTGGAACGCGACGGCGGCCTCTCTGTTCGGCGACTTCGGCGCGGTGCCCCGCGCGGCCCGCAACCACCTCTGGATGCACTTCATGGATCCGGCACGCCGCGCTATGTTCCCGGACTGGGAGCGCAGCAGCCGGATCATCGTCGCCAAGTTCCGCGCCGACAGCGCCCGCCACCTCGGCGATCCCACCTTCGAGGAGCTCATCTCGACCCTGCGCAAGTCCAGCCCGGAGTTCTGCAAGGCCTGGCGCAAGCACGAGGTGGCCCGCACCGGCGAGGGTCGCAAGGTCGTGCACCATCCGGTCATGGGTCCCCTCGTCTTCGAGCACGCCGTCTTCAATCCCCAGGGCGACCGCGAGCAGCGCATGATCCTGTACTCGCCGCTGCCCGACGAGGGGACTCCAGAGAAGCTCGCTCGCCTGGTCGGGAACTGAACACCGGGCGGACGACGGCGGCGCCGTCCGCGGGGAGCCGGGGCGCCGGTCCGCGGTGCAACGTTGTCCGACCGCGGGTGGGCGTCCGTCCCGGCTTCGCCCGCCGACCGCGGATTTCGGCCGCGCGACCATGCCCCACGCGCCAAATCAGAAGCCCACCGGCCAATTTGGCGCGTTCCTGCGGCTAGGCGTGCGCGTGGTGCCAAATCATCTGGAGCGTTCATGATTTGGCGCACTTAGCAGCACCTCTTTCCGGTGCAATAACACCGCAATCCGGATCATCGAGGATGGCAGCCCGCACCGCTGCCTGGAATCCGGTGCGACGCCCTCAGGACCCGGAGCCACGGCATGCAGGACCCGGAACCACGGCACGCAGGACCCGGAACCCGGCCCACAGGATCCGGAACCACGGCACGCAGGACCCGGAGCCACGGCGCGCGGGCACCCAATCGGTACATACGTACCAACGAACTGGTACATTTGTACCAATGGCGACCATCACCCCCACCCCGTCTACCCCGTCCACCCCGTCCACCCCCCGCCCCCGCGGCGCCGCGCGGCGCGAGGCGCTGCTGGAGGCGGTCCTGCGGATCGTGGCCGAGGTCGGACCGGACGCGGTGACGCATCGGCGGGTCGCCGAGGTGGCCGAGCTGCCGCTGGCCTCGACGACGTACTGGTTTGAGTCCAAGGACCACCTGCTCACGGCGGCGCTGGAGCTGGCCGCCGAGCGCGACACGGCGCGACTGCTCGAGCATGCCGCGGACGCGGCGACCCGCGACGCGGATCCGCTCGATGCGGCCGTGTCGGCGATCACGGAGCCCGTCGACGGCGGGTCGCAGGCGAGCCGGGGCTCGCTGATCGCGACGTTCGCGCTGCTGCTGGAGGCCGCCCGCCGGCCGGCCATGCGCGAGATCTCGCGCCGCTGGACGGAGGCGTACCTGGTGACGCTCAGCCGTCTGATGGAGGCCGCCGGCTCCCGCCGCCCGCGGGAGGATGCCGAGCTGCTGCTCGGCGCCGCCGACGGCCTGCTGATCGAGCAGTTGGCGGTCGGCGCCGAGGAGGACCTACGGCCGCGCCTGCGCCGGCTCGCCATCGCGCTGGTGACTTGAGCCGCCCATGACCGTGCTGATCAACGCACTTCGCTTCCGCCGCGCCGCCTCCACGCCGGCCGGCACCGGCGACGGCCGCGGCCACCATCCTGAGCGACCGATCGTTGTGCTGGTGCGGGCGCTGCTCCTGTTCGAGTCGGCGATGTACTCCGCGGTCGCGCCGGTGCTGCCCCATTACGCGCACACGCTGCACGCCTCCAAGCCCGCGGTGGGGCTGCTGGCCGCCGCCTATCCGGCCGGGATCGTCCCGGGGTCGCTATTGGGGGCGTGGATCGCGGCGCGGGCCGGCGTGCGCCGCACGACGCTCATCGGACTGCTCCTGTTCGCCGTGGCGATCGTGGCGTTCGGCTTCGGCACCGACATTGTCGTCCTCGACACGCTCCGGTTCGTCCAGGGTGCGGGCTGCGGATTCATCTGGGGCGGCGGGTTGACCTGGGTGATCGCCATGGCTCCCCGGGAGCGACGTGGCGCCGTCCTGGGCTCGGTCATCGGCGCCGCCATCTTCGGCACCCTCCTGGGCCCCGTCCTCGGAACCCTCGCCGTCACCGTGGGAACGGCGCCCGTGTTCACCGCGGTCGGCGCGGTGTCCTTTGCCCTCGTCGCCTGGACCATGCGCCAGCCCGAGCCGGCACCCGGCTGGGACGGCGCAACGTCGGGGACGCCGCTGCGCACGCTCGCCCGGACGCCGCGGATCCTCCTGGGCGCGTGGCTGATCCTGCTGGAGGCGGCGACGATCGGCGCCACCGGCACGCTCATCCCCCTGCGGCTGGCGCGCTTCGGCGCGTCCGGCGTCGCCGTCGGCGCCACCTTCCTGATCGCGTCGCTGATCAGCACCCAGGTCGCCATCCCCATCGGCCGCCTGGTGGACCGTCGCGGCGCCGGGCTGCCGCTGTGCGTGGGGCTTACGATGACCGCCGTGCTCATGGCCGTCCTGCCCCTCCCCCAGACGGCGCTGGGGCTGGCGATCCTGAGCACGATCGCGCTCGGCGGCCCGCTGACGGCGTACACCATCCCGGCGATGTCGGTCATCACCGAGGCTTCCGAGCGCGTCGGCGTCCCCCTCGTCATGGCCACGATGCTGCTCAACCTCGCGTGGGCGTTCGGCGAGACCCTGGGCGCGCCGGCGGCCGCGAGCATCTCCCAGGCCACCAGCGACGCCGTGCCGCTCCTGATCCTCTCGGCGATCATGGTGCTGACTCTGTTCCCCGTCATCCGGGCGCGCCTGGTCGCGGCGCAGCCGGCGCCATCCCTCCCGTCCGAGCCGGAGATCACTCGCGCCGGCCGACATCCGTGCGCGCCCGCCAACTCACACGCTCCGGATCAGCGCCCCGTGCGCGAGTCCGCGGAAGCCGCGACGCGATGAGCGCCGGGCATCCGCTTGAACGCCTGCTCTCGCCACTGGAGCTGGGGCCGGTGCGCCTGCGCAATCGCGTCGTCTCGACCTCGCATCAGACGAGCCTGGTCCACGACCATCTGCCCACCGATGACCTGATCGCCTACCACGTGGCCCGCGCGCGCGGCGGCGCCGGCGCCGTCTTCTTGGAGGCGACCGCGGTGCATCCGAGCGGCCTGCTGACCGCACACACCATCGGCGGCTTTGACCCCCGGATCGTCGGCGCCTACCGGCGCCTCGTCGAGCCCGTCAACTCCCACGGGGCACGCCTGTTCGTCCAGCTGTTCCATGGCGGTCGCGAGCAGATCTCGAGCTCGCCCAAGGCGCCGGCGGTGGCACCGTCGGCCGTTCCCAGCCTGCGCTTCAAGAGCGAGCCGCGCGCCCTGACGACGGCGGAGATCGACGAGCTCGTCGACGGCTACGCCACCGCCGCCGGCTACGCGGCCGAGGGCGGGGTCGACGGGATCGAGATCTCGATCTCGCACGGCTACCTGCCCGCGCAGTTTCTCTCGCCGCTGAGCAACCAGCGCGACGACGGCTACAACGGCTCCCTCGAAGCCCGGCTGCGGTTCCCCCTCCAGGTGCTCGAGGCCGCCCGCGCCGCCGCCGGCGGCCGGATGGCGATCGGCGCGCGCCTGTCGGCCGACGAGCTCGTGCCCGGCGGGCTCGGGGTCCCCGAGTGCGCGCAGATCGCCCGCCGCCTGCACGACGCCGGGCTTGTCGACTTCGTCTCGCTCGTGCTGGGGCATTCCGGCTACCCCGCCGCCTCCACCTGGATCGCCCCGCCCCCGCCGGCGGCGGCCAACGCGATCGCGCAGCCGGCGGCGGCGATCCGAGCCGCCGTGCCGCACGCGCGGATCCTGGCCACGACGCGCGTCGTCGACCTGACCGCGGCCGAGCGGCTCGTCTTCGAGGGCACGGCCGACCTGGTGGGGATGACCCGTGCGCTGATCGCCGACCCGGAGCTGATCGCCAAGTCGATGTCCGGCCGAGCCGCCGAGGTCATCGATTGCGTCGGTTGCAACCAGTCCTGCATCGGCCACTACCACGCCGGGGTGCCGATCGGCTGCGCGGTCAATCCGCGCACGGGCCGGGAGCGACGGTTCGAGAACCGCGCGCCGCGTTCCTCTGGGCGCCGCGTGCTCGTGATCGGCGCCGGGCCGGCCGGCACCGCGGCGGCACTCGAGGCCGCCGGCGCCGGCGACCGCGTCATGCTCGTCGACCGGGCCGACGACATCGGCGGCCAGCTGCGCCTGGCCGGGCTCGCTCCGGCCCACACCGAGCTGTGGGAGCGCTACCGCCGGTCCAGCGCCCGCCGCCTCGACACCGCGGGCGTCGACCTCCAGCTCGGCGTCGACGGCGCCGACGCGCTGGCCGACGACTTCGACCTCATCGTGCTGGCGACCGGCGCCCGGCCGTATGCACCACGGCCCGCCGCCGTGGGGCGGTTCGTTCAGGCCTGGGGGGCGATCCGGGAGCCACAGGCCATCACCGGCGCGGTCATCGTCGCCGACTGGGGCGGCGGGTGGGACGGACTGGACGCCGCCGAGCGCCTCCGCGCCGCCGGGTGCGACGTCCGCCTGGCGTGCGCCGCCACCGTGCCCGGCGAGACGCTGCACCAGTACCAGCGCAACCTGTACCTCAAGCGCCTCGACGACGCGGGCATCGAGATCCTCCACCATCACGAGCTGGCGCTCGGCGGCGACCGGCCGGCGCTCCGGCACGTGTTCTCCGAGCGTCTCACCCCCCTTCCCCTGGACACGGCGACGCTCGTGCTCGCGCAGGGGCGCGTCCCCGCGGATGAGCTGTGGCCGGCGCTGGAGCGGGACCCGCGAGCGGTGCGCGCCGGCGACGTGCTTGGTCCGCGCACGCTCGAGGAGGCGGTGCTCGAGGGCACCCGCGCCGTGGTTGACTTCTGACCGATGCGTCAGTTAGCGTCGCCGCCGCCGATGACGGACGCCGCCGGATGACCGCCACCGCAACCCGGATCGGGGGTCACCTCGTCGCCGAGAGCCTCGTCGCGCTCGGCGCCAGGGTCGCCTTCGGCGTCCCCGGCATCCACTCGCTGGCGATCTGGGAGGCGCTGCGTGACGGACCCGTCGAGGTCTACGGCACGCGCACCGAGCTCTGCGCCGGGTTTGCCGCCGACGGCTACGCACGCAGCTCCGGCCGCCCGGCCCCGCTGCTCCTCTCCACCGGCCCCGGGGCGCTGAACTCGCTGACCGCCATCATGGAGGCCGCGAGCGCGCACGTGCCGGTGGTCGCGATCTCCAGCCAGATCCCGTCTGACCTGGTGGGCCGCGGAC
>DASZMK010000012.1:0-11028 GCA_035551855.1 Solirubrobacteraceae bacterium
GCGTGGTGCACGTTCCGCCGGCCGGCCCGCCGCCCGCGGGCGGCTCTGGCCCCCTTCGTTGCCCGCCGTTCATCCCGGCGGACGACGCCCTGCCGCGCCCGGACCCGACAACGGCGCATCGAAGGGAGGGCGACCGGCTCCGCCGGCCGCTGCTCCGGACCTCGGCGCCTCCCGCCGGACCCTCGGCCCAGGGAGCCGCCCCACCGTCGCCGGCCTTGGCGGCTACAGCCCCGGCGGATGCCGGACCACGAAGCCGGAGAACTCGCCGCCGCCCTGGGACCAGCGGGTGCCGCCGTACGAGAGCGCGACGGTGTCAAAGCGCCAGCCGGCGACGTCCATCCATACGTGGCCGGCGTTGGCGTAGATGGTGATCCAGCGGCCGGGGCCCGGGTCGCCGTAGCTCTCGAAGTCCCCGGAGACCATGGGTGAGCTGATCAGCCCGGCCGCGGCCAGCGCGTAGCTGACCGACCCTGAGCAGTCGTAGCCGCTGGCATGGAACGACCCGTGGCCGCCGCCCCAGATGTAGGGCAGGGTGGCGATCGCGTTGCCGGCGGCGATCACCTGCCGGATGGCCTCCGGGGCGCCGGCGGGCGGCTGCACCATGCCGCCGGTGTTGACGGCGATCCCGCCGACGTTGGCGTTGCCGGTGGTGGCCGCGCGCGCCGCCGCGGCAGCCGCGGCGGCCTCGATCGCGTTCAGCCGCGCCTGCAGGTGGCTCAGCTGCGCGTTGAGCGAGTCGTAGCGGTGCGTCGCCCTGGCGCGGCTGGAGAGCTCCGACATCTGCTGGCGCACGAGGGCGGCGCGCAGGGCGGCCACCTGGTTGCGCTGGGCGAGGACCTCGTTGGTCAGGACCCGGTCGCGCGCCTCGAGGTCGGCCAGGTGCGTCGCCTGCCGGGCGACCTCGGCCCGGGCGGCGCGCGTGATCCCGACGATGTCGGCGTTCTGGTGCGCGATGCGCTCCATGAACGACATCTGGTCCAGCAGGTCGGTGAACCCGTGGGAGTTGAGGATCACCGTCGTGAGATTCGGCTGGGATCCCTCGTAGCCGGCGACCAGGTTGGCGGCGAGCGCCTCCGTCGCCAGGTGCAGCCGGTTCTCCAGCTGCACCAGGTGATCCCGCGCGGCCAGCAGCGATGCCTGCACGGCCTTGAGCTGGGCCACGCGCTGGTCGAGCTTGGCCTGGATCGCGGTCAGGCGGGCCTGGGCACCGGCGATGCCGTTGCGCGTCGTCGCGATCTGCTGCGAGTCGCCGGCGATCTGCTGCTTGAGCGAGTCGGCGGCTGACCGGGTGGCGGCGATCTGGCTCTGCAGGTCGCCGGCGCTGCGCGAGGTCAGTCCGGTGCCGAGCAGCGCGCCGAGCACCGCCAGGAGGGCGAGGGCACACAGGATCCTGCGCGGGGGGACAGGGGCGATCGAGTTGCTCATGGACTGGTGGATCTGGGCGCGAACGGACGCGCCCGCACGTGGGAGGCGTGCTGGACTGGGCATGGGCGGCGCGTGACGCGCCCCGTGGAAAGCGGCTCTCCGCCGCTGGGACGGCGAAGCGGCTGCCACCCTAACACGGCCGCGTCGGCGGAGGCAGGGAACGTCCTGCCCTGCAAGGGATCCTGCAAACGGGCGGTTTGGTGGGTCCACGCGCAGCTCGACGATGGGCCCACGAAGGCGTCCTGCCCGTGGCCCCGGCGCCCCCCATCCGTCCCCGCCGGGGCAACCGGCGAGACCGGTTGCCATACTCACCGCCGTGCCTGCGTCGCGCCGCCTGCTGACCTGCCTGCTGGTGATCGCCGGGCTCGTCCTGGCCGGACCGGCGGCCGCCCTCGCCGCCGGCGGGGGCGGCTCGGCCGGCGACCAGCAGTACACCGATCCGTTCGCCGGGACCCCCGCTCCCAGCAGCTCCCACAGCCAGACCACGACAGCGAGCACGCCGGCGAGCACTCCGGCGCCGGCCGCGACCACCCCCGCCCCGGCGACCACCCCCGCCCCGGCGACAACGCCTCCAACGGCGACGGCCGCCGGCTCGAGCTCGGTGAGCACGAGCGGGACCGCCACCTCGGCCCGGCCCACTCAGCTGCCGTTCACCGGCTACGACAGCTGGACGGCGGCCGGCCTCGGCGCTGCCCTGGTGGCGGGTGGGTTGATGCTCCGGCGCCGAGCCGCCCGGGCCTGATCAGACGCTCGATGTCGCGCCGTGCCCGGAGAAGCCCGCATGGATGCTGCCGGCGCGGGCCGGTGCTGCTCCTCGTGCTGGCAACCCTCGTGGGGTGGGGGGCTGCGTCGCACCCGCGGGCCGCCCGCGCCGCAGCGTCAACGAAGCACAAGCACCAGAAGCCGACGACCAAGACCACCGCGCGGGTCCCGCAGGGGTTCGTCGGGATGGACGTCGATGGGCCGCTGATGACGGCGGGCACCGGCGTCAACCTCAACAGCCAGGTCGGCGCGATGGTCGCCGACGGTGTGGAGAGCGTCCGGGTGGGGTTCTCCTGGGCGGCCGCCCAGCCCTACGCCAGCGCGGCCGACGTCCCCGCCGGCCAGAGCGGACAGTACACCGAGGCCGGCGGCGTCCCGACGGACTTTCGGAGCACCGACCAGGTCGTCGGCACCGCAGCGCGCCGGCGCCTCTCGGTGCTCCCCACCGTCATCTACGCGCCATCGTGGGACGCCCAGCCCAACCCCAACCAGGACGGCGGCTTTCCCCTGCTCCGGCAGGACGCGCCGTACGCCGCCTATCTGACGGCCCTCATCGGACGCTATGGACCGCACGGCAGCTTCTGGAGCCAGAACCCCGGCCTCCCCAAGATGCCGATTCGCGCCTGGCAGATCTGGAACGAGCCAAACCTCGGCCGCTACTGGCAACAGCCGTTCGCCTCGTCCTATGTCTCGCTGCTGCGCGCGGCGCACACCGCCGTCAAGCGCGCCGACCCGGGGGCCCGCGTCGTGCTGGGGGCACTCACCAATGCGGCGTGGAGGTCGCTGGCCGCCGTCTACCGCGTCCGGGGCGCCCGCGCATTGTTCGACGTCGTCAGCGTCAACGTGTTCACGAAGCTGCCCAAGCACGTGATGCTCGGCCTGCGCTACGTACGCTCCACCATGCGTCGCTACGGTGACGGCGCCAAGCCGATGCTGGCGACCGAGGTGAGCTGGCCGTCCGCGGTGGGCAGCACCGCGGTGCACTACGACTTCGACACGACGCAGGCGGGGCAGGCGCGCAACCTCGCCACGCTGCTGCCGCTGATCGGCAAGCAGCGCCAGGCTCTGGGCCTCGCCGGCTTCTACTACTACACGTGGATGGGCGACGAGACGCGCGACAATCCGGAGTTCGACTTCGCCGGGCTGCTCAGCTACAGCAATGGCAGCGTGCGAGCCAAGCCGGCGCTGGCGGCGTTTCGCAGCGGCGTGCTCGCGCTCGAGGGCTGCCGGCGCAAGGGCGCCGTGGCGACGAGCTGCATCCGGTAGCGGCGCGCACCTCGCCGTTCCGGCGCCGACCCGGCCGCCGGCCTACCGCGGGCACGCGAGGGGCGCCCCCGTCGGCTGCGTCGCCGCGCGCAGTCCCGCCGCAAATGCCGCGGTGGCCGCCGTCGAGCCGCCGTCCGGTTCGGCGATCCCGTACCAGCTCTGGCTGTTGGAGATCCGTCGCTCCGGAGTCACCCACGTGTAGAGCAGGCTGGCGGCCACCCCGCAGCCGAGGTGGCCGAGGGCACCGAGCGTGGAGGTGATGTAGCGGTCGCGGCGCGCCGCCGGCGCGTAGTCGAGCGCACCCGGCGGCTCGGTCGTCCAGCCAAACTCGGTCACGTACAGCGGCACCGACGCCATGCCCAGCGACACCAGCGTGGCGCGCGCGTCCCGGACCCTGGCGAGCACCACCCGCGGCGTTCCGTAGGGATGGATCGCGACCCCGTCGATGTGGTCGCGCAGGCGGGGCTGAGCCCGCACCATGGCCGGCAGGAACACGGGGGCGCTGGTCAGGCCACCCACGATGACCCGCACGCTCGGGTCGACGGCGTCGATCGCGTTGCGGGCGCCGAGGTAGAGCGACGCGTAGGCCGCCGGGCTCGGCCCCGGCGTCCAGAACTCCGGGTTGTCCGGCTCGTTCCAGATCTCGATCGTGCGCACGGGCAGCGGCGTCAGCTGCGGATGCTGGCGCCAGAAGCTCCCGCCGGCGCCGTAGCGCCCGGCGAACGCAGACGCGTACGCGGCATAGTCGGCGGGCGAGCGCGGCGGCGAGTGGTCCTGGCCGGGGACCGACTGCGCCCACCGAGCCGTGTAGTCGAGAATCGGCAGCCAGGTCAGGCCGTGGGCGGCCAGGGAGCCCGCGATGGTGTCGTCAAACCCCCAGTCATACCGGTGGCGGCCGGCCACCGGCGCCTGCGGCTCGGTCGCCTCCCACAGCGCGTCGCTGCGCGCGATCGTCGCGCCGGTGGCGCGCACCGCCTGCAGCTGTGCGCCGACCTCGGTGGCCGTGTAGGCGAAGTCGTTGAACAGCCGGTTGACGTTGACTCCGAAGGACTGGCCGCCGGGCGGGGGAAGGGCCGGCCGAACCGAGGGGGTGCGCGGCGGCGCAGGTCGGGTCACCACCACGGCCACGACCACGATCGCGATCACGACGCCGGCGGCAACCGCGAGCGCCGCGCCCGCCAGCCGCCATCCGCCCCGGCGCGGGCCCCGGCGGCCGCGCGGGGCCGCCTTCCGGGGAGACGTCATCGCCCGGCTGGGCGGCGCAGCGCGGTGACCGCCTCGAGCTGCCGGCGCTCACGTGCGGCCGCCAGTCCGAGGGCGCGCTTGAGCGCGCCGCGCGAGGCAAACGTGAGCGCCTGGGCAGCGTCGTCGATCGCCGCCCACCGGGCCCCCCGCCGGAGCTTCACCGCCTCGTGCCGGCCCCGCGCCAGCCGTTCGAAGGCCTCGCCGCCGAACGCCCGCTCGGTCGCGTGGCCGCGGCGGTGCACGACCCGCGCGGTCGGCCACAGCCAGGTCTCCACGCCGCGCTCGCGCGCGTGCAGCCCCAGCTCCAGGTCCTCCCCGTACATGAACACGGACTCGTCGAACGGGCCGAGCGCCCGCAGGGTGGCCGTCCGCGCCACGAGCGCGCAGCCGACCGCCCACCCCACCCGCCGAGGCCGGTCCGAGCGCCACGGCGCCAGCGCCTCGCCCGGGCGTCCGGGCACCGCCACCGGCGGCACCACGGAACGGATCAGGTCGGCTGCCGAACCGGGCAATGGATGAACGGTGTCCTGGAGGCTGCCGTCGCCGTTGAGCACCCGCGGCGCCAGCAGGCGCTCACCACGGTCATCGCGCAGCGCCTCGGCGGCCAGCCCAAGCAGCGACGCGTCCACCAGCTCCACATCGGGATTGACGAGGGTGGTCACGGGCGTATGCACCCGCTTCATTCCCCGGTTGCAGGCCCGGCCGAAGCCGATGTTCTCCTCCAGCGCGACGACCTCGACCGCGGGCCGCGCCCGTGCCACCGCGACGCTCTCATCCGCCGAGGCGCAGTCGATGACGACAGTGTGCGCCTCCGGCAGATACCGCGCCACCGAATCCAGCAGCGTCGCCAGCTCCGCCGCCGAGTTGTGGCTGACGGTCACCAACGTCACCGCCGCCGGCGCGACCGCGCGGGCGCGATGCCGCCGGTCACGCTCGCCCAGCCGCTTCAGCACGGGTGTCACCGTCTCTGCGAACGCAGCTCTGGTTCGCGCCCGCGAGAACCGCCGCCGCACGACTTCGCGGCCGGCGGCCCCGGCGCGGCTGGCCACCCCGGGATGGCTGATCAGCTCCACCAGCGCCGCCGCCGCCTGCCCGGCATCTCCAGGTGGGTACAAGCGCGCGCAGCTCGCATCGACGATCTCCCGTGGGCCGGCCGCGTCCGGGACGACCACCGGCCGCCCCGCGGCCAGCGCCTCGAGCACCACCAGGCCGAACGGCTCGCGCGGCGCGCAATGAAGCAGGCACGTGGCCCGTGCCAGGTCGGTAGCGGGATCGGCGCTGGGACCGGCGATCTCGACCGCGTCTGCCAGATCGAGCGCCTGCGCCCGGCGGCCCAGCCGCGCCGGCAGCGCCGGGTCCTCGGTGACCGTCGTCCCCACCAGCCGCAGCCGCAGCTCCGGGATCCGGCGGCGCGCCAGCGCGCAGATCTCCAGCGCCAGGTCCGGCCGCTTCCAGCCGGCCAGCGCGCCCAGGACGAGGACCTCGGGTGGCGCCACCGGCTGCCGGGACGTCGCGAATCGCTCCACGTCGACGCCCGGGGGGACGACGTGCAGCCGCCCTCCCAGCCGCCGCCGTGGATCCAGGTCCGCGGCGACCGCGTCCGAGGGCACGAGCACCGCCTCCGCACGCGCCGCGGCCGCCCGCATCGCCACGCCAACCAGCGGGCCGGACACGAAGTCGTTGTGGCTCACCACCGCCGGTCGCACCCATGAGCCCGCCAGCCAGGCGATGGCGGAGCGCATGCCCCACGCGATGATCAGGTCAGGGTCGAGCGCGCGAGTGAGGCGGCGCAACCGGACGGCGTGATCGGCCAGCGCGGTCACGGCGCGCAGCCGGGTGCGGATGTCGGCGCGCAGCGCCAGGCTGCGCACCGGCAGCGTGAGCACCGGCAATCCCGCCCCCCGGGCGCGCCGCGCTAGCAGTCCCGGCGGGCAGGCGACCACGACGCTCGCCTCGAGCGCCGTCGCGCAATCGAGCAGGACCCGTTCGGCGCCCCCGAAGATGCCGGAGTAGCTGATGAACAGGACACCGGGCACCCGGCGGCAGGCTATCCGGCGGGCGCCGGGGCGGCAAGTTCAGAGGAGCCTCTGACCTAGACTGGCGGCGTGCTGGTCCCGTCCACCCTCTCCGCCGCCGCGCCTCGGGTTGCGCTGGTGCACGACTTCCTGCTTGATCTGCGGGGAGCCGAGCGCGTGTTCGCCGAGCTGTGCGAGATGTGGCCGGAGGCTGACATCTATACGGCGGTCTACGACGAGGAGGGGACCGAGGGGCGGTTCGCCGACCGTAACGTCCACTGCTCGTTCCTGCAGCGACTGCGCCCGTCGGCGCGAACGTTCCGTGCGCTGCTGCCCCTGTATCCGGCCGCGGTCGAGTCGTTCGACCTCTCCGGCTACGACCTCGTCGTGTCGAGCTCATCCGCCTGGGCCCATGCCGTCCTGTGCCACGAGCACACCGTCCACGTGAGCTATTGCCACAACCCGTTCCGCTACGCCTGGAACGACCGCGACAGCACGCTGGCGCGCCGGCGCAACCCGGTGACGCGCGAGCTTCTGCGGCTGGCCTTCCGGCGGTGGCGCCAATGGGACTGGATCGCCGCGCAGCGCACCAACCGATACGTCGCCAACTCGGCCATCACGCAGGCGCGGATTCGCGCCTACTTCGGACGCCGGGCGGCGGTCGTGCATCCCCCCGTCGACACGTCGCGCTTCTCGCCGGGCCCCGTCGGCGACTACTACGTGGCCGTCTCCGAGCTGATGTCGCACAAGCAGCTCGACGTCGCGATCGAAGCGTTCAATTCTCTGTCGCTGCCGCTGCTGATCGTCGGCGACGGCCCAGCCGCTCGCCGCCTCCGGCGGCTGGCCGGCCCCACCATCCGCTTCACCGGACGGCTGCCGGACCCGGCGGTGGCGGAGGTGCTCCAGGGCGCGCGGGCGCTCATTGTCACCGCGCTGGAGGAGTTCGGGATCGCCGCGGTGGAGAGCCAGGCCGCCGGGCGTCCGGTCATCGCGCGCGCCGGCGGCGGCGTGTTGGAGACGATCGTCGACGGCGTCACCGGCTGCTTCTGGTCCGGAGGCCCGGCCGACCTGGCCGCCGCCGTGCTGTCCTTCGACGACGCCGCCGTCGATCCGCAGGCATGCGTGCAGCAGGCGGCCCGCTTCGATTCGCAATCGTTTCAGCGAGGGATGAGCCGCCAGATTGCGGCTGCCTTCGACGCCGGGATGGATCCGCTGCCGAATGGGCGTCGTCCGCTTGCCTCGACCCGTCTGGTCCGGGCAGTGAGGGAAACTAACCCCTGAGCGCGGGCGCGACAGCCGGCGCGGCGACCGTCAACAGCCCCCGCCGGCTCGTTCTGGCGGCGGGGTCGGCGGTGCTGTTGGCGGGACCCACGGCCTTGGCGTTCTTCAGCGGTGGGTACTTTGCCCCGGCGCGGGCGGCCGCCGGGATCGGCGCGTGGGCGCTGGTGGCGGTGGTGGCGCTCGTGCGGTGGCCGCCCGCCGCAGGCGCCTCGGCGCCCGGCGCAGACACCGCCGGCGCGGTCGGTGTCCGCAGCGCCGCAACCTGGCTGGTGATCGGCGGCCTGGGAGGCCTTGCCGCTTGGACGCTGCTGTCGATCCTGTGGGCGCCGATCGCCGGCAACGCCTACGCCGCCGGACAATTGGCGGTGCTCTACACCGGGGCGCTGACTGCGGCGGCGATGCTGCTGCGCGGACGCGCGCTGGCGTGGGCCGAGCCCAGCCTGGCGGCGGGCGCGCTGATCGTGATCGGCTACGGCCTGGCCGGGCGGCTGCTGCCGGGCATCCTGCACTATGCCCGCTCGGTCTCGGCCGAGGGCCGCCTGGAGCAGCCCCTGACCTACTGGAACGCCATGGGCGAGCTGGCAGCGCTCGGCTTCGTGCTGTGCGCGCGGCTTGCCGGCGACGAGAAGCGGTGTGGCTGGATGCGAACCACGGCCGCCGCGGCAGCGGCTCCGCTGGGCCTGGGGCTGTGGATCACGTTCTCCCGGGGAGCCCTGTTCGCCTGCCTGGCGGGCCTGGTCACGCTGCTGGTGGCGGCGCCCCGAGCGGCCCAGCTGTGGGCGCTGGTGCGAGCCGTGGGCTTCGGGGCGCTGGCCGCGGCGGCGGGAGCGCCGTTCTCAGGGGTGACCTCGCTGAGCGGAGGGCAGTCCAGCCGAGAGCACCAGGGGTTGATCGTGCTGGTGGCGCTGGGGGTGATCACGGCAGCGGCGGCAGCGGCCGGGCACCGGCGCGCGCCGCGCGACCGTGAACGCGTCGTCACCCTACCCGGTCACGCGCCGGCGCTGGCGACCGGCCTGGTCATCGCCGGTCTGGCGCTGGCGATCGTCGTCGGGGCACACGAGAGCAGCCGCGCGACCCCGCTCTCGGGCGGCGCCACTCGGCTGACCACGCTGCAGAGCAACCGCTACGACTACTGGTGGGTGGCGTTGCGGGCGTTCGCCGGAGATCCCGTGCAGGGCGTGGGCGCCGGCGGGTGGAGCGTGGACTGGCTGCGCTGGCGCAACGTCGACGAGGCCGCTCAGGACGCCCACTCGCTGCCGTTGCAGACCCTGGCCGAGCTGGGCGTTGTGGGACTTGCGCTGCTGCTGGCGTTTTGCGCGGGGGTGACGCTGGTCGCCCGCCGGGCGCTGCGCGTCAGCCCGCTGGCCGCCGGGCCGACCGCCGCCGCGGTCGTCTACTTCGCCCACGCGCCGCTGGACTGGGACTGGCAGATGCCCGCGGTCACGCTGGTGGCGATCGTGCTGATGGGGGCGCTGCTGGCGCTGTCGGAGGCGGGCGCCGATCCGCCCCAGGCCGCATCCCCGCCGCCGGGCCGGCGCTCCGAGGGCACTACAGCTCCTCGGCGATCCGCGGCGCCTCCCGGCTGAACACCCACACCGCCGCCACGCACACCACCACGATCACCCCGACGGCGAGCACCAGATGGCCGCCGCCGCCGCCCCGCGCCGTCCCCGGATAGGGGGCCTGGGGATCGATCACCCACACGCGCGCCAGCTCCAGGATCGGCGTGAACGGGTTCAGGGCGATGATCGTGCCCAGCGTGTGCGAGCGTGACTCCGCGATCTCCAGCGGGTACAGAATCGGCGTGGCGTAGAACAGGGCGGTCGTGAATACCGACCAGATGATCCCCAGGTCCCGGAAGCGCGGGTAGAGCGAGGAGACGATCATCGAGACCGCCAGGGTGACGAGGAACATGATCGCCAGGATCACCGGCAGGAGGAACCACGTCCAGCTCGGCGTGATGCCGAAGGCGAGGATGAACGCGAACACGATGATCAGGTTCAGCAGCAGGTTGAAGAACGCGGTCATCACCACCGCGGTGGGAATCGCCAGGCGCGGGAACTGCGTCTTGCGGACGATTCCCTCCTGCCCGACGATCGACGGCACCGCCATCGTCGTGGCCTCTTGGAAGAAGCCGAACAGAACCATGTTGAACAGCAGGAACACCGGATAGTGCGGGACCTGGGAGCCGAGCCTGACGACGTGGGTGAACACCTCCACCAGCACGGCGAACAGCAGCAGCGGGCGGCCCACCGACCACAGGTAGCCCAGCGCGGTTCCGAAGTAGGTGCGCTTGAACTCGGTGGTGGCCAGCATCAGCGTCAGCTCCCAGAAGCGGCCCAGTCCCCCGCCCAGCGCCGAGGGACCTCTGACGTCACGCAGCTGCGGCGCCGGCGGCGAGGAATTGACGGCCATCAGGTCCCCACCGCCGATTCGATCGTGGCCGTGACGTTGGCGCTGACGTGCACCATCCCCGGCTGGGGATCGGTGCCCTTGATCAGGAAGTCGATCACGCGCCGGTCCCGCAGGGCGTCGTCACCGCGCTGGCGGCTGCGCGCCAGCGTGCACAGCACCGCGTAGCGTCCCGGCACGAATGGCTGGTCAAGCTCGGCGCTGACGCGCACGCGGTGCCCGGCCGGCAGCGGCAGCGGACGCCCATCGTCGGTTTCCAGCGTCTCGCCGAAGCCCAGGACGGACACGTCGTCGACGTTGAGCAGCTCGAATGACAGTCCCGGCGCAGGCAGGTCGACCCGCGCCCGGGCCACCAGGTTGAAGCGGAACGGGCTGCCGTGCTCCACGTCGTCCAGCCGCCGGCCGGCGAGGTCCTCCAGCCACGCATCGACGATCTCCACGTCAGGGCCGCCGTTGTTGCCGGCGCCGGGATCATGGGCGTCGGCGAAGTTGAGTCGGTAGTAGCGCAGGGCGGCTTCTTCGGGGTCGCCGAGGTAGCGTTGGGTGCCGTCGTGGATGAGCAGCGCGCGGTCGCAGAAGGCTTGGACGGCGGCCATGTCGTGGGTGACCAGCACCAGGGTCT
>DASZMK010000013.1:0-9405 GCA_035551855.1 Solirubrobacteraceae bacterium
CGAAGTTCGTTCCATTGACGGTGACGTTGTAGTTCGTCGCGCCCTGATCGGCCAAGCTGGGGTTCAGGGTCGTCACGGCCGGCCCGGCGTTGACGGTGAAGACGTTTGTCCCGGTTCCGGTGCCGGCGTCTGGGTTGGTGATGGTGACGTTGCGGGTCCCGGTGGCTGCGCCAGGAGCGATGGTGATGCTGGCGGTGAGCTGGGTGGAGCTCACGAAGGTCGGGATTCCGTTGACGGTGATCCCGCTCCCGGAGAACGAGACGGTCGCGCCGGACACGAAGCCCGTTCCCGTGATGGTGACGTTGTAGCTGGTCGCGCCCTGGTCGGCCGAGCCGGCGTTGACGGAGGTCACGGTGGGGCCGGCGCCGACGGTGAAGATGGCGGTGCCGGTGGCGGTGCTGCCGTCGCCGTTGGTGATGGTGACGCTGCGGGTGCCGGTGGCGGCGGTGGGGGCGATGGTGATGTTGGCCGTCAGCTGGGTCGAGCTCACGTACGTCGGCGCGCCGGTGACGGTGATCCCCGTCCCGGAGAACGAGGTCGCCAAGGCGGGGCCGCTGTCAAACCCGGTGCCCGTGATCGTGATGGTTTGGCTCGTGGCGCCCTGGCCCCGCGAGCTGGGGCTGGTCGACGTCACGGCCGGAGCGGCATTGACCGTGAATGCCCCCGTCCCAGTCGCCGTGTCCCCATCCGGGTTGGTGACGGTCACGTTGCGCGCTCCGGTCGCGGCGCCGCCGGTGATCGTGATGCTGACGGTCAGCTGGGTGGAGCTCATGTACGTCGGCGTTCCGTTGACGGTGATCCCGCTCCCGGAGAAGGACACGGTTGCTCCGGAGACGAAGTTGCTTCCGTTGATCGTGACGTTGTCGCTGCTCGCGCCCTGATCGGCCATGCTGGGGCTCGCCGACGTCAGCGACGGCCCCGCCACGATGACGGAGCCGCTCGAGCTGCTGGGCGTCGACCACGAGCGCCAGACGGCGACGACCTGATAGGTGTAGGTGCCGGCCGGCACGCCCACACCCGCGGGGTTGCCCGTGTCCGTGCAGCTGGTTGTCGCCGCCGACAGGAGGCTGGTCGCGGAGCTCCCGCACGCCGGCGACGGGGTTGAGCCCGTGAACCGCTGCACGTAATAGCCGGTCACCGCTCCGCCGGCCGGGCTCGTGACACCCGCCCAGCCAACGGCCACGCCGGCGGTGCCGGAGGCAGACACGGTCACCGCGGTGGGCGCAGCGAGCGTGGCGGAGCTGGCGGTGGCGTTCCCGGCGCCGGTGGTCGTGAAGTACGCCGACGCACCACCGGCGAGATAGAGCATGGCGGCGATGACGGTGCAGACCGCCAGGCGGTTGACGCGGGATGCCGGCCCATGCCAGAGCAGGACTGCGACGCTATGGATCGCCATCAAGGCAACCCGCACTGCGATCCTTATCGCTCTGCTGGATGCTGAGGCGCGACGCATGCCCTCCGTCCCAAGCCCGCGGTTTTCGCTGATGTCACTGCGAGGCCGGCGAGCGGCGCGGGCCGAGGACCCGCGGCTCGCCGGCTCGCTCTCAGCTGGTGAGGTTCAGCGTCAGGTTCGCGTTCTGGCAGGTGTTCTGAGACGCGTTCAGGTTGTTCATCGTCAAGGTCCCGGTGGCGGTGACGGACTGGCCGTTCCCGCTGTTGACCTGCTGGGCGGCGACGACATCCGGCATCCAGAAGTTGGCCGTCGTCGTGTCCGACGCGCCGGTCTCGATCGATTCACACGTCGTGATCTCGGTCCCGCTGTTGGAGCACGCCGAGCCGGTCCAGCTGTCACCGGCGGGACATGCCTTGATGCTTGCCAGGTGGATGGTGCCCACCTGCTGCTTGCCGGGTGACGGATTGTCGACGGTGAATGAGACGGTCGACGAGGTCCCGGGATACAGCGTCGACGCGCTCGCGCCGTGGATGGTCAGGGCCGAGCTCGCGCCGACGGTGGCCGCGCCGGTGCCAGAGCCGGTGGTGGTGAAATACGCCAGCGCACCGCCGGCGGTAGCCATCGCCGCGACGATGCCGAGCGCGACGCGGCCGCGCTTTGAGTGCAGGATACGCATGGGATACGTCCTTTCCGGTCCTTGTCTTCCCGTGCGTGCCGCCGTTCTCCGGTGGGGGCGGTGGCAACGGCGGGTTTTCGGTCGCCCGGACGTTTGTACCGGGGAGCCGACGTTCTTTCGTCCGTTATCGGACGGACGGCTCAAGGCCTTGAATCGGTCTTACAGACGACTTAGACGTGCTCGTTGCCGGCGATCTCGCGCGTGTCCGGGGCTCACCTCCATAATGCGGGCATCTCCCGCTTCGCCGAACCCCAGGACAGCGGCTTTCGCCGCCTCAATGACTCGATTGGCTTCGACTGGCGACTGAGTCCCTACGACCTCGACCAGTCGGTCGCCCATGCCGCGATGCTCGCCGCTCAGGGGATCATCTCGCCGGCCGATGAGGCCGAGCTGCGGCGGGGACTGGAGCAGGTCCGCACCGAACTGGCCGAGGGCTCCTTCCCGTTCGCCGACGGCGACGAGGACATCCACATGGCGATCGAGCGGCGGCTGACCGAGGTCGTCGGCCGGGTGGGGGGCAGGCTGCACACGGCGCGGTCGCGCAACGACCAGGTGGCCACGGACGTGGCCATGTTCGTGCGCGCGCACGCCCGGGCGGCGGTGGAGCGCACCGGCCGTCTGGCCGTGACGCTTCTGAAGCAGGCCGAGCGCCACCTCGACTGGCCGATGCCGGGCTACACGCACATGCAGCGCGCACAGCCCATCTACCTCAGCCACCACCTGCTCGCCTACGTCTGGATGCTGGTGCGCGACCAGGAGCGGTTCGAAGCGGTGGTCGCGGCCACGGCCCGGATGCCGCTGGGAGCCGGCGCGCTGGCCGGCGTCAACTTCGACACCGACCGGGGCGCGGTCGCGGCCGCGCTCGGCTTCTCCGGCGTCGCTGCGAACTCGGTTGACGCGGTCTCAAATCGCGACTTCGTGTTGGATTACCTGTCGGCCGCGGCCACCTGTGCCACGCATCTGTCCCGGCTGGGAGCCGAGATCGTGTTGTGGTCGACCGAGGAGTACGGATTCTGCGAGGTCTCCGACGCGTGGGCCTCTGGCTCCTCGATCATGCCCCAGAAGAAGAATCCGGATGCCGCCGAGCTGCTCCGGGCCAAGGCGCCGCGGCTGGTGTCGAACCTGGTCGCCCTCCACGGCGTCATGCACGGGTTGCCGCTGACCTACAACAAGGACATGCAGGAGGACAAGGAGCCGCTGTTTGACTCCTGCGACACGCTCGAGCTGTGCCTGGAGGCCGCCACCGGCATGCTCGAGACCATCACGTTCCGGCGCGAGCGGCTGGCCGCCGCCGCGGCCGACCAGTTCCTGGCGGCGACGGACGTCGCCGACCTGCTGGTGCGGCGCGGGGTCCCGTTCCGTGAGGCGCACGGTGTCGTCGCCGGGCTGGTGCGCCACGCCATCGAGCAGGGCAAGCAGCTGTCCGAGCTCACACCGGAGGAGCTGGCGCGGCAATCGCCTGTGCTCGATGATGAGTTCTATGCCCTGCTGCGGGATGGGGCGTGGTTGGAGACCAAGGTCTCCGAGGGCGGCACCAGTCTCGCCCGCGTCCGCGAGCAGCTCCAGCAGGCCCGCGCGGCGCTGCGGGTCTCGTGAAGCCCGCCTTCTACGACCGTCCGGTGCTGGAGGTCGCCCGCGACCTCATCGGCTGCGTGATCAGCCACCAGGACTGCGCCGGGGTGATCGTGGAGACCGAGGCCTACCACGACTCGGAGCCCGCCTGCCACGCGTTCGTCGGCCTGACGCCGCGGACCGAGACCCTGTTCGGGCCGCCCGGCCGCGCATACGTCTACCGCTCGTACGGGGTGCACGCGCTGCTGAACGCCGTGTGTGAGCCGGTGGGGGTGGGGGCGGCGGTGTTGATCCGGGCGCTGGAGCCGGTCAGCGGGCTGGATCACATGCGCGAGCGGCGTGGGTTGGACTCCGATCTGGATCGCATGCGCGAGCGGCGCGGGTTGGACGCCGCCTCCCTGCGCCAGCTGTGCTCCGGGCCGGGCAAGCTGACCCAGGCGCTCGGCATCGAGCTCTCGGACAACGGCTCCGATCTGCATGCGGGTCCGGTCGTCTTCTCCCCACGGCCGCGGGCGTGGCGGGACGTTGAGGTCTCGGTTGATACGCGCATCGGGATCTCGCGGGCCGTCGAGCTGCCCTGGAGGTTCTGCGCGACCGGCAGCCGATTCCTGTCCCGGCCGGTTCGGAGAATGGCTGCCGCCTGAGGGTGCGGCGCTCTCGCGGGGGTCGGACCCAGAAGTCTCCCCACGGCCCCGTCGGTGCGGCCTGCCTGGGCGGCAACCCGAGCCGCTCGGACTTCGAGATCGACTTCCTGGAGTTCTGCGCGCGCCACAGCCTGCCACGGCCTGCCCCGGCCGCTGACCAACACCCGCGGGGGCGAGCGGTATGGGTTAGCCGCCGCCCAGGCCTGCGCCGCCGCTGGCGCCGGTGCCGCCTCCGGTGCCGCCGCCGGTGCCGCCGCCCGTCCCGCCTCCGGCGCCACCGCCGGTCCCGCCTCCGGTGCCGCCGCCGGTCCCGCCTCCGGTGCCGCCGCCGGTCCCGCCTCCGGCGCCACCGCCCGCCCCGCCGGTGCCTCCGGTCGCGCCGCCGCCGCCGGCACCGGCGGGCGGCGGGGTCGTGGCCGTCCCGCCGCTGGGGGCGGTGCCGGCGGGAGGCGGCGCTGTACCCGTCCCGCCGGACGGGGACGTGCCGGTGCCCGTGGTGGTCCCGCTCGTGGACTTGGGGTGGGGACCGTACTGCGCGTTCTCCTGGGCCTGGATCTGCAGCGCCTGGACCATGAAGGTGTGCCAGATGGCGGCCGGGAACGTCCCGCCCTCGACCGGTCCGCCGTTGTACAGCGTCGTCATGGGGACGAGCTTGTTCGGATACCCCACCCACACCGCGGTCGTGAACTGGGGCGTCCAGCCGACGAACCAGGCATCCCCGTAGTTGGTCGTCGTGCCGGTCTTGCCGGCGACATCGACGCCGGCGATCGCCGCCGTCGTGGCGGTGCCCTGCTGGACGACCCCCTGGAACAGCTGATGGATGGTTGCCGCGACGCCGGCGGGAATCACCCGCCGGTAGTGCGGGATGGCGACGAGGTCACTGCGGCCGTGGCATTTGAGCTGCGGACACTTGATCTCGGCGATGCCGGTCGGCCCTTCCGCCGGAGCGCCCAACCCCGGGTCGTACACGCGCAGGCCGCCGTCGGCGATCGTCTCGTACGCGTGCGCCATGTCAAGCGTCGTGACGCCGACCTTCAGGCCTCCGATGATCATCGCGTAGTTGGTCGAGACCGGAGAGCGGATCCCCATCGCCGTTGCCACGCGGGCGATCCGCTGGGTGCCGACCCCGGGGGAGAGACCGAGCTGCGTGAACACGCTGTTGTCCGAGGAGATCGTCGCGGCGGCGACGGTCGTCGGCCCGGAGTAGACGTTGGCGAAGTTGTGGACATAGAAGTGCTCCTTGCCGCCGCTGTGGGGCACGATCAGGTCCAGGGGCTTGGAGTCGAACACCGAGTCCGGCCCGTAGCCGTGCTGCAGGCCGACGGCGAGCGTGAACGCCTTGAACGCCGAACCAGGCTGGCGGTAGCCCTCGGTGGCCAGGTTGAACGGGTACTGCTGGAAGTTCTGCTGCCCGTTGACGAGCGGCCCACCCACCATGGCCCGCACCTGTCCGGTCTTGTTGTCGATCGTCACCAGGGAGGCGGCGGGCTCATTGGGGCCGCTGGGCAGATCTTGGGCGATGGCCTGCTCGGCGGCGCGCTGCATGGGCAGGTCGATGGTGGTGCGGATCTTGAGGCCGCCGTAGTAGGCGCGGTACTCGGCGACCTTCGCCGGGACATGACCATGTTCCATGGCGGCGATGATCTGCGGGCCGATCCAGCTCGTGAAATACGGCGCCGCCGGCGGCTCCTGGGGCTGCTCGATGTCGTTGGCGTTCGGCAGGCGCTCCGCGAGACCGGCTTCGTACTGCGCGCGTGTGATGTAGTTCTGGGAGAGCATGTCCCGGAGCACCAGGTTCCGGCGCGCCTTGGCGGCGGTGGGAAAGGTGATTGGGTTGAAGGCCGACGGGTTGGCCACCATGCCGGCGATCAACGCCGCCTCCGCGGGGGACAGCACAGATGCGCACGAGCGCAGCGGAGGATCGCCGCACCCGCTGCCGCCGCTGCCGCCCGAGGAACTGGGGTCGTAGCCGTGGAGCTTGCCGAAGTAGACCCGCGCCGCCGACTCGGTGCCGTACGCCCCGTTGCCGAAGTAGATGGAGTTCAGGTACTCGGTCAGGATCTTCGTTCGCTTCCACAGGTGGGTGAGGTGGTACGCCATCGCCGCCTCGCGCAGCTTCTCGAAGATCGTCCGGTTGCCCTCCTGGGACAGCGCGTTCTTGACGAACTGCTCGGCGATCGTCGAAGCGCCCTGGACGCTCCTGCCGGTCACGTCGGCCAGGAACGCCCGGCCGAGGCCCCTGACGTCCACGCCGGGATCAGTCCAGAACCGCCTGTCCTCCACGGAGATGATCGCGTCGCGCATCATCGGCCCCAGCTGGCCGTAGGTGTCGATCACCTCGTGGTTGGGCGGCGCCAGGATCCCGATCTTGCGCCAGTGGTCGTCGTACAGGTAGGAGTTGTGCAGCGCCTGCTTGTACTCGGACTGGTTCTCGATCTGGGGCAGGTCGGAGGCGACGGCCATCATCATCCCGAAGACAGTCGAGACCACGGCCAGGATGCCCAGCCCCAACAGGATCCAGAACAGGCGGAGCTTGCGGACCTTCGGCTTGCGGCGGCGGCCGCTACGGTCGCGGCGCCAGCGCCGGCGAGGCGGGGCGAAGGCGACCGGCTCGCGCGGCGGCACCAGGGCGACCGTGCGGCGCGGATCGTCGTTCCCGTTCGAGATGTCGTCGTCGTCGCTCATGCGATCCGTGCGCTGTGCCGGCAGGACGCCGACCATGGCGCGACGCGACGGCAGAGGGAGAAGGTGCGGGCGCCACGTCGAGCTGGACGGGACTTCTCTGGCGGCGGCGAGAGTCTAGCATCGGCCTCGTGGGCCAGAGCACTCCCCCGCCGAACGCGACCCCGGCCGAGCAGGCGGCGTGGCTGGCCCGCAACGCGGTGGACTCGCTGCCTGACGGGAGCCTGGAAAACAAGCTCGCCGGCGGCCGCCGGCTCCGGGTCAAGCTCGGTATCGATCCGACTGCTCCGGACATCCATCTGGGGTTCACCGTCGTGCTGGGCAAGCTGCGGGAGTTCCAGGACCTGGGACATAAGGTCGTCCTGATCATCGGTGACTACACGGCCCGCGTGGGGGACCCGAGCGGGCGCGACAGCACCCGGCCGGTGCTCGACCCGGCCCAGATCGACGACAACGCCACCACGTTCCGCGAGCAGGCGCTCAAGGTCCTGCGGGACGACGCGGATCTGCTGGAGGTCCGCTTCAACGGCGAATGGCTCGATATGTCGATGTCGGACCTGTTCGCGCTGATGCGGACCGCGACCGTGGGCCAGATGCTGGAGCGCGACGACTTCGCCAAGCGCCATGCCGCCGACCAGCCGATCTCGATGCTGGAGCTCCTGTACCCGCTGCTTCAGGGCTATGACTCGGTCGCCGTGCGCGCCGATGTGGAGCTGGGCGCGACCGACCAGAAGTTCAACCTGCTCCTGGGGCGCGACGTGCAGCGCGCCTACGGCCAGCCGGAGCAGGTGATCATGACGCTGCCCCTGCTCATCGGCACCGATGGGGTGCGCAAGATGTCGAAGTCCTTCGGCAACTACATCGGGGTCGCCGACAGTCCGGAGGAGATGTACGGGCGCACGATGAGCATCCCGGACTCCCTGCTGCCGAACTGGTACACGCTCCTGCTCGGCCGCGACCCGGATCCCGGCCTGAGTCCGCGCGACGCCAAGCGCGCTCTGGCCCGGACGTTGGTGGAGCGCTTCCATGGCTCCTCGGCCGCCGCGGCGGCCGAGGAGCACTTCGAACGGGTCATCGTGCGCCACGAGATCCCGGAGGAGATCGAGACCCTGGCCTGGCCGGCCAACGGCGAGCTCGTCCATCTGCCGGCCCTGCTGGCGCAGGCGTTCGGCGTCTCGACCTCCGATGGCCGGCGCAGCCTCGCCCAGGGCGGGGTGCGGCTCGACGGCGAGCCGGTGGCCGCCGGCGCGCTCGACCTGCCCGCCGACCAGGTCAACGGCCGCGTCCTGCAGTTGGGAAAGCGGCGATTTGCGAGGATCGAGATCACGTGATTCCCGTGCCCGTCCGGAGGGTCACCTAGGTCTCATGCCCGTCTGGGGTGGCGTGCTGCGACTGCAAACCCCTGGCAACGGGCACATCGTCGACCTCACCGAGGGCGTGGGGCGGGTCGTCGGCGCGGCGGAGGTGGAGCGTGGCCTGGTGACGATCTTCGCCCTCGGCTCCACCGTCGCGGTGACCACGATGGAGTACGAGCCGGGCGGCGTCAGCGACCTGCAGGCGTTGCTCGACCGGCTGATTCCCGCCCGTGGCGACTACGAGCACAACCGGCTCAACCATGACTCCAACTCCCATGCCCACCTGCGGGCGGCAATCATCGGCCCCTCGGAAACGATCCCGGTGATCGATGGCCGTCCGGCCCTCGGAACGTGGCAGCAGATCGTCCTCATCGACTTCGACGATCGACCCCGGGAGAGGACGATCAACGTCCAGGTGCTATGTTGACCGCGCCGTCGAGAACGGCCCGGAGCGAATCGGTCGCCAACGCGACTACGCCGCTCCGGAGCGCTATACTCGTCGGTCCGCCCCGGAGCCGAAGAAGGATCCGGGCGCGCCCCTGAGGAGGATTCCCTTCCTGAAGAGGTGCGACGGTCTTTGAAAACTCAACAGCATGCACACTCCTCGACCGATCCCGGTCGAGAGATGTGTCCAGGTTCGACGCCGTCGCTCGAACGAATCCCGTCAGGGAGACGCTCGGACGGCGGTGCCAAGATTGACCCCGTCTTGCGCCTGGAGCCCACTGTGTACTGAGGGCTCCAAAGCAGTTGGCGCAAGGGTCTGGTCCCACCAGGGACCGACCCAGGATTTCGACCCGTTGCCGGCCGCGGAACAATTCGTGGCAGGCGTTAGCGGGTCGTGCACTTCCTGACGACTCTTTGTGAGGGTGTGCCGGCCTCGTGCCGACGCGCCCATGAGATTGCCGTCAGGCAATCTCGCCAGCGGATTGCTCTGCAATCCGCCCTTCACGGAGAGTTTGATCCTGGCTCAGGACGAACGCTGGCGGCGTGCCTAACACATGCAAGTGGAGCGACGAACCAGGCTTCGGCCTGGGGCAAAGCCGCGAACGGGTGAGTAACACGTGGGTAACCTGCCCTGATGAT
>DASZMK010000014.1:0-13540 GCA_035551855.1 Solirubrobacteraceae bacterium
TGCGCTGTTTCTTGACGTCTGGGGGAGCGGACGGTGTCGGAGGGACGAACTTCTGGCATCGAAGAAGGGATGGTCGGTGCGTTGCCGGCTGAATCATCGGGCCGGGGCCGGGGCCCGGGACATGCACCACGCGCCAAATCAGCGCCCCGCTCCACGATCTGGCGCACATCTACGGCTCAGCCTGCGCGTGGTGCCAAATCATCTCCCGGGTGCCTGGTTTGGCGCACGGTGCACGCTGGAAACCGGGGCAACGGCTTGGGGACGGGCCGGCACCGGCTCCGGTCGCCCCGGCGACGCGGTGGCCGCCGCTCACCCCTCCTTCGATGCGCTGTTTCTTGACGTCTGGGGGAGCGGACGGTGTCGGAGGGACGAACTTCTGGCATCGAAGAAGGGATGGTCGGTGCGTTGCCCGGCTGAATCATGGGGCCGGGCCCGGGCCCCGGACCCCGGGGCCCGGGACATGCACCACGCGCCAGATCGGCACCCCGCTTCACGATCTGGCACACATCCACGGCTCAGCCTGCGCGTGGTGCCAAATCATCGCCCGGGTGCGTGGTTTGGCGCACGGTGCACGCCGGAAACCGGGGCAACGGCTCCGGGACACTCGGCACCGGCGACGGTCGCCCGGCACCGGCACCGGAAACCCCGGCAACGGCGCCGGACGCCCGCCAAATGGCAACGGACGCCCGCCAATGGCAACGGTCGCCCGGCACCGCGGCGGTGACCCTCACCCCCGCCCGCCCACGGAGGGGCGAGGGGAGGGTGAGGACCGTCACGGGGTGAGGACCGTTACGCCGCCTGGCGCTCCAGCACCGGGGCGGGCTCGCCGCCCGGGGAGTCGCTGGGTTCGAGTGCCACCGCGGGCGGCGTGCTGTCTGTGGCCGCCGAGGGCCGCAGGATGGCGAGGGCCGTCAGGAGCCCCGCGGCGATGCTGGTGACGCCGACCGCGAAGGCGAGGTGGTAGCCGCTGACCAGGGAGGTGGCGAGGGAGTGATGCTGGGCCTCGAGGGCCAGCGAGTGGTTGGTGGCGATGGTGCCGAGGACGGCGAGGCCCAGGGCGCCCGCCACCTGCTGGGAGACGTTGGTGATTCCTGAGCCCAGCCCCGCGTCGGCGGCGGGGACGTCGGCCATGGCGATCGAGAGCAGGGGCATGAAGGCGCTGCCGATCCCCAGGCCGATGGCGAAGTAGGCGAGGAAGATGGTGGGGAAGAAGCTGGTGTGGACTCCGGTGGTGCTGAGGAGTCCGAGCCCGATCATCACCGTCAGCATGCCCGCGGTCAGAACCCGCATCTGGCCGAAGCGCCGAACGAGCCGGGCCGTGACCCCCAGGGAGAGGATTCCGACCGTCACCGTCCAGGGGAGGAAGGCGAGTCCCGTCTGCAGGGCTCCGTAGTGGAGGACGTGCTCCAGGTACAGCGTTCCCAGGAAGAACGTCGAGTACATCCCGGTGACGAGAAACCCGCGCACGATGCTGGCGCCGATCAGCCCTCGGAGGCGGAGGATGCGCAGCGGCATGATGGGGTTCTCGATCCGGGACTCCAGGGCCAGGAATGCCGCCATCAGCGCAACCGCCACCGCTCCGAAGCCGAGCACCTGGGACGAGCCCCAGCCGTGCCCGGTGACCTGGATGATCGCGTAGATGGCAGTCATCAGCGAGGCGGTGACGAGCAGGGAGCCGAGCCAGTCCACGCCGTGTGCGAGTCCCAGTCCGCGGTCACGCGGGATGAGGATCTGGCCCAGCACGATCGTGGCGGCGCCGATCGGAAGGTTGACGAAAAAGATCCAGTGCCAGCTCAGGGCCTGCGTCAGCGCGCCGCCGGCGAGGAGGCCGAGCGATCCGCCGGCGACGGCGACGAACACATAGGCGCTCATGGCGCGCGCCCGGTCGTTCGCCTCCGGGAACTCGGTGATGATGATGGCCAGGATCACCGACGCCTGGACGGCGGCGCCGATGCCCTGGAGGAACCGGGCGCCGATCAAAAACCCCTGGCTCGGGGCCATGCCGCAGAGGGCTGACGCGGCCGTGAACACGATGACACCGGCGAGGAAGACGCGCTTGCGCCCCAGCAGGTCACCGAGCCGGCCGGCGAGCAGCAGGAAGCTGCCGAACGTCACGAGGAACGCGTCGACCACCCAGGTGAGATTGCCCTGGGTGAAATGGAGATCGCGCTGGATCGAGGGGAGGGCGACGTTCACGATCGTCGTGTCCAGCACGATCATGAGCTGCGCCAGGCAGACGACCACCAGCGCCAGCCAGCGGCGGCGGTCGTCTGCGGAAGAGGGAGGAGGAGCAAGATTCATCGGGATCCCAACTGTCTTCGGGGTAAACGAGTGGTAAACTGGAGGCCACCTCCAGAACTAAACGGAGGATACCTCCGGATGGAACTATAACGGAGGACCCCTCCGCTTTGTCAAGGGAATCTTTGATGAGCACCATCGACACCGCTGATCAGCAACTGCGAGCACGGCCCAAGCGCGCCGATGCCCGCCGTAACTACGACAAGGTCGTCGCCGCCGCGCGGGAGGCTTTCGCCGCGGGGGGAGCCGCGACCTCGCTCGAGGAGATCGCGCGGCGCGCTCAGGTCGGTATCGGCACGCTGTACCGTCATTTCCCCACCCGCCAGGCGCTGCTCGAAGCCGTGTACGTCGGCGAGGTCGAGGATCTCTGCCGCTCCGCCGCCGACCTGCAGGGCATGGCTCCCTGGGACGCCTTCGAGGGGTGGTTGCACCGGCTCGTCGGCTACCTGGCGACCAAGCAGGCGCTGTCCCAGGAGCTGCTCGATTACGTCGACCGCAGCGCGCCGCTGTTCCAGAGTTGCCGCGCGGCGCTGTTCGCCGCCGGCGAGCCCATCCTGGAACGTGCGCAGCAGGCCCATGCCGTCCGCGACGACACGAATCTGGGCGAGATCATCCAGATGGTCGGAGGCATCGCCAAGATCCCGGCCAGCGAGCCCGGGCAGATCAACCACATCCTCGGCATCGCGCTCGACGGACTGCGCTACCGGGCGGACGCCGCCGGCGCCTCCGCGTAGTCGTTAGCCGGCCAGCCGCGGCGCTTCGTCGTGCGTGCCCGGCGCAGCCGCGGCCCGGCCCAGCCGCGGCCCCGGCTCAGGCCGCCGCGGTCCGCCTCGCGCCCCGGCCGGCGAGCGCCAGCCGCCGCCGGCACAGATCCAACGAACGCTGCCGCGTGGCGGCGGGCACCACGTCTCCCCACGCATCCGCGGCCTGCATCGCCAGGGCCAGCACCTCGTCCAGGTTGACCGGGCACCCTTCCTCGGTCAGGCAGCGCAGGCCGAAGCCGACGTGCCAGCGCTCGTCGAGCTCGACGTGTTGCACGCCCTCGCGAACTCCGGGCAGGACGTCGTCGGCGAGGTCGTCGAGCAGCGCGCGTTGCGCGGCGGAGAAGACCATCCCCTCCAACACCATGTGGTAGAGGCCGATGCCGTCGCAGACCCTGGTGCGGCCCGCCGCCAGATCGGCGGCCATCGCCGGCAGGGTCACCTCGAAGAGCTCGAGGATGGCGGGCGGGACGAGGTCCCGGCCGGCGACGCGCCGCGCGGCCGCGCTGGCTCCGGGGAGACCGAGCACCTCGGCGGCGATGCGATCGAACATCAGCGCATGGCGATCCTCGTCCCGCCGCTGCAGGAAGAAGATCCACATCATCATCGAGTTGGTCTTCTCGGTCGCGTCGGCGAACGGGACGAGATGCTCGGCGACGGCCTCCTCGGCCACGCAGAACCCGGCCAGCAGCGTGGCCAGGCGGCGCCGCCGGGTTTCTGGAAGCCCGGGCCACGCCCGGGCATCAGCGGAGAGATCGATGGCCTGCGGATCCCAGCTGAGACGGGCGACGATCCGGGAGTAGGTGGAGAGGCTGGCGAACAGGCGGGACCGGTCTGGATGGGACGCGCCCAAACCGCCTGGTGACAAGTGCATCGCCCGTCTCACACGGCCTCTGACATCGCCATCGCTTGCGTCGTCAAACACAGTCTCCAAGATACCCGCTGCATCGCACCGCCCACGACGGCGAGGGTGACGCCGACGGCCGCGGGCCGGACGCCGAGGTGACGGCGACGGCCGTGGGCCGACGGCGAGGTGACGCCGGCGGCCGCGGGCTCGAGAAGTCGGAGTACGGTCACGGGCGTGATCGCGAAGCTGGTCGCTCTCGTGCTCCCGCTCAGCCTCGATGCGTTCATCGTCGCCGCTGGGATCGGAGTGATCGGCGTGACGCCGAGACAGCGGCTGCGGCTGTCGGTCCTGTTCTGCGTGTTCGAAGCGGGGATGCCACTGATCGGACTGGCGCTGGGAGCGCCGCTGGCGCGTGTCATCGGCGGCGCCGCCGACGACGTGGCCATCGGCGTGCTGCTCGCATTCGGCCTGTACACGCTGGTGCGCCGGGACGAGCGCGAGGACGAGGAGCTCGCCCGCATCGCCACGATCCGCGGTGCGGGCGCGCTGCTGCTCGGCGTCAGCGTCAGCCTCGATGAGCTCGCCGTCGGCTTCACACTCGGTCTGCTCGGACTCCCGGCCAAGGTTGTGATCCCACTCATTCCGCTCCAGGCGTTGATCCTCACGCAGCTGGGGTTGCGCCTGGGGGGGCGGCTGAGCGAGCGTCTGCGCGAGTCCGGGGAGCGCATTGCCGGGGGCCTGCTGACCGCGCTCGCCCTGGTGCTGCTCGCCGAGCAGCTGCTCGGCTGAGCGGTTCAGACGCGCTCTGGCCGCCTCATCGTCCGATAGACGAACTCGTCGGTGGGCGCCGGCTCGCGCGCGGCGACGACGCGAGGGTGATGGGGGGAGAACCGGCACACCGGATCGGTGGCGGCCGCGTCGCCGGTCAGCCGCAGGGCCTGACAGCGGCAGCCTCCCCAGTCCACCTCCTGATGTCCCAGCGGGCATGAGCGGCACGGCTCCTGCATCCAGCCGGTTCCCCGGAAGCGCTCGAACGCCGGGGACTCGCTCCAGATCCAGGCCAGCGAATGCTCGCGGACGTTGGCGAACTGGAGCCCGGGGATCGTCGACGCCGCCTGGCACGGCAGGACATCGCCGTTGGGCGCGACCACCATCGCGGTCCGGCCCCAGCCGCCCATGCACGGCTTCGGCAGGTCCTCGTAGAGGTCCGGCAGGACCCACAGGACGTCGACGCGGGGCCCGACGCGCTCGCGGAACCGCTGGACCGCCTCCTCGCCGCGGCGCAGCTGCTCCCACGTGGGCAGGAGTGCCGCCTGGTTGGGGACCGCCCAGCCGTAGTACTGGGTGTTGGCCAGCTCGAGCCGCTGCGCCCCCAGCTCCAGGGCCAGCTCGAGCAGCTCCTCGATCCGGTCGAGGTTCTGCCGGTGCAGGACGCAGTTGATCGTCAGCGGGAAGTCGAGCGCCCGCACCAGGCGCGCCGCCGCGATCTTCTTCGCAAACGAGCGGTTCCCCGCGATCCGGTCGTTGTCCTCCCGGTCCGGGCTCTGGATCGAGATCTGCACATGGTCGAGGCCGGCGTCCTTCAGCGCCTCGGCGCGCTCGCGCGTGACCAGCGTCCCGGCGGTGATCAGCGACGAGTACAGCCCGGCGTCACGGGCGCCGGCACACAGGTCCGCCAGATCGCGCCGCAGCATCGGCTCGCCCCCGGTGAGCGCGAGCTGGAGCACGCCCAGGCCGCGCGCCTCGTGGAAGGCGCGGATCCAGTCCTCGCGCGCGAGCTCCCGGCGGTACCGGTCATCGCCGATGCCGACGGGATTGGAGCAGTACGGGCAGTGCAGGGGGCACTGGTAGGACAGCTCGGCGATGAGCGTGGACGGCCTACGCAGTGGCATCGACCAGGAGTCCCTTCTCGGTCAGCGCGTCAACCAGCCCCCGCACATCGTCACGCAGGTCGGCGCCGTCGTAGCGGGCGGCGAGGGCGTCGACGATGTCGTCGAACGACCGCTCCCCGTCGCACAGATCCAGCACCTCGGCGGCGGTGGGGTTGAGCCGCACGACGCCCTCGGGAACCAGGAGCACGTGCTCGCCGCGGACCTCGTCATAGCGCAACCGCGCGCCGGTGGTGAGACGGGGACGGATCACGCCCCAGGCCCCGGCGGCTGGGAGTCGCCACGCTCGATGGCGTCGAGCTGAGCCCACAGCATCTCGGTCTTGAAGCGCAGGGCCGCCACGGCCGCCTCCTGCTCCGGGCGCGTGCGGCAGCGCTCGACGACGAGATCAAGCGCGTACTGCGCGTCCCGCGGCGCCTTCTCCAGTCGTGTCCGGAAGTACTCGAGCCCCGCGGGGTCGATCCAGTCGTAGTGGCGTTCGAGCGCCTCCACCCGCACGCGGATCGCCGCCGGCCCAAACAGCTCGGTGAGCGATGACGCGACCGCCTCGATCCACGGCCTCTGCCGGGCGAAGTTCACATACGCGTCGACGGCGTAGCGCACGGCCGGAAGGACGCGCCGCTCGGACTCCAGCTCCTCGCGAGCGACGCCGAGCGCCTCGCCGAGTCGTAGCCAAGACTCGATGCCGCCCGTTTCGCCGGCCGTGCCGTCGTGATCGATGATCCTCTGGATCCACTGGCGGCGGACCGCGACCTCCGGGCAGTTGGCCATGATCGCCGCGTCCTTGAGCGGGATGCACTTCTGGTAATAGAAGCGGTTGCCGACCCACCGCTGAAGCTCCTCCCGGGCGAGTTGTCCGGCGTCCATGCGCCGATGAAACGGATGGAGATGGTGATACCGCGTTCCCTGCGCGCGCAGCTCGGCGATGAACCCGTCCGGCGGCGACGGCGCGGGCACGCCCGTCGTCAGCGTCGCGGGCCGGCTCATACCGTGAACTCCAGCCCGTCATACGCGATCTCGACGCCCGCCCGGAGGACCGCCTCGCGCTCCGGCGAGTCCTCGAGCAGGATGGGATTGGTGTTGTTGATGTGCACGAGCGCCTTACGCGGACGCTCCAGTCGCGACAGCGCCTCGAGCGTCCCACCCGGGCCCGACAGCGCCACGTGCCCCATATCGGACGCGGTGCGCTCTGAGATGCCGAGCCGGGCGAGCTCGTCGTCGCGCCAGAAGGTCCCGTCGACCAGCACCAGATCGCTGGCGGCGAAGCGATCGAGCACATCCTCGTCCAGCCGGGCGAGACCCGGAACGTAGGTGACCACGCCGCCGCCGGCCCGGTCGCGGAACACGAACCCGCTCGCCTCGAGCTCGAGGCCGGGCGCCGTGGCGTAGCGGGGCGGGTCCCCGCCCGCGGCAAAGGACTCCACGGTCAGGCTCGAGCCGTCGAGCGACACGGCGCGCTCGCGCTCCAGCGTCCGCCACTCGACGCCGCAGTAGCGCTCCAGCATCGTCAGCACCGGATACCCGTCCCGGAGCGCGCGCTCGATGCCGGCATCGCCGAACACCCGGACGGGCATCGCCGACTCGCGCAGCAGGAGAAGTCCCGCCGTGTGATCGATCTCGGCGTCGGTCAGGAGCAGGCCGGCGATCGGCGGCGCGCGAACGGCGTCAGCCCGGCGGGGTGCCAGCGCCTCGAGCTGCTGGCGGGCGTCCGGCGATGCGTTCACCAGAAACCACGGCCCCTCGTCTCCTCGGACGGCCAGCGACGACTGGGTCCGCGGTCGTGCGCGGTTGCCCACGCGTGCGGCCTCGCACGGTTCACAGTGACAGTTCCACTGCGGAAACCCTCCCCCGGCGGCCGATCCGAGAATCCGAACGTGCACGCCGCACCGAAGCGAGATGCAGCCTCAGGTGAACACCGGAGGCCGCATCGGCTTCAGATTCTCACCGTCGTGCCTGACCCTACCGGTGGTAGAGGTAAGAGGTGACCTCGGAGCAGAGGTCAACGAACTCAAACTCCGGCTTTACCCACTTCATAAGATGCCTCCCTCCTATAAGTGCAGGTCCACCCTAGCGTAGCGAACAACCGCAGGCAAGAATGCTCCTGGTCAGATGATGCACATCGAGGTCACCGCGGCCGCCCCGGACGGACTCGGCGCCGATCTCGTCGCCACGTCGGTGGGAGCCCGGGCGACGGAGCTCGGTGCCCCGGACCGCGCGCTGGCGGAGGCCGACCCGGTGGCGATCGTGTACCGGCACCCCACCCACCCTGCCGGCGAGGCGCGCGCTCCGCTCGCCGTCGTCGCGCTCGAGCCGGACGTCGAGGGCCTGCGGACGGCCGCGGCGCGGGCGGTGCGGGCCTGCCGGGGCGGCGGGACGGTCGCATGGGCGCTCGACCTCTCCATCGCGGTGCCCGTGGCCGAGCAGGTGGGCGCGCTCGCCGAGGGCGCCGTCCTCGGCGGCTACGATGGCCGCCGCTGGCGAAGCGGCGCGCCGCCCCGGGGCGTCGACCGCTTCGTCATCTGCGGGTGCGACGGTGCTCTCGCCGCCGCCGCGGCCGACCGGGCCGCCCTCGTGGCCCGCTGGACGAACATGGCCCGGGAGCTGGTGGACGCGCCCCCCAACCTGCTGTCGCCGGGGGCGCTGGCGGAGCGGGCGGTTGGGCTTGACCAGCTGGCGGCGGAGATCATCGATCCCGCCGAGGCGGGGCTCAATGCCCTGGTCGCGGTCGGCGCAGGCAGTCCCGCCCGGCCGCTGCTGCTCGTCCTCCGCCACCGGCCGGCCGACGCGCCGCCGGCGCCGCGGCTGGCGCTGGTGGGCAAGGCCGTCACCTTCGACGCCGGCGGCTACTTCCTCAAGCCGCGCTCCGACATCATCCGTCAGAAGGCCGACATGGCGGGCGGCGCGGCCGTCGTGGCGGCGATGGGGGCGATCTCCGAGCTGGGCCTTCCCATCTCTGTGACCGGGGTGGTACCCGCCTGCGAGAACATGCTGAGCGGCACCGCGATGCGGCCGACGGACGTCATCACCACCGCCGCCGGCCTGACCGTGGAGGTGACCAACCCGGACGCCGAGGGACGCCTGATCCTGGCCGACGCGCTCTGGTACGCACGCCGCGAGGGCGCGACGCACCTCGTCGACCTGGCGACCCTGACGGGCGCGATGCGTGAGGGCATGGGCGACGTCTACGCCGGCGTCTTCGCCGCCGACCCGGCCTGGCGCGACGCCGTCGTCGCGGCCGGCAACGCCAGCGGCGACCTCGCGTGGCCGTGGCCGCTTCACCCGCGGTTTCGGTCGCTGATCGACTCGACGGTGGCCGACCTGCGCAACAACGCCGCGAGGAGCTTCGGCTTCCCCATCGTCGCCGCCACCTTCCTGGCGCAGTTCGCCGGCCAGGAGCCGTGGGCGCATGTCGACATGCTCGGACCGGCGTTGCTCGACGAGGATCGCGGTGACGCGCTCGGCGCGGGCGCCTCCGGCTACGGGGTCCGGATGCTCATCGAACTGGCGACGCGCCTGAGCGACGCGGCCCCCGCGTGAGAGCGCGGGCAGGCGTTACGCTGGCTCGATGAACTCCGGAGGGAGTGAGCGCGCCGCTGCGGCCACGACCACGCCCGGGCGCGTGATCGACGCTTCCAAGCTGGATGTCGCCGCCGCCGAGCGCGCCGCCCTGGAGCTGCTGCGGGCGATCGGCGCCGATGTCGGCGCTGCGGACCTGCTGGAGACCCCACGTCGCATTGCCGCCTCCCTCGCCGAGCTGGTCACGCCCGCCGAGCTGAGCGCCACCCTGTTCCCCAATGAGGGCCGCTATGAAGAGCTCGTGCTCGTGCGCGACATCGAGTTCCACACGCTGTGCATGCACCACCTGCTGCCCTTCCATGGGAAGGCCCACGTCGCGTATCTGCCGGGGGAGACGATCATCGGGATCTCGAAGCTCGCGCGCGTGGTCGAGGCCTTCGCCCGGGATCTGCAGCTGCAGGAGCGCCTGACGGTGCAGATCGCCGACTGGCTGGAGCGGGAGCTCGCGCCGCGGGGGGTGGGCGTGGTGCTCAGCGCCGAGCACATGTGCATGACGATCCGGGGAGTCCGCAAGCCGGGGACACGCACGGTCACGTCGGCACTGCGTGGCCTGCTCCGGGATGATGCGCGGACGCGCCAGGAGTTCTTCAGCCTTGTCGGCTGATGGGGGTGAGCAGGCGCCGCTGATCGAGACCGTGGTGACCACGACCGGAGCCGACGACGTCGTCAACTGTGCGGCGATGGGGGTGCGCTGGGGCGAGGAGGAGCTCGTCTTCTGGCCCTTCGATGACACCCGGACCCTGCGGAACCTGCGGGTTCGCGGGGAGGCGGTCGTCCATCTGACCGACGATGTGCTCCTGTTCGTCGAGGCGGCGCTGGGCCGCCCGGCACCGGCGATGCGCCCGGCCGCGGCAGTCGCCGGCGCCGTGATCGAGGCGGCCAGCGCCTGGCGGGAGGTGGTGGTGACCGAGATCGCCGCCACCGACGACGGAATGGCCCGGTCCCGCGTGCAGGCCCGGGTGGTGGCCGCCGGCGTGGGCACGCAGCCGCCGCTGGGGCTGTGCCGCGCCCGGCACGCCGCCGTCGAAGCGTCGATTCTCGCCTCGCGGCTGAGGTGGCTCGGCGCCGACCGGGTGCGGACCGAGCTTGCCCGCCTGCAGGAGCTGGTGGACAAGACGGCCGGGCCGCGCGAGCGGGCGGCGATGGACTACGTGCGACGCTACGTCGCCGAGCGGTCGTGACCGAGATCGTGGTCACCGCCCCGGCGCGGCTGCATTTTGGGATGCTCGACCCGGCCGGCCTGGGCGTGCGCCGGTTTGGGGGCTTCGGTGTGGGGATCGAGGCGCCGCGGGTGATCGTGGAGGTGGGGCGGCGGCGGGACCGGTCGCGCGCGGCCGTCGTCGCGTTCGGCTCCCAGGCCGACCGCGCCACGGACTTCGCCCGCCGGGCGCGGGACGCGTTCGGCCTGCGCTACGGCGTCGAGGTCAACGTGCGCGAGGCGATCCCGCCACACAGCGGCCTTGGGTCCGGGACGAAGCTCGGTCTGGCCATCGCCCGCGGATTCGCCGAACTGGCGGGCGTCTCACCGGGGCCGGAGGAGCTGGCGAAGGTCAGCGGGCGGGGCGCGCGGTCCAGCGTCGGCTGCTGGACGTTCACCGGCCCCGGGCTGGTGGTCGAGGCCGGCGTGCGCGAGGACGAGTGCATCAGTCCCCTGCTGGCCCGGTACCCGATGCCGGACCGGTGGCGGTGCGTGCTGGCGCTGCCCCGGGGGGTGGAGGGACTCTCCGGGGATGCCGAGGAGCGATTCTTCGGTCGCCTGCGCGAGCCGGCGGGCGTCGAGGCCCACGTGTCCCGGATGTTGTTGACCGCGCTGTTGCCCGGACTGCTGACGGCCGACATCGACGAGTTCGGCGCGGGGCTGAGCGAGGTCCAGCGCGAGGTGGGCTCGATGTTCGCCGCCCAGCAGGGCGGTGTCTTTCATCCCCGGGCGGCACCGCTCGTCGATGCGTTGCTGGGGCTCGGCGTCGGAGCCGTGGGACAGAGCTCGTGGGGGCCGACCGTGTACGGGATCGTCGATGGCCCGGAGCGGGCCGCCGATGTCGCGGATCGACTGCGTGTGGAGGCGGGCGCCGGCACCGACGTCAGCGTGGCCGACTTCGATCGGCGGGGCGCTCGGGTCGAGCGGGCCCGCCTGGGGCGGGCCGCGGTATGAGGCTGCTGGTCAGCGTCGTGTCGGCGCAGGAGGCACGCCACGCCCTGGCGGGGGGAGCGGACATCATCGACGTCAAGGATCCGGCCGAGGGAGCGCTCGGCGCCCCCTCGCCGCGCGTCCTGTCCGAGGTCGTCGACGAGGTGGGGACCGCGGTCCCCGTGAGCGTGGCGCTCGGTGACCTGCCGAACCTCCCGCACACGGCGGCGCTCGCCGCCCGCGGCGCTGCCCTCAGCGGCGCCGCCTACGTCAAGGTGGGGCTGCGGGGGATGCGCGAGCTCGACGCTGCGGTGGCGCTGGTGGAGTCAGTCGCGGCCGCGGTGGGGCCGCGCACGGCGGTGATCGCCGCCGCGTACGCCGACGCCGAGGCGCTCGATCCTCCGGCGTTCGCTCCCGCGTGGCTGCCCGCCCTGGTGGAGCGGACCGGCATCTCCGGCGCGCTCGTCGACACGTGCGTCAAGGACGGACGTGGTCTGTACGGCTGGATGTCGGAGGCGGAAGTGGCTGGTCTGGTCGACGCCACGCGCCGGGCGGGTGGGAGCTTCGGCGTCGCTGGGCAACTGACCCGGGCGCAGCTGTGCCGGGTGGCGGCCGATGTGGTCGGCGTGCGCTCGGCGGTATGCCGGGGGGGTGACCGGGCGGCCGACCTCGACGCCGGGCTGGTGGCGGCCGCCGTCGCCGAACTGCGCGCGGCCAGCGCTCCTCAGGCTCCGGTGATGCGCGTCCCCGCCGTCCCACCGGGGGCCCGGACCACGACGGCCACGCCGGTGCGGCGCACGGCCTCCGGCAGGTAGGCGTCCACCGCCCCGCCGTCGCCGCGTTCCTGAAGCGCCTGGAGCTCGTCGGCCGTCAGTGCGGGAAGCGGTGGCGAGTCCGACGGCCATCGCGCCAGGACTCCTGGCACCGGCTTGAGCAGGACGGCCTCCCCGGCTCCGATGGCGGCGGCCGCGAGGACCGCGAGTGAGTCGCTGGTCACCGCCCAGGACGGAGGGACCTCCGGTCGGTCGCGGAACGCCGGCTCGGCCTGGAGCACGGCCAGTCCGCGGGGGACGACCAAGCCGGCGAGCACCTCGGCCGCCGGCAGCAGCTCGCGCACCAGCTCGCCGAGCTGGTCCATGGCCCGCAGGGCGAGCACGTGCGCGACATCGTCGGCGAGGCCGACCAGGGCGTCGACGGCGCGCACCGCGTCGGCGAACGGACCGCCGCCGGGCACGACCAGCACCGGCCGGCGGTCGGCCAGCTCGGTCGCCTCCGCGCATGCCCGCCGCAGGCCCTCCAGCCCGCCGTCCCGCAGCAGGCCGCCGCCGACCTTGACCACCAGCGGGCGCAGCTCACTCACGGCCGAGCACCGACAGCGCGGCCGCGGGGGCGACCTCACCGCCCGGACCGCCCAGCACCGGGTCCGGAACGGCTTGGATCGGCAGCTCGCAGCGCTCCGCGGCCGCCCGCGCCAGGAACGCACCCACGCCGACGGCGATCACCGGCGCGCCGGTGAGGAGGCGCTCTGCGACACGGAGAACGGCGGCGGCAATCGACGCGATCTGCGCCTCCTCCACAGCGGCGGCGATCGCCTCCACGTCGCCGTCGGCCAGCTGCTCCGGGTCGGCGCAGACGACCCGGGCCAGCCGGGCGCACACCTCCGGGAGGCCAGGACCGCGACCGTCCGGAAACGTGCACGTGCACTGCTCCGGGGTCAGGTTTCCCCGCAGCAGGTGGGCGTCGGCGCTGATTGCGAACAGCTCGGAGGACACCGGGCACGGGGTGCCGCCGATCGGCACATGCGAGACCACCGCGGCGACGTTGGTCCGCAGCGCGCCGGTGTAGACGAGCTCGCCGGCGAGCAGCCGCTCGACGTCGGTGCGCCCCCGGACGGCGACCCCGCCGGCCGCGAGCGGGATCACGTCGGTCGTGGTGCCGCCGCAGTCGACCAGGATCGCGTCCGGCACCGAGCGGGCGACCAGAAGCGCCGTCGCCATCCAGTTGGCGGCCGCGCACCGAAGCGGCGCCGCCCGGGCCGCCC
>DASZMK010000015.1:0-56406 GCA_035551855.1 Solirubrobacteraceae bacterium
CACTTTGAGCAGGGTGCTCTTGCCCGAGCCGTTGCGGCCGACGATCCCGAAGAACTCGCCCTGGTGCACGTCAAAGCTGACGCCCTGCAGCGCTTTGAGCTGGCGGTGCTCTGACCGCCGCAACGGATGCACCACCCGCTCCTTGAGCGTGTCGACCTTCCGATCGGGGATGCGAAACGTCTTGTGGAGGTCGGTGACCTCAATCACCGGCGCCCGGCTGCGCAGCAGGGCGCGCCGGGCGGCGCTACCCGCCACGGTGGCTTCCGGCCGTCGGCACCGCCGGGGGGATCGCGCGCCGGCAAGCCATTAGAGTCCCGCGATCAGCGCCGCGCATCGGCGCCAACGTTACCCTCTCCCGCACCGCTCACCGCCGACGCCGATGTCCACCTACCTGGAGCCCGGCTGGATCGAACGCTTCGCAGAGCTGTGGGAGCGGCTCGGCCCCGAGACCCGCCAGGCCATCGACGGGCTGCTCGGCGATGACTGGTCCTATGAGGGCAAGCGGATCATGGACTTCGGCTGTGGCGCGGGGCGCACGCTCAAGCACTTCATGCCACTGGCGCAGTCGGTCTCCGCCGAGGTGTGGGGCGCCGACATCGACGCGGCCAGCGTCGACCTGCTCAGACAGACGGTGTGCCCGCCGATGCACGTCATCAAGTCCGAGTACCTGCCGCCGCTGCCGCTGCCGGAAGCGAGCTTCGACCTGATCTGGTCGATCTCGGTGTTCACCCATCTCACCGACAACCTGCTGCCGTGGCTGCGCGAGCTGCATCGCCTGCTGGCGCCCGGCGGCCTGCTGATCGCCACCTACATGGGCCGCTGGACCTCCGAGCTGCTGGCCGGGGAGCCGTGGGACGAGGACCGGGTGGGCATGAACGTGCTGCGCCACAACCATCCGGCGGCCGACGGGGCGCCACTGACCATGATCTCGGACTGGTGGCTGCGTCAGCACTGGGGCCGTGCCTTCGAGGTGATCAGGATCGAGCCCAACATCCACAACCAGAGCTGGGCGCTGCTGCGCAAGCGCGATGTGGAGGTCTCGGTGGCCGCGCTGGACGTGCCGAGCGACGATCCGCGGGAGCTGGTCGCCCTGCGACACAACCTCGTCCAGGCCCAGCGGGAGATCGAAGCGGTGCAGCGACGCGCCGCCGAGGCCCTGGAGGCCCAGCGCGCGGCCGCCGAGCAGGCCGTGGCCCAGGCTCGCCAGGAGTTTGAGGCGTCATTGAGCTGGGCGCTCACCCGGCCCCTGCGGGCCGGACGCCGAGCGGCGCGCGCCTACCGCGCGCGCCGTCGGCGGGCGTAGCGGTTGAGCGCTCGCAGCGGTGCGGTCAGCCTCCAGGCCACGCTGGTGGTCATGGTCTCCAGCTCACGGCGATGCTCGGCCCGGCGGGCGTCGATCTTCATCTGCGTGGACATCGCCACCGCCCGGGTGACCGCCGCCTCGGCCTCGGCCCGCCGCGCGCGCTGCTTCCAGCTGCCCCTGGCGGCGCCGACTCCCGGCATCCGCCCGTCCCACTTCTCGGCCACCGCGAGGTGGGCCTGCGACCAGTGCTCCAGATCGCTGGCCAGTTCGAGCGAGTGGTTGTGAATCACCTTGAAGTCGGCGGTCACGACCTTGCGCCCGGCCTCCCGCACCTGCAGACAGAAGTCGAAGTCATAGCCATGCAGCCGCTGGCCCAGCGACTCGTCGAAGCGGACGTGGTTGACCACCCACGGGGACAGGACGAGCACGAACCCGTCGACGGTGTCGACCTCGCCCAGCCGCGCGTAGGGCGGGCGCCCCTCCTCGTTCCAGGTCAGCGATGGCACATCCCCGCCCTCCAGCTCCGGGTAGCGGTGCACGAACGACGCCCACGTGACCGAGCCCTCCCACCAGGCGATCGAGCGCACTCCCACCGACCCCACGCAGCCCACGACGCCCACCTCGGGGTCCGCCAGCGCGGCCCGCAGCTTGGGGCAGAACCGAGGGTCGGTGATCTCGGCGTCCTGATGCAGCAGCACGAGGGCCTCCAGCCCGGGCATTCCCGCCGACTGATCCATGATGGCGTTGTAGCTGGCGAAGATCGACCCCTGGGCGGTGAACGCCAGCGTCTCGGAGTCAGGCTCGGCGGCCAGCGAGATGCCCGGCGCCGCACAGGCGGCGTAGATCTGCGGCGAGGTGACGGCGGAGGCGAAGACGATCATCCCGGTCGGTGGGGCTGCTGGCGCGGTCTGAGCAGGCGGGCGAGTCTAGCCCGGGTCCCCGCGCTGCGCATGGCTAACATCGCCCGCCCCGTGATCGCCTTCGGCTGCTCGATACTGATGCCCGACGTCTACCGGCGCGCTGCCGAGCGCGGGATCAGGCATGCCGCCGAGCCCAATTCGGTGGTGCTGGCCAACGCCGCCACCGGGTCGATCGCCCGTAGCCTGAACCTGCTGCTGGACCAGGCCGCCGGTCTGAGCGACCTGGAGGCGTTGGTGATCCTGCACGAGGACGCCGAGCTGCTCGACGGCGACTTCGCCTCCCGCCTGCGGGCGGCTCTGTCTGACCCCCAGGTGGCGATCGTCGGCTGCGTGGGCGCCACCGGCGTGCGTGACATCGCCTGGTGGGACGGGACCGTGACGTGGAACTCCGCGGCCTACCACCACGGCGAGCTCGGTGGCGGCCCGCTGACCTTCCCCGTGGTCGCCGATCCCTCCCCGGGCGAGGTCGACGCCGTCTACGGGGTGATGATGGCGCTGTCGCCCTGGGCGGTGGCTCACCTGCGCTTCGACGAATCGGTGGGGATGCTGCACGGCTATGACTTCGACGCCTGCCGCCAGGCCCGCGCCGCCGGTCGCCGGGTGGCCACCGCCGACCTGCGGGTGGCGCATCATCACTCCCTGGACCTGGTCTCCCAGATCGAGATCTGGGTCGGTGCCCACATGCGCGCCGCCGAGCTCTGGGACGAGCGGGGACCGGCGCCGGACAGCCCCGACGAGGAGTGGCGGGCCCGGGCGCGCGCCGGCGAGGCCGCGGCCGCCGCGGCCCGTCTGCTGGCCGCCTCAAAGCTGTTGCAGGCCGATGCCAGCGCCCAGCGTGACCACCGTGAGCTTGAGAGCATCCGCTCCAGCGTCAGCTGGCGGATGACCGAGCCCCTGCGGCGCGGAAACGCGCTGGCGCGCCGCCTGCAGGCCCGGGGCCTGCGCCGCCGCGCCGCCGCGCGGGGGCGCGGGCGCTAGTCCTGCAGCGCCCGGCGGATCTCGGCGGTCGACACCGCCGCCGAGCCGGGGGCGATCCCCGCGCGCCGCCGCAGCCGGGACAGCGCCTCGGCCAGCTTGAAGGCGCTGGAGGTCATGATCCGGCGCAGCACCACCTCCTGGCGGTGCACCCGCTCGTGGGCCGCCGCCACCTCCATCATCTGGTGGTGCATGGCCGCCAGGTGGTAGGTGCGGTTGGCCTCCAGCCGCGCCATGATCGGGTTGCGGTCCAGCGGCGCCAGGATCTCCTGCAGGCGCTCGGCATAGGCGGCGCCGGCGTCCCAGACGACGCCGAGGCCGAAGAACGAGGGCACGATCGCCAGGCGCAGCTCGTCTGCGGAGTTGACGTGGTCCTCCACGGCGGTCAGCACGCCGTTGCGCGGCCCGCCCTCGTGGTCGGCCGGCCATTTGTAGGGCAGGCCGCCGGGCCGGGGCTCCGAGATGCCGGGGAACAGGCCGCCGCCCTCCACCGTGGGCTGGCGGTACTCGGCGGGGACCCGCTCCGGCGCGTAGTAGTCGTCACGGCGGGCGTGGGGCCAGCCGACGTCGTGGAACAGCAGCAGCGGCGCCGGGCCGTCCGGCACCTGAGCGGCGATCAGCCGGATCTCCTCGGTCACCGTCCAGTAGTTGTGGTCGCCGTCGATCACGTAGGCGTCCAGCAGCGGCATCTCGGCCAGCGCGTCGTGGCTGGTGGCGCGCACCAGCGTGAGATCCTCACGCTCCTCGTCGAGGCCCACCAGCTCGGGCTGCGGCGACGGGTCGACCGCCCACACCCGGGCGCCAGGACCCTGCGCCCAGTCCAGCAGATAGCGGGTCAGATCCCCGGCGTAGGCCCCCACCTCGGCCACCGACTCGGCGCCGGCCGCGTCCAGGCAGGCAACCATCACCTCGGCGTTGTTGATCAGCGACGCGCCCCACTGCCCGGGGTCGCTGGCGAAGTCACAGGCCGGGTTCAGCGTCCACGGCAGCTCGCCCCGCGTAAGCGCTCGCACGATCCCTTCCGTGCTGAGGTTCAGTTGGACCCTGGCCATGGAGCGCGGAGAGTCTAGACGGGCGTTGACCTACCCTGCAGTGCTCCGATGGCCCCAGCGTCCTCACCGTCATCCGAGCCGAGCGGGCGTGTTCCGCGGCTGGCCGCCGACGCCGAGACGCTGCGCACCGCTTATCTGGAGCTGCTCAAGCTCAGTCTCTGCGACCTCGCCGGGGCCGGCACCCGGGAGGTGCGCTGGACCGGCGACAAGCGCGTGTTCTGGCGCGCGCTCACCGACGAGCAGCAGCTGGCCCATCGTCGCGAGGGCAAGGACTGGCCGCTGGACGGCCTGACGATGATCGGACTGCGGCGGCTCGGCGATCTTCAGCGCTGCGTCGAGACCGTCGTCCGCGACGGCGTCGCCGGGGACCTGATCGAGGCCGGCGCCTGGCGCGGCGGCGCGTCGATCCTGATGCGCGCCACCCTGGACAGCCTCGGCGCCCGGGAGCGGACGCTGTGGGTCGCCGACTCCTTCCGGGGCTTTCCGCCCGCCGATCAGTCGGGCTCGGCGGCCGACCAGGAGCTGGAGGCCGACATGAACCAGATCGGCTACCTGGCGCCGAGCCTGGCAAGCGTGCGCGGCTACTTCGCCCGCTTCGGGGTCGACCGGAGCGTCCGCTTCGTGCCCGGCTTCTTCGAGCAGACGATGGACGGCCTGCGCGGTCGCGGCTGGGCGCTGATCCGGCTGGACTCAGACACCTACCGGGCGACCCGGCTCAGCCTGGACGCCCTCTACGACGGCTTGGCCGGCGGTGGCTACGTGATCGTCGACGACTACTTCCATCCCTACCTGCCCCGGTCGTGCCGGCTCGCCGTCGACGAGTTCCGCGCGGAGCGGGGGATCGAGGACCCGATCGAGCAGATCGACTGGAGCGGCGCCCGCTGGCGCAAGACCGCGCCGGCGCCGGCGGGTCCCGGTCACGACGGCCCCGGTGCCGCCGAGACGGCCGATGCCCCCGAGAGCGCCGCCGAGCTCGACGCGCCCGACGCGCCCGGTGCGCCCGGGAACGACCCCATCCCCAGCGACCGCGAGCTGCAGCTCCAGGACCAGATCGGCGCGCTGCGCTCGCAGCTGGACGGCGCCCACGACGAGCTCGCCCGGCTGAGCGCATCGGCGCTGGGGCGGCTGGCCAGGCTGGCCGGGCGAGGCGCCCGGGGGCGACCGCGGATCTGAGCGTCCCGTGCCTCGCCGTGGGATGGCCTTTGGTCAGCGTGGCCGCAGCGCCACCACCACCTGGTGGGGATCGCCGAGCAGCAGCTCGAACCCGGCCAGCTCAAACCACTCGGTCCAGTGGCGGCGGACGTAGGCCGCGGTGACGACGGTCTCGCCGTAGGTGATCTCCCCGCCGGCCGGCTCGGCGCCCAGCGGCTGGGCATCGTGGGGGGCGAACAGATACAGCGGCTCGGCCAGCCGCGCTGCCGGATCAGGTCCCAGGGAGCGCAGCGCCGGGCGCAGCAGCTCCGACAACCACGGATACTCCGGTGGGCGGATCGTCAGCACCAGCAGACCGCCGGGCGCCAGCGCGTCGTGCAGCGCGCGCAGGCACGCCCGGTGCGCCCGCTCGGACAGGTGCGTGAACACCGAGAAGGCGTAGATGAGGTCAAACGACTCCGAGAATGGCAGCCGCTGGGGCACGAAGTCGCACCGGGCCAGCTCCGCCGGCACTCGGCAGGTGCGGCAGACGTCGAGGATCGGCCCCACCGGATCGCAGCCGAACAGCTTCCCCGCCGCCACGTCACGGGCCAAGAAGCGCGTCAGCCGTCCCCATCCACAGCCGAAGTCCAGCACCCGGCTGGCGGCCAGCGGCCGGGCGCCATGCCGGGCGTGGAGGTCCCGGAGGCGGTCGTAGAAGATGGCGCTCTGTGCCGCCAGCGCCGCGCCGCTGGCCCCGTTCCAGGTGGCCTGGAGGCCGGGGTCGGGCACGGCGGGCAGCGCCGCCCTGATGCTGGGGTACAGGTCGTACTCCTGGCTGAGCAGCGCCCCCCAGACGTCGGCGCCGAGTGCGGCGAACGCGTCCCACGAGACCGGCCCCCGGGCGGCGCAGCGCGCGTCGAGCTCCGCCAGCTCCGCGCCCCAGAAGGCCTGTAGCCATGAGTCGAACCGCAGGTCCGCCGGCGCGGGCGCCACCGGGGGCCGGGCCGGCCGGCGCAGCCCCGGGACACCGGACAGCCGGGTGGCGTGCCGGCGGGTGGCGCCGATCAGGCGGTCGGTCCGGGCGCGCAGATCGGAGGAGCGGTGGGCGGGCATCGGGCGGGGACGGGAATGGCGTCAGGCGGCGGTTTAAAGGATCATGCAACGCTACAGGCGGCCTCCCCGGGGCCGCCGGCGAGCACCTGTGCCTTCCTCACACGACAGCGGGCTGACCGTCGCCCTCGACGCGCCGCTTCCACTCGAGTTGAAGGTGGGGCGGGGCACGGCGTTGTTCGTGGCCGGCACCTGCTTTCACCGTGAGGGCGTGATTCGCTCGTTGGAGCTGATCGTCGACGGGGCGCCCCAGCCGGTGGCCTACCACCGGATGCCGAGGCTGGACCTGTTCCGCTCGCTGCACCCTCAGCTGGACGCGTTCGCCACCCGGGGGATCGGCCACGATCCGGACTCGGCGGGTGATCCCTGGCTGCACAGCTACCGCAGCGGCTTCTGGGGGATCGCGGAGATCGCGCCGGCGCGCGGCGGCCCGCGCCGGCTGGAGCTGCGCGCCACGTTGCAGGGCGGTGAGACCGCGGTCCGGCCGCTGGTCACCCTCACCGCCCCGGCCGTACCCGAGCCCCAGCCCGTGCCCGAGTCGGTCCGCGCCGCCGGCGCCGCCGGCCCGCTGGTGGCGGTGGCGATGGCCACCTACCAGCCGCCGCCGGCGCTGTTTGAACGCCAGATCGAGTCGATCCGCGCCCAGACGCACGGCAACTGGGTGTGCGTGATCAGCGACGATGGCTCCTCGCCGGAGCGGCTGGCCGAGATGCGCGCCGTCCTGGGCGACGACCCCCGGTTCGTGCTGTCGCCGTCCCCGCGCCGGCTGGGCTTCTACCTGAACTTCGAGCGCGCGCTGGACTTGGTCCCAGGCGATGCCGACTATGTGGCCCTCGCCGACCAGGACGACGCCTGGCTTGACTGCAAGCTCCAGGAGCTGCTGGCGCGGATCGGGGACGCCCAGCTGGTCTACAGCGATGCGCGCGTCGTCGACGAGGCCGGCCGGCTGCTGTCGGAGACCTACTGGGTCACCCGCCGTCACAACCACGACTCGCTGGCCGCACTGCTGATGACCAACTCGGTGACCGGCGCCGCGTCGCTGCTGCGCCGCGGGGTGCTCGACTACGCGCTGCCGTTCCCGCCGGCCCAGTTCGCCCACTTTCACGACCACTGGATCGCGCTGGTGGCGATCGCCCGGGGAAGGATCGAGTTCGTCGACCGCCCGCTCTACGACTACGTTCAGCACGGCGGCGCCACCCTCGGCCACGCGGCCGCCAACCGGATGCCGGGCCTGGTCAGCCGCCTGCGCCGGCTGACGCGGCATCCGCGTGACCGGGCCGTGCTGTGGCGCCATCACTACTTCGTCGACGTCTGCCGGTTGAGCACCTGGGCGACGATCGTGCGGATGCGCTGCGGCGAGGAGATGGCGGCCGACAAGCGCCGCTCGCTGGAGCGCTTTCTCGCCACCGACCGCTCGCTGCCGGCGCTGGCCGGCCTGTGGCGGCGCGGCGCCCGGGAGATCCTGGGTCGCTCCTCCCGGACGCTCGGAGCCGAGTGGATGCTGGCCTACGCCTTCACCTGGCGCCGGCTGCTGAGCGCCAGCGTCCGGGACCGACCGTCGGCGGCCCTGCGCCTGGACGCGGTGCCGCCACCTGAGCTGGTCTCCACCCCCGGTCGCCGGGTCGGCGACAGTCCGACCGTGCGGGCGCTCTCTGACAAGATCGCGCCCCTGCCGCTGCTGGTCTCCGACGCCGCGCCGGCCCGGATCAATCTGCTGATCCCCTCGGTCGATCTCCAGCACCTGTTCGGCGGTTACATCGGTAAGTTCAACCTGGCCCGGCGGCTGGCCGACAACGGGCAGCGGGTGCGGATCGTCACCGTCGATCCCAACGGCCTGCTCGCTCCCGATTACCGCCAGATCGTGGAGCGCTACTCCGGGCTGGATGGGCTGTTCGACGAGGTGGAGCTGGCGTTTGGACGGGAGACGGGCGCCCTGGAGGTCAGCGCTCAGGACCGCTTCATCGCCACCACCTGGTGGACGGCGCACATCGCCCACGCCGCCACCGTGAAGCTGGGAGCGGGGCACTTCGTGTACCTGATCCAGGAGTACGAACCGTTCACCTTTCCGATGGGCAGTCAGGCGGCGCTGGCCGCGGAGTCCTACGAGCTCCCGCACCACGCCCTGTTCTCCACCGAGCTGCTGCGTGACTACTTCCGCGCCCACCGGATCGGCCCGTTCGCCCCGGGCGGTCACGAGGCGCAGTCGGCGTCGTTTCAGAACGCCATCGCCAGCGTGCCGCCGCCCACCGCCGACGCGCTGCGCCGGCGCGGCACCCGGGGGTTGCTGCTCTACGCGCGGCCGGAATCGCACGCCAGCCGCAACATGTTCGAGCTGGCGGTGCTGGCCCTGGAGCGCGCGCTGGACGACGGCGCGTTCGCCGGCTGGGAGCTGCGCGGGATCGGCTCGGTCGGCGGCGCGCGCCGGCTGGCGCTGACCGGCGGAGCGACGCTGGAGCTGCTGCCGCGCCGGACCGAGCCCGCCTACGCCGAGCTGCTGCGTGACCACGACGTCGGCCTGGCCCTGATGTACACGCCGCATCCCAGCTTGGTCCCGCTGGAGATGGCCTCGGCCGGGATGCTGACCGTGACCAACACGTTTGAGAACAAGACCGCCGAGGCGCTGGGCGCGATCTCAACGAACCTGCTCCCGGCCCCGCCGACCATCGGCGGGATCGCCGCGGCGCTGCGGGCCGCCGCCGACGGGGTGGAGCGCTACGAGGACCGCGCCCGCGGCAGCGCCGTGAGCTGGAGCCGGGACTGGCGCCAGTCGCTGCCCGACGTGCTGATCAACCGCGTGATCGGCTGGCTGCGCGGCTGACTGGGCTCGATCGCCCTCACCGGCGGTCCCTGTGTGCCGTTGCTGGGGCCCGCGCTGTTCGGGCCGACGGTCGGCGCGGCGCCGCGCCGCATGCTGGCCTGGCGGCCGCTGCTGGTGCTGGTGCTGGTGCTGGTGCTGGTGCTGGGACTGATCTCCTACGGCGTCTACCTGTACCACGCGGACCGGCGGCACCACGCTAGCCTCCGACGGCGCGGGCGTCCAGTGGGTCAAGGGCGATGATGCGGGCCCGTCCCAGCATTCCCGCCGGGCGACCCAGGTTCGTCCCCGTGAACCAGATCCAGGCCTCCAGGTTCTCTGGCTCGCCGCGGGTCGCGGCGGCCAGGATCCGGCGCGCCTGGGGCAGCCGGTGCTGTTTGATGGCCACTCGGGCGCGCAAGATGTCGACCGTGCGATCGGGGTTCAGGAAGGAGGCCGAGCGCAGCTGTGCCGCCGCCGCACGCAGCTGCGCCGCCGTCGGGTTGGCGGCTGAGACCACGCTCGTGGCCCCGTCGACCTCATGGGATTGGCGGACGCCCAGAGCGAACCAGGCGCAGGCGGCGACGGCCACGAGCAGCAGCGCTGGACGCAGGACACGCACGCCCTCATGATCGCCGATCCGCCACCATCGGGCGCGTGCGTGAACCGGATCGCCCACCCTCGCGGCCGACCGTTTCGGTGGTTGTGCCCAACTGGAACGGTCGTCGCTGGCTGGACGGCTGCCTGCGATCTCTGTCGGCGCAGACCCTGGCTGATCACGAGGTGATCGTCGTCGACAACGGATCCGGCGACGGCTCGCTGTCCTATCTGGCCGCGGATCATCCACAGGTCCGCGTGCTGGCGCTGGACGCAAACACGGGCTTTGCCCATGCCGCCAACGTAGGGATCGAGGCCGCCGCGGCCGAGCTGGTGGCGCTGGTCAACACCGACGTGGTGCTGACGCCTGACTGGCTGGAGCGGATGACCGCTGCTCTGCAGGGAGATTCCGCCACCGCCTCGGTCGCGTGCAAGATGCTCCAGCTGGCCGACACGGCAACCATCTACGACGCCGGCGACGTGCTCCGGCGCGATGGCGCCTGCGAGCAGCGCGGTCGCTTCATGGTCGACGATGGCCGCTGGGACGAGGGGGGCGAGGTCTTCGGCGCCTGCGCCGGGGCGGCGCTCTACCGTCGCTCGGCCGTGCTCGGGGTCGGCGGGTTCGACGAGCGCTACTTCGCCTACCTGGAGGATGTGGATCTGGCGCTCCGCCTGCGCCTCGCGGGCTCGCGCTGTCGCTACGAGCCGGCGGTCGCGTTCCACGCGGGAGGGGAGTCCTCCAAGCGCCTTCCCGGCGGCCATCATTTCCTGGTGACGCGCAACACCCTCCTGCTGGTGGTCAAGAGCTTCCCACTGCGGTGGCTGCCGATCGTCGTGTACCGGCAGCTCGGGTGGACCTGGCACGCACTGCGCGAGCGCCGGCTGCGAGCGCACCTGCGGGCGATCGCGGCGGCGTGTTGGCTGATGCCGGGCGCGCTGCGCGACCGGCGCAGGATGCTGGCGGCGGCTCGGGTTCCCATCGAGGTGGCGATTCCGTCGCGACCGTTCCGCGGCCGTCACGCCGCCGGCCATCCCTCCAGTTTCCGGTGAAGATTCTCCAGCGCGCCACCGCCGTCGAGATCGAGGGCGTCGGTGCCCGCGCGTCTCTCCCTCGCCCGCACGCCGCCAATCACCCCGCGCAGCTGTGTCCGCAGCGGCTGCGGCGGTACACCCCGACGTCGAGCGGCATAACGGCGGACTGGAAGCGCCGGTGAGCGAGGAGGTGAAATCCCGCCGGCGGAGGCGGCATGATCGGGATGTGCAGCGCCTTCGCAGTGAGCTCGTCAAGTGCCACGACCGCTTTGCCTCCCGCGGTTGTGAGGCGCCAGACATTTGCCAATGTTGCGAATCGGTGGCTTCGGCGCAGCTGCGCGTCGATCCCGGGCCCTGCGAACAGCGAGATGACCGCGAACGGATCGCTCGGCGCGGTTTCGCGATCCACGTAGGCGGCCAGCGATCTGGTCGGCGGCCGCCTCCAACTGGGACTGGCGGCCCGGAACGCGCCCACCGCCAGGATGCCGAGCACGATCACGATCGCCGCGATGTTGGCGGGCTTCGGGATCGCTACCAGGAGGGCACCCAGCAGCAGCGCGGCCGCGGGCACCGACGCGTAGAGCCCGCGGGCCAGCCACAGGTCGGTGGCGGCCTCGCTGTAGACCAGCATGCCCACCGGTGTGGCCAGCGCCAGCGCGAACAGGAGCCAGAAGCGACGCGGCCACCCCCGCGCCCGGTCAACCCGGGTGGGGCCGAACGCATTGGCCGCGCAGGCCGCGAAGCCGATCACGGTCAGAGCGATGAGCAGCCCCAAGCCCAGCCGGGTGGGAATTGCCCCCAACGGCGCATATGGGTAGCCGGCGATCGGGCGCAACAGGTCGGTGATCACATTGTGCGCGGTGAGCGGCTCCAGGGCAGCGATCACCCCGAGCTCCTTGCCGCGGAGCTTGGGCAGCCAGGGGATGTACAGCGCCACTGCCACCACCGCACTGATGAGCGGAGGCCAGATCCGGTGCCTGCAGACCCACAGTGACCACAGGCTCTGCACGATCAGGACGAAGATGCATGTGTAGTGGCAGTAGGCCGCGGCGGCGGCCGCCACCACGTAGAGAGCCCACCACCTCGCGCCGCTGCCCGCCACCGCCCGCAGCAGCGCCCAGGTCGACACCGCCACGAAAAACGCCATCGAGGCGTACGGCCGCGCCTCGACGCCGTAGTAAAAGGAGAATGGACTGAGCGCGATCACCGCCCCGGCCACCAGGCCCGCGCGCGGCCCGACGGTCTCGCGCCCGATGAGATAGACCACCGGAACCGTGGCCGACCCGAGGATGATCGACGGCAGGCGGATCCACACCGTGGGATCCCCCAGCTTCGCCGTTGCCCAGGCGAGCAGGAAGAAGAGCGGGGGAGAGTTCTCCCCGCCGGAGTGCACGTCGGACAGGACGGAACCGAAGCTCCTGCCGAAGATGTCGCCGTCGGTAAACCCCTCGTCACCGTAGAGGCCCTGGTGGATCTGGCTGAAGCGCAGCGCCAGCGTGAGAACGGTGAGCACCGCGACTGTGATCAGCGTCGGATCGCTCAGCTGCAGTGCAGATTCCCGCGGCGAGGGGCGACGAGAGCTTCCGCGGGTGATGGCGGTCATGGCGTATCCGACATGGAACCGCGCATCACGATCCCCGATTCATCGGCGAGCGGGTACCAGCGCTCGTCCGCGGGTGGCCGCGCACGGATGGCTGAGCGCGCGGGGCGCCTGCGGCTGGGCGCCGCCGCCCGCCGGGGAAGCCACGACGTCGGCCGCGTCGGCCATCCTCAGCGACATGCGGCGCGAGATTACCTGGTCAAAGTACCGTTAATGGCATGAGCACGGATGCCGACACGTTTCCACGGTTCGGTCTGCCCCTGACGCTGCCCCGCCCCCGCGTCGTCAACGAATGGCTATCGACCCGGGACCGCGACGAGTGGCCGGCGCCGCCGTCCGGCGATGGGCGGCCGGTGATGCTGATCCCCGGCTTTCTGGCCGGCGACCAGAGCCTGACCCGGATGGCGGTGTGGCTGCGTACCGGCGGCTACACCCTGGTACGCAGCGGGATCCGGTGGAACGTCGACTGCATGGAGCCGCTCGTCGAGGCCGTCGAGGCGCGGCTGGGGCGGGCGGTGGACGCGGCGGGGCGCCCGGCGCTGCTCGTCGGCCAGAGCCGGGGCGGGAGCATCGCCCGGGCGGTCGCCGTGCTGCGCCCGGACCTCGTCGAGGCCGTGGTCACGCTCGGATCACCGCTGCTCGACCAGCTGGCGGTCCGCCCGCGGACGTGGCCGTCGATCATCGGCGTCGGGCTGCTCGGCACCGCCGGCGTGCCCGGCCTGTTCAGCTGGAGCTGCTTTGCCGGGGAGTGCTGTGCCCGCTCGGTCGACGCGGTCCGGGCGCCGTTCCCGTCCGCCGTCCGCTTCCTCTCCGTCTACTCGCGCACCGACGAGGTGGTGCGTTGGGAGGCTTGCCTGGATCCCTTCGCCGAGCACATCGAGGTCGATGCCAGCCACATCGGCATGGGGATGGCGCGCGAGGTCTGGATCGCGGTGGCCGACCGGCTCGCGTGAGCCCGGAACTCGACCGGCTCGTCTGAGCCCGGAAGGTCGACAAGCTCGCCTGACCCCGGAATCGGAGCGACCCAGCGGGGGTGACCCGCCGGCGCGGGCGCTCCCCGGTGCAGGCGGGCGCGCCCGGGATGCTCCCCGGCACGCGCGGGGTACTTGGTCACTGCACCGGATTCGGCGTACGCCACGCGCCAAATCATGCACCGCGCAGATCATGCACCGTGCAGATGAAAACGGCGCAACGAAGGGACGGTCATCCCGCCGGCGGGGCGCTCCGGGGTTCCTCAACGCTGGTGCACTGGATTTCGGCGTGCGCCACGCGCCAAATCATGCACCGTGCAGATGATTTGGCGCCAGGCGCGCCCTCAGCCGTGAATCTGCGCCAAATCGTCGACCGCATCGTGATTTGGCGCGATGTGCAGGTTCTGGGCCCGGGGATTTGCCGGCGACTCGTCGTCCGCCCCTCCGTCGTCGCCTGAGTTTGCCCCCGGATGGCGCGTCCTGGAATCCACGTGCTTGGCCGTCTTGCTCCGGGGCCCGGGGCGTTGAAACGGCGCAACGAAGGGACGGTCATCCCGCCGGCGGGGCGCTCCGGGGTTCCTCAACGCTGGTGCACTGGATTTCGGCGTGCGCCACGCGCCAAATCATGCACGGTGCAGATGATTCGGCGCCAGGCGCGCGCTCAGCCGTGAATCTGCGCCAAATCGTCGACCGCGATCGTGATTTGGCGCGATGTGCAGGTCGCGCAACCGGGATCCGACGGAAACCCCGCCCCCGCCGCAGCGACGCTCCCGCCGCACCCTGCTTCGTTGCCAGTCGTTCCGCCCGCAGGCGCCGCTTCGAACCCCGCCCGCCCGCCCGGTGCCCGCCCGGTACTGTGCCCGCCGCGCCGGGCCCTGCCCCGCCCGCCGCCGGCACTGCCCCGCCCCGGGCCCCGCCCCGCCCGCCCCGGGCCCCGCCCCGCCCCGGGGGCCCCAGCGAACGCCCGCTCAGACCGCGGCGCGCTCCCGGTTCTGCGCCCGCGCCAGCTTCACCCGCGCGGTCCTGTCCAACGCCACCTTGCGCAACCGCACGGCGTGGGGGGTCACCTCGACGCACTCGTCGGCGCGCAGGAACTCCATCGCCTGGTCGAGGGACAGCTCGCGCTTGGGGACGAGGCGCACCAGCTCGTCGGCGGTCGAGGAGCGGATGTTGGTGAGGTGCTTCTCCTTGACGGCGTTGACGTCGAGATCCTCAGCGCGTGAGTTCTCGCCCACGATCATCCCCTCGTAGACCTCATCCCCCGGCTCCACGAACAGCGTGCCGCGCTCCTGGAGGTTGAACAGGGCGAACGCGGCCACCGTGCCGCGGCGGTCGGCGACGAGTGAGCCGGTCGGCCGGGTGCGGAGATCGCCGTGCCACGGCTCCCAGCGGTCGAAGACGTGATGGACGAGACCGGTGCCGCGCGTCTCGGTGAGAAACTCGGTGCGAAAGCCGATCAGCCCGCGCGCCGGGACCAGGTACTCCATCCGCACCCAGCCGGTGCCGTGGTTGACCATCTGCTCCATCCGGCCCTTGCGCAGCGCCATCAGCTGGGTGATCACGCCGACGTACTCGTCCGGAGCATCGACGCTCATCCGCTCCACCGGTTCGTGGCGCCTACCGTCGATCTCGCGGGTGACGACCTGGGGCTTGCCCACGGTGAGCTCGAAGCCCTCCCGTCGCATGAGCTCCACCAGGATCGCCAGCGCCAGCTCGCCGCGGCCCTGGACCTCCCACACGTCCGGACGCTCGGTCTCGGTGACGCGCAGGGACACGTTGCCGACCAGCTCGCGCTCCAGCCGGGCGTTGACCTGGCTGGCGGTGAGGAAGGTGCCGTCCTGGCCGGCCAGCGGCGAGGTGTTGATTCCGATGGTCACCGACAGCGACGGCTCGTCGACGGTGATGACCGGCAGCGGCCGCGGGTCGTCGGCATCGGTGAGGGTGTCGCCGATGGTGATCTCCGGAATGCCCGCCACCGAGATGATCTCGCCCGCCGCTGCCTCGGCGGCCTCGACGCGGTCCAGCGCCTCGGTGACGTAGAGCTCGGACACCTTGACCCGCTCGATCGAGCCATCGTGCCGGGACCAGGCGATCGTCTCGCCCTGGCGGATGACCCCGTTGCGCACGCGGCAGATGGCGAGCCGGCCGACGTACGGCGACGCGTCGAGGTTGGTGACGTGGGCCTGGAGGGGGTGGCCCGGGTCGTACTCGGGCGCCGGCACGTGAGAGACGAGCAGCTCGAGCAGTGGCTTGAGGTCCTCGCCGGGCCGGCCGGAGTCAAGCGACGCCTGGCCGGCCTTCGCGTTCGTGTAGACGATGGGGAAATCGATCTGCGACTCGTCGGCGTCCAGGTCCAGGAACAGCTCGTAGACCTCGTCGACGACCTCGTCGATCCGGGCGTCCGGGCGGTCGACCTTGTTGACGACGAGGATCACCGGCAGCCGGGCCTCGAGGGCCTTGCGCAGGACGAAGCGCGTCTGGGGGAGCGGCCCCTCGGAGGCGTCGACGAGCAGCAGCACGCCGTCGACCATCGTCAGCCCGCGCTCGACCTCGCCGCCGAAGTCGGCGTGGCCGGGGGTGTCCACGATGTTGAGCTTGACGTCGCCATAGCGCACGGCCGTGTTCTTGGCCAGGATCGTGATCCCCTTCTCGCGCTCCAGGTCCATCGAGTCGAGCACGCGCTCGGCGACGTCCTGGTTGGAGCGAAACGCGCCGGATTGCCACAGCAGGGCGTCGACGAGCGTCGTCTTCCCGTGGTCGACGTGGGCGATGATCGCGATGTTGCGGATGTCGGAGCGGACTGCCATGGCCGGACCGATGAGGTTAGCCCGCTCAACGCGGGCTCCCTCACCGCTCGCCCCGCCGCCCGGCTACATCCAGGGAAAGCGGCCGAACGGGAGGAAGCCGCGGTTGGAGCCGCGGCCGGCATCCTGGTCGCCGCCCAGGCTCCTCGGCCAGTTGCCGGAGCGCCGCGCGGCCGACAGCGCGAGCGGGAGCGCGACCCAGCCGGCCACGATGAGCGCCAATCCCCAGACAATTGGTGAACCGGTCGCGGCGATCAGGAGTCCGGCCATCAGCAGGACCGGGAACAACCAGGGCAGCAGCGCGCGCCTCATCACTCGACGGTACGGGGCATGTCAATCTCCCCCGCCGCCTCCGGCGCGCCGTTGACCTTGCCGCTGCCGAGCTCATGCTGCACGTGCTCGTCCAGCTGGGTCGGCTCCGGCTCCGGCGATCCGCTCCCGGCCTCTGTCCCGGGCTGCTCGGCCCCGGCGCCGCGACCGAGGGCGTCGAGCATCGGCCGCATCAGGTCGACGGGCATCGGGAACACGATCGTGGAGTTCTGGCTGCCGCCGATCTCGCGCAGTGTCTGCAGATACCGGAGCTGGATGGTGACCGGGTTGCGCCCAATCACGTCGGCGGCCTCTGCGAGCTTGGCGGCCGCCTGAGACTCGCCCTGGGCATTGATGATCTTGGCGCGGCGCTCGCGTTCGGCCTCCGCCTGGCGCGCGATCGCGTGCTGCATGCGCTCGGGGATCTCGACGTCCTTGATCTCCACGGTGGTCACCTTGATGCCCCATGGCTCCGTCTGGGTGTCGATGACCTGCTGGAGTGACGCGTTGAGGTGCTCACGCTCGGACAGCAGGGTGTCGAGGTCGACGCCGCCGAGCACCGAGCGCAGCGACGTCTGGGAGATCTGCAGCGTCGCCGACTGGAAGCTCTCGACCTCGGTGACGGCCCTCGTCGAATCGATCACGCGGTAATAGGCGACGGCGGTGACGCGAACGGGGACGTTGTCGCGGGTGATGATCTCCTGCGGCGGGATCGACAGCGTGACCGTGCGCAGGCTGACGCGCACCATTCGGTCCAGCGCCGGGACGAGCAGGAGCAGGCCCGGCCCACGCTGGTCCATCACCCGTCCCAGGCGGAATACGACGCCTCGCTCATACTCGCGCAGGACGCGCACCGAGCTGGAGAGCAGAGTCAGGGCCCCCGCAAGCAGGATGACCAGGACGATGATGATGGCGGTGACCATTACAGAAGCTCCCATTCCTCGGCCGGGCGCACCGAAAGCGTAAGCCCGTTCAGACGTTCCACGACGACGGGGTCACCGGGATGCAGATCCGGCGTGTCCTCGTCGTCGCCGCCGGCGGTGATCGATCGGCGTGCCTGCCAGACCGCTCCGTCGAGGGCCACGCTCCCCGTCGCGTCCGTCCAGCTGCGCACCAGGCCGACATGACCGACGATCCCCTCGGCCCCGGTCCGGACACGGCGCTGGCGCACGGCCAGTCCGCGCCTGACGGTCAGCGCCACCGCGCCCGCGCCGGCACCGGCGAGGACCAGGCCCGCCAGCAGACCGACGAGTACCCCCGCGCCGAGCCCGCTGATGGCCAGGACCGCGCCGATGGCCATCACCAGGACGCCCAGGCCCCCGGCGATCCCGTGGCTGGGGTAGTGCGCCTCCGCGACCGCCACCAGAGTACCGACGACAAGGAGCATCAAGCCCAGGGATGTCATGGATTAATGGTACGCCGCCCCACCAGCGGCGGAGGCGGTTGTTCCCCCCGTCGTCGGCCGGTCATAGCGGCCCGGAGGCCGGGACGGGCTCGACCCGTGGCCATATCCTGCGCGTACGCGCTCCACCACCGGGTGAGCGTGGCTGCGCATGACCGAGTCGATCGCTCCCCGCCTGCGAAACACCGCCCTGCTCGTCGCCGGCTGCTTCTTCATGGAGAACCTCGACGGGACGATCGTGACCACGGCGGCACCGCGCATCGGCCGTGCCCTCCACGTCGCCTCGACCTCGGTCGGCCTCGTCATCGCCGCCTACCTGGTCACGCTGGCGGTGCTGATCCCGCTCAGCGGCTGGCTGGCCGAGCGGTGGGGCGCCCGCCCGGTCTTCCTGACGGCCATCGCCATCTTCACCCTGTCATCGGCGGCCTGCGCGGCCAGCACCAGCCTCGCCGAGCTCGTCCTGTCCCGGGTCGCGCAGGGCGCCGGCGGCGCGATGATGGTTCCCGTCGGCCGCCTCGTCGTGCTGTCGCGGACCGCCAAGGCCGACGTGCTGTCGATCATCTCGCTGCTCGTCTGGCCGGCGCTGATCGCCCCGGTCGTCGCCCCGCTCGCCGGCGGCCTGATCACCACGTACGCAAGCTGGCGGTGGCTGTTTCTCGTCAACGTGCCCCTGGGGGCGCTTGCCCTGGCGGTCGCCCGGAGACTGGTCGAATCGCCGCGGACCGAGGACCCACCGCCGCTCGACTACCCGGGCGTGCTCCTCACATGCGGCGGCCTCGCTGCCGCCACCTATCTGGCGTATCTGCTCTCGCAGACCGCCGTGGCCTGGAGCGAGGTCATCGGCTTCGCCCTCGCATCTGTGGTGTTGCTGACCGCGGCGATCCGGCATCTGCTGCGCGTGCGCCACCCGCTCGTCAACCTGCGCACGCTGCGCGTGCCGACGTTTCGCATCTCGCTCGGCAGCGGCTCGCTGTTCTGGGCCGCCATCACCGCGGTGCCCTTCCTGCTGACCCTGCTCTTTCAGAACGCGTTCGGCTGGAGCCCTGTCAAGTCCGGCGCCATGGTCCTGTTCGTGTTCGTCGGCAACATCGCCATCAAGCCGGCGACGGCACCCCTGCTGCGTCGCTTCGGCTTCCGGCCGGTGCTCGTGGCGGCCACCGCCGGCGCCGCCGTGACGATGGTGGGAGCGGCCTGGCTCGGCGCCGACACGCCGCTGGTGGTGATCGCGCTCGTCGCGTTGCTCAACGGCGTCGGGCGCTCGGCCGGCCTGACGTGCTATTCCACCATCGCCTTCAGCGAGACGCCCCCGGAGCAGATCCGGGACGCCAACACGCTTCAGGCCACCGCGCAGCAGCTCGCGGTGGGGCTGGGGGTGCCGCTGGGGGCGGTCGCCCTGCGGGCCGGCGCTCCGCTGGCCTCGATCGTCCCGGGCCGACCGAGCGCCTACGCGGTCGCCTTCGTGCTCCTGGCGCTCGTCTCCCTGGTGGCGACGGCCCGGGCGCTGCGCCTGCACCCGGATGCCGGATCCGCGGTGACGCGCCGGGTGTCGGAGACGGAGCCCGCGGCGGCGGGCCCCTGAGGTCGTCTGGTCCCGTGTGCATCACGAATCGTGCCGGCGGCGGCCTGAACCTCTGGCACTGAAGAAGGGAGGGACGTGGCGCGGGAGGCGAATCCGGGGCGCCGCGACCTGCATAAAGCGCCAAATCAGGGAAGCGCTCGGCGATTTGGCGCGTTCTTGGGGCTGTGCGTGCGCCTGGTGACAAATCGCCTGCGGGAGCCCGGGTTTGGCACGATCAGCACGCTGAAATCCGGTGCAACGGCGCAGGAGCGCGCCCTGAAACGCTCGGCCGGCCGGTCACCCTGCCTTCATCGCTGTCGTTTTTTGCGCCGGGATACGGGGCGGCGCCGAAGGTGAGCCCCGGCACGGCCTCGCGGATGACATCACGCCTCTCTCACAAGCGCCAACCCGAGCGGTGCTAGTTAAACCCCAGGTCCGCGGGATGTTTGAGCCGCTCGCAACATGCGCAATCATCAACACTGAACAGTTCCGACCAGAGGAAGGTCTGATGACCAACGAAGAGATCCATCAGCTCGCCCAGCGGCTGCGCATCGACTCGATCCGCGCGGCGGATGCCGCCTCCTCGGGCCACCCCACGTCCTCGATGTCGGCCGCCGACCTCATGGCCGTCCTCATGGCGGGTCACCTCCGCTACGACTACGCCAACCCGGACAACCCCAACAACGATCATCTGATCTTCTCCAAGGGGCACGCGTCGCCGCTCGTCTACGCCATGTTCGCCGCCGCCGGCGCCATCACCGACGAGGAGCTTCTGACCTTCCGCCAATTCGGCTCGCGGCTCCAGGGGCACCCCACGCCGGAGCTGCCGTGGGTGGACGTGGCGACCGGCTCGCTCGGCCAGGGGATGCCGATCGCTGCCGGCATCGCCCTGTGCGCGCGTGAACTGGACCGGCTGCCGTACCGCGTGTGGTCGCTGTGCGGCGACTCCGAGATGGCCGAGGGATCGATCTGGGAGGCCGTCGAGCACGCCGGCCGCGAGGGCCTGGACAACCTGGTGGTGGTCGTCGACGTCAACCGTCTGGGACAGCGCGGCGAGACGATGCACGGCTGGAATCTGCGGTCATACGCCGACCGCGCCCGGGCCAGCAACTGGCACGCCATCGAGATCGACGGCCACGACATCGCCGCCATCGACCGCGCCTATTCCGAGGCCGAGGCGACCGCCGGACGCCCAACGATGATCGTCGCGCGCACCATCAAGGGTTACGGCGCGAGCGAGACGGCCGACAAGGAGGGCAAGCACGGACAGCCGCTCAAGGATCCGCAGAAGGCGATTGATGAGCTCGGCAACGTCGGCCCCATCCATGTGGAGGTCGCCAAGCCGGAGAGCGCGGGCACGCCGCACCGCTTCGACGCCGATCCCTCGGCGCCGCTGCCCACGTATGAGGTGGGCGGCGACCCGGTTCCGACGCGCAAGGCATTCGGCGAAGGCGTGGCAGCGCTCATGCGGCGCCGCGGGGACGTCGTCGCCATCGATGGCGAGGTGGGGAACTCGACGCACCTCGAGGAGGTGCTCAAGGCCACGCCGGAGCGCTACTTCGAGGTCTACATCGCCGAGCAGATGATGATGTCCGAGGCGATCGGCTTCCAGGTCCGTCATTGGACGCCGTTCGCGGCGACGTTCGCGGCGTTCCTGTCGCGCGCGTACGACTTCATCCGCATGGGCGTGATCTCGCAGGCCAAGCTGTGCCTCAACGGCTCGCACGCCGGCGTCTCGATCGGCGAGGACGGCCCGTCGCAGATGGCGCTGGAGGATCTGGCCGAGATGCGCGCCCTCGGCGGTTCGGTCGTCCTGTACCCGTCGGATCCCAACCAGACCGTGAAGCTCGTCCAGGAGATGGCCGACCATGACGGCATCTCGTACATCCGGAGCACCCGGTCCGGGCTGCCGACGATCTACGGGCCGGACGAGGAGTTCCCCATCGGCGGCGCGAAGGTGGTGCGCGCGTCAGACGACGATCAGGTGACGCTGATCGGCGCCGGCGTCACGCTCCACGAGGCGATCAAGGCCGCCGACACCCTCGCCGAGGATGGGATCAGCGCCCGGGTCGTCGATCTGTACTCGGTCAAGCCCGTCGATGCCGAGACACTCACCGCGGCTTCGCACGCCACCGGGGGGCGGCTGGTCGTGGCTGAGGATCATTGGGCCGAAGGCGGGCTCGGCGATGCCGTGCTCAACGTCTTCGCCGACGCCGACGAGCGCCCGCGGGTCGTCAAGCTCGCCGTCAGGAATCTGCCCGGCTCCGGCAAGGGCGCCGAGCTGCTGCACCACGCCGGGATCGACGCCGACGCGATCGTTGCCGCGGCCCGCCGCCTGGCCGAGCTCGGACCGCAGGTCAAGAGCGCCGCGGGCGCCAGCGCGAGCTAGTGCGGCGTTCCGGAAGTCCTTTGATGTTCAGCCGCGTCCAGACGCCGTCAGAGCGCACAGGGATTTCGAGAACGGCGCATTAGGGAGATGTGCGCGGCGCCTGGCCGAAACGGCCGGGCGCCTTCCGCACCGAGATCGTGCGCCGGGCTTGCCGCTCCCGGGCCGGGGTGCATAATGTATCCGTTCCACGTATGGCTCGTCCCCTGATCCTCGTCAACTGCTGGCGCCGGCCGCTGCCGACGTTCCTCGGCGAGCAGACCGTGCTGGACACGCTTGATCCGGCCTACGCCGACCGGGTCAGCGAGGCCGGCGCTCAGCCGCTGCTCATCGGCCGGCCGCCGGCGCGGGCAGCCGAGGCCGTGGAGCGGCTGATCGAGCTCGCCGACGGTCTGCTGCTGACCGGTGGCGGCGACGTCGACCCGGCGGCCTACGGCGAGACCCGCCGGAACGTCGCCGGTGACGATGCCGCCGCCGACAGCTTCGAGCTGGCGCTGATCGAGGCGGCGCGGGCCGTGCGCCTGCCGACGCTTGCCATCTGCCGGGGCGCGCAGCTGCTGGCGGTGGCGCACGGCGGCCGGCTCGCCCAGCGCCCGCCCGCCACCGACGGTCACGCCGAGCTGGCCGGTGTCCCGGCCGAGGAGATCCTCGCCGCGCGCCACCCGGTGTCGCTGGTCGACGGCTCACGGGTCCGTCACGTCTTCGCGGGACGGACCACGATCGAGGTCAACACCATCCACCACCACCAGATCGCCGGCGCCGGCGAGCTGGAGGTGACCGGCACCGGCCCCGGCGGGGTCATCGAGGCCGTCGAACCGTCCTCGGACTGGGCCTGCGTGGGGGTTCAATGGCACCCGGAGAAGATGCACGAGGCCGAGCAGCGTGCGCTGTTCGAGCAGCTGGCGCAGGACGCGGTGGGAGTCGCGTGAGCCTGCGGGGCTACACCGCGCCGCTGTCGCCGGACGGGCGCGCCGGCATCGTCCCCCCACCGCCCTGGCATTACTCCGGCGACTTCCTCATCGCCGAGTACCGCACCGATCCGGAGGCGGTCGCCGCCCTGCTGCCGGCCGAGCTGGAGCCCGCCCAGGACCCGGGCGCGGTGGCGGCGATCTTCGCCGACTGGCAGTCCTGCTCCGAGGATCGGCACGAGCTCGTCGATCCGATCCAGTCCCAGTACCGGGAGTTCTTCATCGTCGTCGGGGCGCGCTATCAGGGACAGCCGGTCAGCCGCTGCGTCTACATCTGGGTCGACAAGGACTTCGCGATGTACCGCGGGTGGATCCAGGGCTTTCCCAAGAAGCTCGGATCGATCCACATGACGCGTCTGTTCGCCGCGGGCAAGGCGACGCCGAAGCTCCACGCCGGTGCCCGCTTCGGCGCGACATGCGCCGCCAACGACCGGCAGATCGCCCGCATGGTCGTCACCCTCGAGCACGTCTCCGAGACCGGCCCGACGGTCAACGACCCACCGATGCACAACAGCCGTCACTTCCCGGCGGCCAGCGGTACCCGGCCGGCCGTGTTCGAGCTGGTGCGCGCCGGCGGGCGCGACCGCGAGGCGACGCCGGTCTGGGAGGGCAGCGCCGAGCTGGCGCTCTACGACGACACCTTGGAGGACCTGCAGGCGATCGCCCCGCGGGAGATGCTGCGCGGATATCGCTTCACGTTCGGCTACACGGTTGACGGCGTCGACGTCGTGGCCCAGCATCAGGAGGAGGTCGCCCCATGAAGCACGTTCGCATCCGTCACGCGGGAGACATTCACGAGGGCACGCTCAACGGCGAGACGGTGCGGGCCGGGCAGCTGGCGGTCGCTGCCGGCGACGTGCAGCTGTGGCTGTCCCCGGTCACGCCGACGAAGATCATCGCCACGCATCTGACATATCGCTCGCGTGCGCTGGAGTACCGGATGGCCCGGCTGCCGCAGACCCCCTCGTACTTCATGAAGCCGCCCTCGTCGCTCTCGGCTCATCGCGCCCCGGTTCTCCGGCCGGCGGGTTGCCGGTTTCTCAACTACGAAGGCGAGGTGGCGGTGGTGATCGGCCGCCGCTGCCGCGGCGTCGCGATGAGCGAAGCGCTCGACTACGTCGCCGGCTACACCGTCGCCAACGACTGGGGGGTCCACGACTTCCGGCACGCCGACCGGGGCTCCATGCTGCGCGTCAAGGGACAGGACGGGTTCTGTCCGCTCGGCCCGGCGATGGTCGACGCCGCCGACGTCGACCCGGAGAACCTGACGCTGCGCACGTTCGTCAACGGCGAGCAGGTTCAGGAGGGTCACACAGGCACCGACCTGATGTTCTCCTTCGCCTACCAGATCGCCGATGTGGCGCGACTGATCACGCTCGAGCCCGGCGACGTCCTGCTGACCGGGACGCCCGCCCATTCGCGTCCGGTGCAGCCGGGCGACGTCGTGGCGGTGGAGATCGACGGGATCGGACGTCTGGAGAATCACGTCGTACAGTCCGAAGAGGAGATGGAGCCCGTGGGCGAGCAACCGGCGGTGACCGCGCAGACCCTGCATGTCGCGTTGACGGTTCCCGAGGACGAGGCCGAGCGCGAAGTGGGGCAGGGAGCACTGTGAGCATCCCGCGCGTCCTCCACCCGTTCGCCGCTCCTGCCCGGGACGCCGGCGGCTACCTCGAGATCGTCCGCGGCGAGGGCGCCCGGCTGTGGGATTCCGAGGGGAATACGTACCTCGACGGCACGGCATCGCTCTGGTACTGCGCCGCCGGCCACGGGCGCAGCGAGATCGCCGAGGCGGTCAGCCGGCAGATGGCCGATATCGCCGCCTACCACACGTTCGCCCGCTTCACGAACACCCCGTCACAGCGACTCGCCGAGGCGCTGTTGGACCTGGAGCCGATCGCCGACGCCCGCGTCCTGTTCACCAACAGCGGCTCGGAGGCCATCGACAGCGCGCTGAAGATCGTGCGGACGGCGCACCGGACCGCCGGCGACGGCGGCCGCACGGTGTTCCTCAGCCGCCACTACGCCTATCACGGGGTGATGGTGGGGGGAACGTCGGTCGGCGGCCTGCCCGCCAACCGGACCCCGTTCGGTCCGCTGCTCGCCGACTGCTACCAGGTCGCCCGCGACAGCCTGCAGGCGATGCGCGAGGCGGTTGCCTACCACGGGCCGGACCGGATCGCCGCCATCATCGCCGAGCCGGTCATCGGCGCCGGCGGGGTGTTCCCTCCGCCGGACGGCTACCTGGCCGGGCTCCGGGAGCTGTGCAACGAGTGCGGTGCGTTCCTGATCTTCGACGAGGTCATCACCGCCTTCGGACGGCTCGGCTCGTGGTTTGCCACCCATCACTACGAGGTCGCTCCGGACCTGATGACCTTCGCCAAGGCGATCACCAGCGGCTACCTGCCGCTCGGCGGTGTGGTGGTCGGGCCGCGGGTCCGCGCCGTGCTGGAATCCGATGAGGATTACCTGCTGACGCACGGCGGCACCTATGCCGGCCACCCCACCTGCTGCGCGGCCGGCCTGGCCAACCTCGAGATCCTGCGGCGCGAGCGGTTGCCCGAGCGGGCGCGTGAAGCCGGGCGGCGACTGCGCAACGGTCTGGAGCGGCTCCTCGGCCGCCCCGGCGTGGCGGGGATCCGTGGTGAGGGCCTCATGCAGGCCGTCGCCCTCGCGGTGCCGCTCACCGCCGCCGGCCTGACCGAGGCCCTGCTCACGCGCGGTGTGATCGGCCGCAATCTGCCCTACGCCAACTCCGTCGCGTTCTCGCCCCCGCTGATCATCTCCGACGCGGAGATCGACGAGCTCGTGGCGGCGATGGACGAGGCCCTCACCGAGGTGGCCGCCGCCGTCTAGTTCGCACGGCAGCGTTCACACCAGGGATGGAGGGCACCCGCACAGCCCCGGCACGCTCCGGCGGGGAGGATCCGGCCCACCGGCTGGCGATCGCCAGCGTCGTCGATCAGGTGTACGCGGCGATTCGCGACCGGATCACGGGCGGGTCCCTGCAGCGAGGCGCACGAATCCATCAGGAGGACCTCGCCGACGAGCTGGGGGTGTCGCGCACACCGGTCCGGGAGGCGCTGCGGCGGCTGGCGGCCGAGGGGCTGGTGGAGATGCGGACCAATCGCGGAGCCCGGGTGGCCGACGTGGGGCAGGGCGACATGCACGCCGCCTATGCGGCGCGTCTGGTGATCGAGCCCGGGGCGGCCCGCCTGGCCGCGCAGGCGGTACCGGCCGAGCCGCTGGCGCGCATGCGCGCGGCGCTCGCGGCCCAGCGCCGGGCCATCCCCAACGTGGGTCGCAGCTTCGACGCCAACCGTGAGTTTCACCTGGCTCTCGTGCAGGCGTCTGGCAACGAGTTCCTGATCCAGTTCGTCGAGCGTCTGTGGGTGGCGCGGATCGGCGAGGTGATCTACGAGCGCCAGTCGGAGACGCCGGAGCGGATGGGGCTCGACGCCGACGAGCACGAGCAGATCCTGCAGGCGGTCGAGTCCGGCAACGGCCGGCGCGCCGAGTCGCTGACGCGTCGCCATCTCGCCGACGCCATGCGGCGGTCGATGGACCTCCTCGGCGCCGTGGCTATCGCTCCATCCTGACCGGGTTGCGCAGGGTGCCGACGCCGGCGACCGAGATCTCCACCGCGTCGCCCTCCCGCAGATACCGCGGCGGCCGGCGCGAGTCGCCGACGCCGCCCGGGGTGCCGGTGGCGATGACGTCGCCCGGGTACAGCGTCACGCCGGCCGACAGGTACACGATCAGCTCCTCGACGCTGAAGATCAGGTCCCGCGTGTTGGCGTCCTGCATCACCTCCCCGGAGACGGTGGTGCGGATGTCGATGTCGGCCAGGTCGACGTCGTCCATCGACGCGATCGCCGGTCCCATCGGCGTGAACGTGTCAAAGCTCTTGCCGAGCGTGAACTGGCGCAGCGGGGTCTCGAGCTGGGCGCGGCGGCCGGACACGTCGTGGACGACCGAGAGGCCGCCGATCGCGTCGCGGGCGGTCTCCGGTGTGGCGCGATACGTGCGGCGGCCGATGACCACCGCCACCTCCCCCTCGTAGTCCGGCCGGGTCTCCTCGCGCGGGATCACGATCGCCTGCCCGTGTCCGATCAGCGAGGACGCCCATTTCGCGAACACCACGGGCACGGGCGGGACATCGAGCTCGGACTCGTCGGCGTGGGTGCGGTAGTTGAGGCCGATGGCGAGGATCTTCTCCGGGACGACCGGATGCAGCAGGCTGACGTCGTCAAACCGATACTCAGGTCCGGACGCCTCGGCCAGCCGCGCCCACGCCTCGCCGGTGGGGATGAACCCCTCAGGGCCGGCGGGCCCGGCGTCCTGGATGGTGTCCCCACGGAGCGCGCCGATGCGCACCTCGCCCGCGGGATTGGTGAACCGCACCGCTTTCACTGATCGCCCTCCTGTTCGGCTCGCAGCACCTTCATCGCGTTGATCGCCCGCGGGATGCCGGCGTACGGCGTGATCTGGAGGATGGCCTCCTCGATCTCGTTCCACGGGACGTCGATGGCCCGCAGCGCGCGGATGTGCGCCGCCACCTGGGGATCACTGGAGCCGAGCGACGCCAGGACCGCGACGATGATCAGCTCGCGCTGCCGGGCATCCAGCCCCGGCCGCGTGTGGACGTCGCCGAAGGCGAAGTCGACGACCCACTCGCCGAGGACCCCCATCCGCGCCAGGAACTCGTCGCCTCCCGGCTCGTCGTCCAGCTCCGCCAGCCGTGCCAGGGCACGGGCCCGCCGGTCATCGTCGCCCATCTCAAACCCTCCTTGACCCTTCTCCGGGTGGCGGATATTGTATCCAAAACGTGGTCCAGCACGCCGTCCGGTCACGGTCTCCAGGATGATCTCACTTCGACGCATCCACCACGTCTGCCTGCGTGTCGAGGACCTCGACGCGGCCGTCCGGCGCTGGTCGATCCAGTTCGGCCTGACCGAACGCGAGCGCCGTGACCGGCGCGCGTTCCTCGCGTGCGACTACGAGTCGTACTCCCTGGAGCTGATCGAGAACGTCCCGCCTGCCCGGGCCGGTCATGAGCACACCGGCTTTGAGCTGGCACGCGGAATCACGCTCGAGGACGCCGCCGCCCACCTGGCTGGACTCGGCGTCGAGCATTGGCGCGAGAACGGGGCGATCCATCTGCGCGACCCGGACGGCGCCGGGGTCGAGCTGCGGCCGTATGTCGCACCGGACGATCCCCGCCCGCCGATCGCGCGGTCCACCACCACGGTCCCCGCCTTCCACCCGCGCAAGCTCGGACACGTCAACTTCCTGACCGGCGACCTCGACCGGATGACGCGGTTCTACTGCGAGGTGCTGGGCATGCGGGTCACCGACCGCCTGGGGGACGAGGGCACGTGGCTGCACATCAACGCCGATCATCACGCGCTCGCGCTCGTCGGCAAGGGCTACGCCCACCTCCATCATCTCGCCTTCGAGCTGATCGACTGGGGCGAGCTCCGGGTCGCCCTGGATCACCTGGCCCAGCACGGGCGCTGGCTGGCCTGGGGCCCGGTGCGTCATGCGCTGGGCCGGAACCTGGCGGCCTACGTGCGGATTCCGGAGGAGGAGTGCTTCGTTGAGCTGTTCAGCGACATGGAGCAGCTCGAGTCAGACCACCAGCCCCGGGACTGGCCGGACGATGCCCACTCGTCCAACACGTGGGGCATCCTGCCGCCGCGGTCGTACTTTCGCTTCGATGCCGCGGCGGTGGAAGCCGAGCGCGACGGGCTCGAGGCGCTCGGACATCCACTACCGGCAGGAGAGAGCCGATGACCGACACCGGGATTCATGCGGCGACCGGCGCCCGCACCGGCGACCAGTTCCTCGACGGTCTGCGCCAGGGCGGTCGTGAGATCTGGCTGCGCGGCGAGAAGATCAGCCACCCGCTTGACCATCCGGAGCTCCGCGCCGCGGCGCTGTCGATGGCCCGGGTGTTCGACGTCCAGCACGAGCACGCCGGCGACATGCTCGCGCCGTCGCCGGACGACGGCCGGCGCCAGGTCAACGTCACCCACCTCATCCCGCGCACTGCGGCCGACCTGGCGCGTCGCCGGCGGGCGTTCGAGCTGGTGGCGGCCGTCTCCGGCGGGACGATGGGCCGGACTCCGGATTACCTCAACGTGACCTTCGCGTGCTTTGCCGGGCGCTCCGACGTCTGGGCCCGGCGCGACAACGCCCGGGGCGCCGCCAACCTCGTCGCCTACCAGGCGTTCATGCGCGACAACGACCTGTCGACGACGCACGCGCTCATGAACCCGCAGGTCGACCGTTCGCAGCCGGAGGCCGAGCAGGCGATGGGTCAGGTGGCGCTGCACAAGGTGGGCGAGAGCGCCGGCGCGATCGTCGTCCGCGGTGCACGCATGCTGGCCACGCTCGCCCCGTTCGCCGACGAGCTGCTCGTGTACCCGGGATCGGACATCCGGCCCCAGGACGGCCGGTACGCGCTGTCGTTCGCCATCCCCATCGCCACCCCGGGACTGCGCTTCATCTGCCGCGACAGCTATTCCCGTCAGCGCGAGCACTTCGACTATCCGCTGTCGTCGCGCTTTGACGAGATGGACGCGGTCGTCATCTTCGACGACGTCGAGATTCCGCGCGAGCGGGTGTTCCTCGATGGCGACACCGTCGGCTACAGCGAGGTCATCACCGACACCGGGTGGCGCGGGCATATCATGCACCAGGCGTTCACGCGGGCGTACGTCAAGCTGTGCTTCGCGCTGGGGCTGGGGCATCTGATCGCCAACACGACCGGCGTGGTCCGCTTCGATCACATCCAGGAGAAGCTCGGCCAGATATGGGCGATGAGCGAGCTGGCCCGGTCGGCGCTGGTGGCGGCCGAGGCCGGCGCCGAGATCGACGACGGCGGCGTGATGTATCCGGACGACCGCCCCTTCATCGCGCTGCGCGGCGAGATGCCCAAGTGGCTGCCGCGCTGCAATGAGCTCCTCCAGCTCATCGGCGGTGGCGGTTTCATGGCGACGCCGTCGCGTGCCGACATCGAGGGGCCGCTCCACGACCAGATCGAGACCTACTTCCAGGCCGCCGGCGCCGGCTCCGAGCGGCGGATCCGTCTGTTCCGGCTCGCCTGGGACTTCCTCGGCTCGGAGCTGGGCGGTCGCGGCGAGCTGTACGAGCGCTTCTACCTCTCGGACTCGTGGCGGATGACCGCGCTGGCCTACGCGATCGCCGACAAGTCGTTCCCGGAGTCGCTCGTGGAGCAGTTCCTCCACGACTGATCGCTTGCCCCCGAGCGTCCTCATCACCGGAGGCGGGACCGGCATCGGCGCGGCCGTGGCCCGGAGGATGGCGCAGGACGGCTACGACGTCTGTGTCGCCGGACGGCGGATCGAGCCGCTGTCGGAGGTCGCCGGCGCGATCGGCGGTCACGCGGTGGCCGCTGATGTCAGCCGGCCGGACGGGGCCGGGGCCGCCGTCGACGCGTGTCTGGCGCGCTGGGGCCGCTTGGACGCGCTCGTCGTCTCAAGCGGCGCCGGCGCCGCAGGCGCGGTGCTCGACCAGACACTCGAGCGCTGGAACCGGGTCATCGCGACGAACCTGACCGGCGCCTTCCTCATCTGCCGGGCGGCACTCGAGCACCTGTTGGCAGCACGGGGCGCGATCGTGACCGTCGCCTCGCTCGCCGGTTTGCGCGCCGACCCGGAGTCGGCCGCCTACTGCTCATCCAAGGCGGGCCTGATCATGCTCACCCAGTGCATCGCGCTCGACTACGGGGCGTCCGGGGTCCGCGCCAACTGCGTCTGCCCCGGCTGGATCCGGACCGAGATGGCCGATGCGGCGATGGACGAGCTGGCGGCGCGGCGCGCGACGGACCGCTCCGGCGCCTATGAGCTCGCCGCCGCCGACGTCCCGGCGCGCCGGCCCGGGCGGGCCGAGGAGGCGGCCGAGGCGGTGGCCTGGCTGGCCTCCCCGGCGGCCTCCTATGTCAACGGTGCCGTCCTCAACGTCGACGGTGGGGCCGCCATCGTCGACGCCGGTACCCTCGCCTTTGGGCCGAGCAGACGTGCGGCAGATTGAGCAGCAGCGCAACGAGGAGAGTGAGATGACCCAGGATCTGCACGCACAGGCTCCGATCGCCGGCGGCCATCGCCGGCTGGCGGAGCTGGCCGAGGTCGGCGTGCGCGCCGTCCGCCTTCAATACGCCGACCTGCACGGCATCTGCCGCGGCAAGGACATTCCGATCTCGGCGTTCCCCCACGCGGCGGACGACGGCGTCGGCTTCGTGGCCGCGATCATGACCGTCGACCTGCGCCACAACGTCGTCGCCGGGTTCGAGGAGGGCTTCCCGGACATCCTCGCCCGCCCTGACCTGACGACGCTGGTCCCCCTGCCGTGGCAGCCGGACATCGTCGCCTGCCTGGTCGACCTCGAGGATCCGGCCACGCACCAGCCGTCGCCGGTCGACTCGCGGGGCGCGCTCAAGCGCATCCTGTCGGAGTTCGAGGCGCTCGGTGTGTCGCCGATCGTCGGGCCGGAGCTGGAGTTCTACCTGTGCGAGCCGGACCCGTCCGCGCCCAACGGCTACCGCCCGTACGCGGCGCAGGACAGCCCCGTCTACACCGTCGGCGACGTCGCCGATCCCAAGGGGACGCTGAGCCGCATGCTCGACGCAGCGGTCGATCTCGACCTGGGGGCGATCGCGGCCGCCCACGAGTACGGGCGCGCCCAGTTCGAGATCAACCTCCGGCACGGCCCGGCGCTGAACTCCGCCGACCGGGCGTTTCGGTACAAGGCGCTCGTCAAGGAGATGGCGGCCCGTGACGGCCTGCTGGCGACGTTCATGGGCAAGCCGTTCAACGGCGACGAGGGCTCCGGCTTTCATCTGCACATCTCGTTCGTGGACGCCGACGGCAACAACGTCTGCGAGGAGGACGGGCAGCCGCACGGTCTCAACCCGCTCACGCGCCACTTCATCGCCGGTGTCCTGGAGCACGGGCCGGCGATGATGGTGTTCTTCAACCCCACCGTCAACGCCTACCGGCGCATCAGCGCCGAGGCGCTCGTACCGACTCGCCTGTGCTGGGGCCACGATCACCGGATGACGCTTGTGCGCGTGCCCAAGGAACGCGGGTCCGCCTGCCGCCTGGAGATCCGCCTCGGCGACGGCACCGCCAACCCGTATCTCGCCTACACCGCTGCCCTGGCCGCGGGCCTCGACGGCATCCGGCGTGAGCTCGAGCCCCCGGAGCCGCTGGAGGGGATGATCTACGACCTGCCGGAGGAGCAACTGGGGCAGGCACTGCCGACCACGTTCCAGGAGGCGCTCGACGCCCTCCGCGGAGACCCCGTCATCGTCGAGGCGATGGGGGAGAAGCTCGTCGGCACGTTCGAGACGATCAAGGGCGCCGAGCTGGAGCGGTTCCGGGCGTGGGTCACCGACTGGGAGTTCGCGGAGTACTCACCGAGGCTGTAGGGCGTGCCGCGGGCGCTTGCCGCGGCGTCAGCCCGGGAAAGCCTCGGCTCCAAAGCCGATTTGCACCCGTTTTTCAGCGGGCAGCGTGCGCCAAATCGAGCGCCGCTCAGATGATTTGTCACCAGGCGCACGCTCCGCCGCAAGAAAGCGCCAAATCAGCCGGGCTTCCCTTGATCTGGCGCACGGTGCACGGTGGCCGGGGGGTGCAGGGTCGCAGAGGTGGGCGTGGGCGGCATTGAGATTCGCCGGCGCTGCCGCGCCGCCCCGGCTGGACGGATACCCGCTACCCGGGGAGCGCGTTCGGGGCCGGCTCCGGGATCGGCTCGTCGAGCGGCGGGACCCCCTGGTGCTCGACGGCGTGCCGCGCCGCCAGCCGCACCTGCTCCGGCCGTGTGAAGTGGAGGATCCCGTACCACGCCGCTGGGATCACCACGCACGCGATGGCGATGAAGACGGCCCGGTTGTTCGGGAAGGCGGGGAAGGGGTCGAGGGCGCCCTTGAAGGCGAGGATCGGCGTCGCCAGGCCCACGAGGACGGCGACGACCTTCCACCACAGGCCGCGCTCGTCGTGCCGGCTCGTCCACAGCAGCTTCAGCGCGAACACCGCCAGGAACACGTAGATGAGCTCGACGAGGTAGCTGCCCGCGGCACTGGTGATGTTGAAGGCCTCGATGGGGTTGGGCAGCTTGACCGCCACGCCGTAGTGGGTGACGCCGGCCCAGATGAGGAGCAGCACGCTCCACCCTGCGACGAAGACGTTTCCAGCGACCGGCGTGTCGTGGCGCGAGGTGCGCGCGGCGAGCTTGGGCAGCAGCCCGTCGCGACCCAGCGCGAAGATGATGCGTGACGCGGTCACCATGATCGCGATGCTCAGCGACAGGGCGTCGAGGATGATGACGAGGTCGATCAGGACGCTCAGCCAGTTGCCGACGTACGTGGTGGCGAGCGTGCCCATGGGGCTGGCGGCCGAGAACCAGGCCCCCTTCGCCAGGGCCGCTTTGCCGAAGCCGATCGTGGCCGCATAGGTGACGAGGATGTACAGGGCGGCGCTGATGGCGACCGCGCCCACGACGGCGATGGGGATCGACCTGCGTGGATTCTCGGTCTCCTCGGCGATCGACGCCGCCGCCTCGAAGCCGATGAACAGGGTCACCGCGAACAGGATCCCGTTGAACATCGCGTTGGTTCCGCCGGAGCCCGTGCCGAACACGCTCAGCGTGTTGCCGCCAACGCCCCCCTTGGCAATGATGACGACGGCCAGGATCAGGAACGGGATCGCCGAGACCGAGGCGAGCAGGAGCACGCCGCGGATCGCGATGCGCACGCCGTAGTGGTTGAGCAGGAAGGCGACGAGCAGACAGGCCGCGCCCCCGGTCCACCACGGGATCGACGTGCTCAGGTGGCTGGCGAAGAAGCCCTGGATGAGGAAGCCGAGCGCGATGAAGATGCCCCCCGCCCCCAGGAACATCGTGCCCAGGAGGTAGACGCCGGCCGAGAAGATCCCAAACGAGTTGTGGACGGCCTGCGACAGGTACTCGAAGATGGCGCCGGCGCCCGCGTATCGACGGGCGTAGATGGCGATCACGTAGGCCAGCCCCAGCGATCCGATCGCCCCCAGCACCACCGACAGCGGGGTGGAGAAGCCGGCGACGTTCGCCACCAGGCCGCTGACCAACCCCACGGAGAAGATCGGCCCGATCGCGAGCGCCTGGCCGATCGCGTGCAGCGTCGTCAGCTGCCGGGGGCCGAGATGCGCCCCGGGGGCGGCGACACCCGCGTCTGCCTGCGCAGCCTGTCCGCTGCCGACCGCTTCACTGGCCATTCCCTCTCCTTACCTCGTCTCCGGTCACGTCCGCCGGACGCGCCGGAAACCGGTACCAGAGAGCGTCCCCTGGGCACCCACATCCAGTCGCAGTCACTTGCGGCGTGGATACATTACCCACGCCTCGCGGGCGCCGTCAAGGGTGACGATGGCGATCGCTCCAACCGCCATCCCAACTGCCGGATTGGATACATTACGCAGAAGTGGTACGCTGCCGCCATGGGCGCAAGCGCGACGGGCCGCCTGCCGATCGACCTCCTCGACCACGACCTCTTCGCCGACCATGAGCCGTGGGAGGTGTTCGATCTCCTCCAGCGCGAGGCCCCGGTCTACTTCCATCCGGAGCCGGATGGCCGCGGCTTCTGGGCGCTGACCAAGTACGACGACGTCCAGGCGGTCGTCCGCGACGCCAAGACCTTCTCGTCTGAGGTCGGCGGGTCGGCGACGATCGAGGATCTGCCCGAGGACGTGCTCGCCGTCCGGCGCAACTTCCTGGAGTTCGATCCGCCCAAGCACGGCCGGTACCGGCGGCTCATGTCGACGAGCTTCACCCCCGGCGCCGTCGCGAAGTACGAGGATTGGCTGCGGGAGCTCATCTCCGGTCTGCTCGACCGCGTGCAGTCCGGGGTGCAGTTCGACCTGGTTGATGAGCTGGCCGCTCCCATCCCCATCCGCGTCCTCGCCCACGTCATGGGACTGCCGGATGCCGACCTGCCGCACCTGATCGCACTCGGCGACCGGCTGCTCGTCGACACCGACCCGGACTACGTCGGCGACCTCGCGTTCGGCCGTGAGCGCGACGAGGATCGGTTCAAGCCCTTCGGCTCGCCGTGGGCCGAGGAGCTGTGTGCGATCGGTCGCTCCTACTACGCCGACCGCCGCGGCTGCCCGCGCCAGGACCTGCTGACCTTGCTCGCAAACGCGGAGGTCGACGACAAGCCGCTGTCCGGGCACGACCTCGACAACACGTTCGCGCTCCTGATCGTGGCCGGCAACGAGACGACCCGGCAGGGCATCGCCCTCGGCACTCTGGCACTGGCCCAGAACCCGGAGCAATACGCGCGGGTGCGGGCGCAGCCGGAGCTGATCGGATCGGCGGTGGAGGAGATGCTGCGCTACGCGTCTCCCGTCTGGTGGTTCCGGCGCACGGCAACCAGGGCGGTGCAGATCCGCGGGCAGGAGATCGCTGCGGGGGACAAGGTCGTGGTGTGGTTCGCGGCTGCCAACCGGGATCCGGATCACTATCCGGATCCCCATCGCTTCGACGTCACGCGCAACCCCACCGACCAGCTGACCTTCGGCCGCGGCGGCCCCCACCACTGCCTCGGCGTGCATCTCGCCCGCCTGGAAACGAGGGTCTACCTCGAGGAACTGGTGCGCCGCGTCCCGGTCATCGAGCTGGCCGGCGCCCCCGTCCGCCATCGCTCCAACTTCACCAACGGGCTCAAGCGGCTGCCCGTGCGGATGACCTTCAGCGCGTAGCGGTGGCCACCGCGGCGACAGCGCCGCGGCTGGTCCTCGTCCTGTCCGAGAACTGGACGATGACCTCGCCGCGCGACCTGCGGGCACTCGTGCGGATCGCCCAGGAGGCCGAGGACGCCGGAATCGACGGCGTCATGCTCTCCGAGCACATCGTCCTCGGGCCCACGGCCGGCGCCGGTGGGTGCCCGGACAACCCCCGTGACTACGCCGCCCCCGGCAACCAGGATCCGGCTACGCCGTGGCCGGACACCATCGTGCTCATGAGCGCGATCGCCTCGGCGACGAGTACCCTGCGCCTGATCGGCGCCGCGATCATCGCCCCGCTGCGCCATCCGCTCCTGCTGGCGCATCAGCTCGCGACGCTTGATCTTCTGTCCGAGGGGCGGCTCGTGGTGCAGCCGACGGTCAGCTGGCATCGCGACGAGTATGAGGCGCTGGGCGTCCCGTTCGAGCACCGGGGCAAGCTCCTCGATGACCATCTCGCCGCCTGGCACGCAGCCTGGGCGGACAGCCCGGCGAGTTTCACCGGCCGCTGGTACGCCTTTGACGACGTCTACCTGGAGCCCAAGCCCTACCGTCTCCACGGCCCGCAGCTGTGGTTCGGCGGGCGGTCCGTCGGCCCCTGGATCATCCGGCGGCTCGTCGAGTACGGCCACGGCTTTCATCCCTTCGGGCAGCCCAGCGCGGCCGACATGCGCCCTCTGGTGGAGCAGATGGCGGCCGCCGGGCGCCACATGTCAGAGCTCGAGGTGGTCGGCGGCATCCGCGGCACCTTCCCTGCCGAGGGCGGGGTGGCCGACATCGCCCAGGCGGCGGAGGCCATCCCCGGTCAACTGGCGGCCGGCTATACGACGATCTGCTTCAAGCCGTCGCAGTTCACCGACGACCCGGCCCAGGTGGGCGGCCTGTGCCGTCGCCTGGTCAAGCTCAGCTCGCCGTGAACAGCGACGTGCGCTCGCACACCGTCTTGACGTCGCAGTAGAAGTCGAACGAGTGGCGTCCGCCCTCCCGGCCGATGCCGGACTCGCGGGCGCCGCCGAACGGCGTCTCCAGGTCGCGCACGTAGAAGCAGTTGACCCAGACCGTGCCGGCGACAACGGCGGCGCCGACCCGCTCCGCCCGGCTCTCCGACCCGGTGTAGACGGTCGCGGCCAGGCCATAGTCGGTGGCGTTGGCGAGGTGGATCGCCTCGTCCTCGTCGGCGAAGCTCTGGAGCGTCAGCACGGGCCCGAACACCTCCCGGTGCAGGATCTCGGCCTCCGGGGGGACGTCGGTGAACAGCGTCGGCGCGTAGTACAGCCCGCCGAGCGACTGCCCGCCGAACACCAGTCGCGCCCCGGCGGCCAGCGCCCGGTCGACATGCCCGGTCACCCGCTCCAGGGCGACGGGATGGATGAGAGGCCCGTACGTCGTCGATGCATCCCGCGGATCACCGACGCGGATCTCCCTCACGCGCGCCTCGAACCGCGTCAGGAACTCGTCCAGGACCGAGCGCTGTACCAGCAGCCGCGTGCCCGCGAGGCACACCTGGCCGGCGTTGTCGTACTGGTAGGCGGCGGTGGCGACGGCGGCATCGAGGTCGGCGTCCTCGAAGACGATGAACGGAGACTTGCCGCCGAGCTCGAAGGAGACGGGGGTCAGATTGGACGCAGCATCCCGGTAGACCGTGCGCGCCGTGGCCGGCGACCCGGTGAACGCGACCCGGTCGACATCCCGGTGTCCGGTCAGCGACGCGCCGGCAGCCGGTCCGCTGCCGTGTACGATGTTGAGCACGCCGGGCGGCACCCCGGCCTGATCCGCCAGATCGCCGAGCAGGGAGCACGTCAGCGGCGCCCACTCCGGCGGTTTGAGCACGACGGTGTTGCCGGCGGCCAGCGCCGGCCCGATGCGCCAGGTCGCCAGCATGAACGGCGCGTTCCACGGCGTCGACACGGCGGCGACGCCGGCCGGCTCGTACCGGACCCGGTTGCGTTCGCCGCCGTGCAGCGTGCGCTCCGGCTCACCGAGGCGATCGCGCGCGTAGTCGGCGAAGGAGCGGACGTTGTTGGCCGCACGCGGAAGCACCCGCAGGTGCATGGCCTCATACAGGGAGCCGTTGTCGACGGTCTCGACCTTGGCCAGGTCCGGCACGGCGGCGTCGATGGCATCGGCCAGCCGGCTCAGGACCCGGTGGCGGCCGTCCGCCCCCAGCGCCGCCCAGGCGGGGAAGGCGCGCCGCGCGGCCGCGACCGCCAGATCGACCTCGTGTGGACCGGCGGCGGCCACGTCCGCCAGCTTCCAGCCGTCCCAGTCGATCGGACTGCGCACCTCGAAGCGCTCGACGGACGCGACTCGCCGCCCGTCGATGTAGTGGCCCAGGGGGACGCTGACGCCCTCCACCTCGGCGCGCGGTCCGCCGCGGCGCTCGGCTCCGACGGTCATGACGGCGCCACCGCCGGCTCGCCGGAGCGGACACTGTGCAGCAGCCGCCGGAGCAGGATGGCCAGCAGCCGGCGGTCCTCCTCGCTCAACCCGCCGACGAGTTGGGTCTCGCCGCTGTTGAAGCGAGGGAACAGCTCCTCGATCAGCCGGCGTCCGGTCGAGGTCAGCGCGACCCGGACGAGCCGCCGGTCCTGAGCGTCGCCCCGGCGGGTGATCAGGCCGTCCCGCTCCAGCGTGTCGCAGAGGCTCGAGACGCTCGGCCGGGCGCAGCCGATGGAGGCGGCCAGTGCGCGGGTCTCCATCGGATGGTCGGGGCCGGATATCCATAGGTTGAACAGCAGCGAGAACCCGCCCCAGGAGACGCCCTCCGGCCGGAGCACGCGGCGCTCGAGTTGAGCGCGTACCTCCTGGGCCGCGCGCCATACGTTCGCGATCACGGCCATCGCCTCGACGTCAACGTCGACGGGCAGCTCGGCGACGCGGGAGAGCACATCAAGCTCCTCGGCGACGACCGGTTCGCCGGGCGCGCTCACAGCTGCACCGCGACCTCACCGACGACCTGGGGGATGGCCCGGACGTCCTCATCGGTGGTGCGGTGGTTGACCAGGCACGCGCGCAGGCAGGTGGCGCCATCGATCTGGGCCGAGGCCAGCAGGATCCGGCCATCGCTGGCCAGGGCCTGCGCCAGGGCGCTGTTGTGGGCATCCGGGTCGCGTCCGTCCCCGGGCAGGTGGCGAAAGCAGACGGCGGAGAGCTGGGGCTCGGCCAGCAATTCAAACCGTGGGTCCTCGCGCAGGAGCGCCGCCAGCAGTTGCGCCTCCTCCAGGTTGCGCTCGATCGCGTTGCGGATCGCGTCGGCGCCGTGGACGGTGAACGCCAGCCACAGCTTCAGTCCCCGCAACGGACGCGAGTACTCGAGCGTGCGGTCCACCGAGAGGACCTGCTGGGCGCTGTGCGGCATGTAGCTCTCCTCGTGGGCGAACGCCCGCTCCAGCGCGTCGAAGCCGTGCATCAACAGCACGCTGCACGCCTTCGGAACGTAGAGCCACTTGTGGGCATCCACGGTGGCGGACTGGGCCCGGTGCAGACCGTGGAAGAGAGGCCCGGCGCGGCCGGTGGCGGCGGCCGGTAGGCCATAGGCGCCGTCGACGTGCAGCCACACCTGCCGCTCCTCACAGACGGCGGCGAGGCCGTCGAGGTCGTCGACCGCTCCGGTCAGCGTCGTGCCCGCCGTGGCGACGACCGCCACCGGCGTGATCCCGGCTCGCCGGTCCTCGTCGATGGCCGCCGCGCACGCGACCGGATCCATGCGTCGGTGGGGGTCCAGGGGGATGGCGCGAACCTGGCGGCCACCGATGCCGAGCACCTCCGCGGCCCGGCGGACCGAGTAATGGGCCTCGCTGGAACAGTACAGCGCCATGCGCCGTCCGGCCGCGCCCTCCAGGCGAAATCCGGGAAGGGCCCACTCCCGGGCGGCGGTGAGGGCGGTGAGGTTCGAGATGGTGCCGCCCGCGGCCAGCGCTCCGACGGCTTGCCCGTCAAAGCCGACGAATTGGCCGATCCAGCGGATCGTCTGAGCCTCGAGCAGATCGGCCGCTCCCGCGCTCACCGCCACATTGACGTCGTGGGAAGCCATGAGCGCGTCCCCCAGCACGCCGATCTCCAGGCCGGACGAGCCGATGTAGGCGAAGTACCGTGGCCGCGACTGGGCGAGCGAGACGTCCAGGACATCCGCGGCCGCGTCCAGGGCCGCGTTGGGCTCACTGCCGGCCTCCGGCAGCGGCTGGCTCAGCAGGTCGACGTGCCGCGCGCTCGGCAGCGGCTGGCTGGGCCGGGCGTGGTCAAAGCTCTGCCACGACGACAGGATCAACTCCGCCGCGTGCTCGAGGACATGCTCGCGATCTCTCAGCGGGAGCGCCGGGCCGGTTTGGATGCTCACGGAAGGGACGTTAGAGTTCTCACGAGATGCTGTCAAAGCCCGGTCTCATCCTCCAGCACGGAGACGACGGTCCCCCGGCCCGCTTCGGGGCTTGGCTGCGCGACCGCGGCCTGCCGTTCGTCGTGCATCCCGCCGCCGAGCAGCCGCCGCCGGATCCACGCGACTTCTCGTTCGTGGCCTCGCTGGGTTCCGAGCGTTCCGCCGGTGAGACCGAGGGCTGGGTCGCCACCGAGATCGCATCGCTGCGGGAGGCCGTGCAGGCTGACGTTCCCGTCCTGGGGCTGTGCTTTGGGGGCCAGGCGCTGTCCGTCGCCCTCGGAGGGGGAATAGAGGCCCTGGCGAGGCCGGAGATCGGCTGGATCCGCGTCGAGAGCCTCGATCCGGCGATCCCCGCCGGCCCGTGGTTGCAGTACCACTACGACCTCATGCAGCTGCCGCCCGGGGCCCAGGATCTGGCGCACAGTCCCGCCGGCCTGGCTGCCTTCCGCCACGGACGCCACCTCGGCCTCCAGTTTCACCCGGAGGTCGACGCCGAGCTGGTTGATCTGTGGGCGCGCACCGACCCGAAGCTCGCGTCCACGGGTGTCACCGTCGACGCGCTGGCGTCGCAGAGCGAGGCGTACGCCGGTGCCGCGCGCGAGCAGGCGTTCCGGCTCTTCGACCGCTGGCTGGAGGCATCTCTGCTCGACCAGCGGCTCTTCGCTTCCGAGTGACACCGTCGCGGCCCCGGGCCCTCATGGTTCACTGAATCCTCACACGCCCCGCCGGCGCCGCAGAGCACGCTCTCGTTCGGCAGCGGCGGCGTATCCGTCCTACTCAGCGGGCTCGGCCAGCCGCACGGGGTCGGCGGAACGCCAGGGGCGTACCCAGGCGATCTCGGCTCGCTCCACGTCGCGTTCGCAGGCCGGGCAGTGGGCGCTGGCAGGCAGGCTGCTACCACACGCGAGGTGGATCACCTGCATCGGCTCGACCGGCCGCCTGGGCTCGGTGTGGTCCTGGCCCCAGCCGGCGAGTGCGTGGAGCACGCCGAGCGCATCTGCGCCGGCCGTGGTGAGGCGGTACTCGTGGCGGGTGCGCCGACGGTCACGGTACGGGACGCGGACGAGCACGCCGGCGAGGACCAGTCGCGACAGGCGGTTGGACAGGATGTTGTCCGCGATTCCCAACTCGGCGCGGAAGTCCTCGAAGCGCGTGACGCCCATCGTCGCGTTGCGCAGGATCAGCAGTATCCAGCGATCGCCGAGAACGTCGATCGCCCGCCCCATCGGACACGGCGGACCACCTCGCGCCGGAGCACCGGACGTTCGGGTTTTCGATTTGGCTTGCGTTTCGCAAGTCTAAGCGCGCCGGGTCTGCCGGGGTCGGCTCAGTTGCCCGGCTCGGTCAAGCGGCGGTTCGGGCCTGAGGCGGCTTCGCGGCGCGGGCCGCGCCCCACAGCGCGCCGGGGTTGATCCGGTGGGGGTGAAGGGCGAGCATCCGGTCGTAGAGCTCGCGCGCGGTACCCGCGGTCTGCGTGATGTGGTCGAAGTCACGAATGTATTGCCGGGTCTCTTCGATGATCCGAGGGTGGTCGTTGCGACCCGGGCGCTTGTGCCCGGCGATCACCGCTCGCGGCTGGAGCGACTCGATCGTGTCGAGCGCGGAGATCCAGTCCCGCCGGCCCTGGCGGCCGGACTCGGCCAGGTAGAGATGCACATCGTTGTAGGCGGCGTCGCCGGCCACGACGAGCCCAATCGCCGGCACGTCCAGGCAGGTCGTCTCGTCGGTGTCGGTATGCCCCAGCCGTACCGCAACCAGGTCGTGTCCTTCCAGCTCGATCGCGGGATCCCGCATCGGTTCGGCGAGAACGAGGTCGTCTGGTATCTGCCCCGGGAACCGCGATTGCCAGAACGACGCCAGAAACGCCGCCGCGGATCCTCGCTGCATCTGCTCGACGACCTGCGGGACCGCGAGCGCGTGGGCCTCCGGGAACCGGTCGAGAATCGTGGCGAGCCCGAACCAGTGATCGCCGTGGCCGTGGGTGATGTAAACGGCGGTCAATCGCTTCCCGTGGGCTGCGACCCAGTCGGCGAGGTCTCGCGCCTGGCTCACGGTCAGAAGCGCGTCGACGAGTACGGCCTCGCGTCGCCCGGAGATGAGCGTCGACGATATCGGTGACCACAGCCGCTCCGTCGCCCCGGGGGGCAGATCGTCGCCGGCGGTTGGCACGGACGGTGCCACGTAGATGTCGAACGTGAGGGGGACGGGTCGGTCTGCCATGAGGGCTCTTTTCACGGGGTTGACGCTTCAGGGGACGACCGGCAGCCGGCTGAGCAACAGATCAAGCGAGGTGCGCAGGGCGTCGAGGTCCCGCGACGCGCGAGCCCGCATCAACGCCCCCTCCCAGCCGCTGATCAGCATCGCCGCGAGAGGCTGCGGGTCCTGTTCGGGTGCCACCTCGCCCGCGACCTGCGCCTGGCGCAGGAGCTCCGCGAGGCGAGCCTGCCACCGGCCGAAGGCGTCGCTGACGCTCGCGCGGAGCGGCTCTGAGCGGCCGGCCATCTCCAGAGCGAGCATCCCCAGCAGGCATCCGCGCGCCTGCGGGCTGGCGTCGATGGCGCGCTGCAGCAACAGCTCGAAGTAGGTGCGCAGGCGCGCAAGCGGACTGCGCTCGGTCTCGGCCAGCAGGGACGCCAACGCCCGGTCGTGCCGGGCGTAGTAGTGCTGCACGAGCTCGACGCCGAACGCCTCCTTGGACGCGAAGTGGTTGTAGAAGCTCCCCTTGGGAACCTCGGCAGCCCGCAGCAGCTCGACGAGCCCGCTGCCGGCGTAGCCGGAGCGCAACATGAGCTGGGTCCCCTGCTCGATGAGGTCGGCGCGGGTGCTCGTTTCTCGTGGCATTTGAAATAGACCAGTCGGTCGCGTGAGGCACATGGGATCACGGAACTCCCACCCCTGCGGTCTGTCCGAAGGCTGACCGCGACTGACCCCTCGGCCAGTACTGGCTCAGCGAGGGGAGGTCGATACTCGCCGGGACGAGCAGACCGACTGGTCTATTTCAGTCGTAGGCGACCAAACCCGGTGTTCGGGTGCGACATCGACTCAGCCGCGCCCCGCGGGACAAAGGAGCTGACGCATGTCGACACGGACCGAATCGCCGTGGCAGGGACGGAAGGTGGTGATCGTCGAGGCGGCGCGAACGCCGATCGGCCGCGGGCATCCCACCAAGGGCTGGTACCGCGACCCGCCACGCGGAAGCTGCTCAAGCGCAACGGGATGATCATCGACGACGTCGACCTGATCGAGATCAACGAGGCGTTCGCCTCGGTGGTGTGCGCCTGGCGGCGCGAGCTCGAGCGCTCCGATGGCGAGCTCGGCCTCGTCGCCATGTGCACCGCCGGCGGCGCGGGCACCGGAACGCTCATCCAACGCATCTGACCGGGGGCTGGGAGCAACACACCTGACGGGAGAGAACGACGGAGGTCTCACCATGAAAGCTGTCCAATTCGATACATACGGTGAGCCGGGAGACGTTCTCGCCGTCGCCGACCGGCCCGTGCCGGAGCCGGAGAACGGCGAGGTCCGGGTCCAGATCCTGGCTACTCCGGTCAACCCATCGGATCTGCTGTACGTGCGGGGGCATTACTCGGGAGTCGAGCCACATTTTCCAGCCCCTGTCGGGTTCGAAGGCGTGGGGATCGTCGACGCCCTCGGACCGGAGACGGACGGTGTCGCCGTCGGCCAGCGGGTCGTGGTCCTCAATAGCCAGGGTGGCAACTGGGCGGAATGCGCGACGTTGCCCGCCGGCTCGTTGCTCCCGGCGCCCGACGGGATTCCCGACGAGCAACTGGCCTCCTTCGTGATCAATCCAGCCTCGGCCATCCTCATGGTCCGCCATGTGCTGGCCGTGCCGCGAGGGGAGTGGCTGCTGCAGTCAGCGGCCGGCTCCGAGCTGGGGCGCATGGTCATCAGGCTCGCGAAGCGCGAGGGCATCCGCACCCTCAACGTCGTGCGTCGACGCGAGTCGGCCGCCGAGCTGGAGGCGCTCGGCGCGGACGTCGTCATCGTGTCGACCGACGGGCCGATCGACGAGCAGGTCCACAGCATTGTCGGTGATCAGGGCGTCCGTTACGCGATCGATCCGGTGGTGGGCCAGACCGGAACCGAGATGTTCAAGGCATTGCATGAGGACGGGAGAATGCTGGTGTACGGATCACTGACACGTGAGCCGGTGCGAGTGGGGGAGGATCCGCGGGATATCCTGTCGGGGCGGCGCACTGTGGAGGTGTACTGGCTCGGTTACTGGCTGCCCAGGCTGGACGAGAGTGGTTTCTATCCACCGGGCATGCCGGCGCGTCTCCAGTTGGCGAACGAGATCGAGGCGCTGATGCGCGGTGACGTGCTTGTGACGTCCCCGGGGCGGACGTACTCGCTGGACGACATCGGCCGCGCCGTCGCGCAGGCAGAGTCGGTGGGCAGGCACGGGAAGGTACTTCTGACACCCGCGCAGCCATACGCGTGGTCACTGGACCGGTCGCACCGACGCACCCGCAGAAAAGGACACCTGACATGACAACTTCTGAACTCGCCACGACCACCGACATCACCTACCGGCCGCGCGGCGAGGGCGAGCGGGCAATCATCTTCGTGCATGGCTTCCTCGACGACCAGTATGTCTGGGACAAGGTCATCGCCGAGCTGGAGGCACCCGAATTCGAGACCGTCCAGCTCGACCTCGCCGGCATGGGTGACCGCACGGGGGCGAATGGGCCGTTCACCTATGAGCGATTCGCCGCCGATGTCGGCATCGTCGTCGACACCATCGGCAAGCCGTTTGTGATCGTCGGCCAGAGCATGGGAGCGCCGGTCGCGGAGCTCGTCGCTGCGGCTCGCCCGGAGCGGACGTTGGGTTTGGTGCTGGTGACTCCGGTGCCGCTGGCCGGTGCACGGCTCCCGGATGCGGCCGTGGAGCCGTTTCGTGCCCTGGGCGGCGATCCGAAGCGGCAGCGGGCTGTGCGGGAACAGCTGTCGGTGGGCTTGGTGGACGCCGACCTCGATCGCCTTGTGAGGATCAGCGAGACTGTCCGGGCCGAGGTCGTGCCCGCCCTGGTGGATTCCTGGAACGCGGGCGTGCCTGCCGGCCGTGAGAGAAGCGCGTACCGAGGACCGGTGCTGATCGTGCGCGGTACCGCTGATGGCTTCGCCACCGAGGACCTGGTCTCCGTCGGTGTGTCGCCGCGGTTTGTCTCGGCGCGCACGGTGGCGATTGACGGGACCGGTCACTGGCCTCACCTCGAGCGGCCGGCGGCGGTCGCCGCCGAGCTGCGTCAATTTCTGGCGCAGGCGGTTTCCGATGAACGAGGGATCACGTCGGCGGAGGTCCGTCCGCAGGAGTGGACGGACGCGTTCGCGAGCAAATCGGTCGAGCGGTTTGGCGCCGCGGTCGCCGACGATGTCGTGCTGGAGGGAGCCAACCTCATGCGCCCGGTCGAGGGCCGCGAGCAGGTCATGCGCCTGATGGGGACCGCGAGCGGGATCTATGAATCACTGCAGTTCACCCACGAGGCGAGCAGCGGCCCGCGGAGCTACCTGGAATGGGAAGCCACGGCGTTTGGAGGGCTTGACCTCAGAGGCGTGACGATCTTGATCAGGGACGCGGGCGGGCAGATCGTTCACGTGGCCATCCACCATCGTCCACTCGGGACGTCCCTGCGATTCTCGGCCGAGCTGCGACGGCGTCTCTCCGGCGTGCTCGACCCCGGCTACTTCTACCACGGCGAGATGGACGGGACGTGCTGACGTGACCGGGCGCGAGAACGTGGAGTTCGAGGCCGAAGGCGGAGTGAGCCTTCGCGGCTGGCTGCTGTCGCCGGAGGGGTCCGGACCGCATCCGGTGATCACGATGGCCCATGGATACGCCGGGATCAAAGAGCACGGTCTCGAGCGGTTTGCCCGGCCGTTCGTCGAGGACGGTTTCGTCGTCCTGGTGCATGACCACCGCGGCTTCGGGGCCAGCGAGGGCGAGCCACGCCAGGACGTCGATCCGTGGCGGCAGATTGCCGATTGGCGGCGCGCGATCTCGTTCTTGGAGAGCATGCCCCTGGTCGATTCCCGCCGGATTGGAGTGTGGGGCACCAGCTATGCCGGCGGCCACGCGATCGTCCTGGGGGCCACCGACCGGCGCTTACGGTGCGTGGTCGCCCAGGTCCCGACGATCAGCGGCTATGAGCAGGGACTGCGCCGGGTCGCGCCGGACGCCGTGGCCGCGCTCGAGGCCGAGTTCGCCGACGACGAGCGCGCCCAGGCGCGCGGTGAGCCTCCGCGTTATCAGGCGATCGTCAGCGTCGACCCGGCTGAGTCGGCGGCGTACCGCGCGCCGGAGGCGATCGACTTCTACCTTCAGTCGGTCCCTGCCGGGACCTTCGTGAACAGGGTGACGGTCCGCTCCACGCGGGCTGCTCGGATGTACGAGCCCGGCGCGTGGATCAGCCGCGTCTCGCCGACCCCGCTGCTGATGGTGGTGGCGCGGCAGGACACGATCACCCTCACCGATGTGGCGCTCGGGGCCTACGAGCGCGCGCTCGAGCCCAAGCGACTCGAACTCATCCCCGGCGGTCACTTCCACCCCTACCTCTCCAGCTTTGGCCAGGCCAGCGGCGCCGCCCGCGCTTGGTTCCGCGAGCACCTCACCTGAAGCGCGCCCCTCAACCCGCAGATCACGCCCCCACCCCGCCGACAGGTCGGTCATGCCCCATCTCACACATTTCATCGATGACGGCGTCGCCACGCTGACGCTTCACAATCCGCCCCAGAACCGAATCGACGAGCAGATGACGAGCGACCTGGCCGACGCGCTCGAGGAGGTCGGCCGCAGCGACGCCCGCGCCGTGCTGCTGCGCAGCGACGGTCCAGACTTCAGCTGGGGCGGCGACATCACGACCTGGCCGGACGCGGACGCGCGCGAGCTCAGGACGTTGTTCGAGCGCCACACGTCCGTGTTCAACGAGTTCGAGCGGCTGCCCCTCCCGGTGATCGCCGCGGTCCACGGTCTGTGCTTCGGTGGCGGGTTGGAGCTCGCACTTCGCGCCGACGTCATCTTCGCGGCCGAATCGGCACGCTTCGGCCACCCCGAGCAGACGCTCGGGATCGTCACTCTGCTCGGCGGCATCTATCGCGTCGCCGAGCGCGCCGGGCGATCACGCGCCTTCGAGTGGGCACTCACCTCCGAACAGGTTCCAGCCGCGGTCATGGCTTCCGCCGGCGTGGTGAATCGCGTGGTCGCCGACGAGGCGCTCTTCCACGAGGCCGGCGTCTTCGCCCAGCGCGTCGCGAAGGGCCCGACCCGCGCCTATGCCGCGCACAAGGCGCTGCTGCGCGCCTGGGCGGTCGGCGGCGTCGCCGCCGCGGACGAGACCATGCTCGACATCGCCATGCCCCTGTTCGAGACCCACGACGTCGAGGCCGGCCTGGCGTCCGCGGTCAACGCGATCAGGGCCGGCAGGCCTCGACCCGTGCTCGAGTTCCAGGGCCGCTGACGCGGGGACGCAACTCCGGGAATCCCATGACCGGTGATGCACAGAAGGGAGGGCGGGACCTGTCCGGCGGAACAGTGGCTGACCCAGGCCCTCCCCGGTAGGTTGCTGTGCATGACTGACATGCAAATTGCAAGCCAGCTTCGGCCGGGGGTCGAGCGCAGAATCGACGGAACGGTGGGGATCCTGACGATGAGCTATCCCCCGCACAATCTCCTCGACCCCGTGCTGTCGAGGATGATCGTCGAGGCGCTCGGATGGGCGGCGGCGGAGGGTGCCCGGGCAGTCGTCCTCCGAAGCGGGCTGCGTCATTTCTCTGCCGGCGCCAATCTCGATGTCATGCTGCCGGCCGCCGAAAATGGCGACGGCGTCATCGAGTGGCCGATGCTCGAGGTCCTTCGCGCGTTTGATGAGCTGCCGATCCCGGTTGTCGCCGCGGTGCATGGGGTGTGCGTCGGCGGCGGGTTCGAGCTGGCGCTTGCCAGCGACCTGGTGGTGGCCGCTGAGTCGGCGAAGCTGGGCTCGGTCGAGGCGACGGTCGGCGTGCATCCACTGATGGGGGGGATCCAGCGCGTCGCGCAGCGGGCGGGAGCGGCGCGAGCGAAGGAGATGGCGATGCTCGGCCGCCGTTATGACGCGCGCACGCTGGAGCGCTGGAACGTGATCAATCGGGTCGTCGGCGACGAGCAGCTCGAGGTCGCGGTGATGACGCTCGCCCGTGAGCTGGCAGGCGGGCCGACCGTGGCCCACGCGGCCACCAAGGCGCTCGTGTCGGTTGCGGTGAGCCGGGGCGTGGCCGCGGCCGACGAGGCGATGGGCGAGCTGCAGAAGCCGATCTTCCGCTCAGCGGACTTCCGGGCCGGGGTGGAGTCGCTCCGGGACAACGGCCCGGGACTGGCACGTTTCGCGGGACGCTGACGATGCCTGGGCCTCTCGCCGGCACCCACGTCCTTGACTTCACCCGCGTCCTGGCGGGACCACTGTGCGCGGAGACGCTGCTCGACCTCGGCGCCGAGGTGATCAAGCTGGAGCCGCCGAGCGGCGACCTGTCGCGCCAGGCGGTCCCCCGCAAGGACGGCATCTCCGGCTATTACGCGCAACAGAACGCGGGCAAGCGCAACGTATCGATCGACCTCAACGTCGCGGGCGCGCTCGAGGTGGCGCTGCGCTTGTGTGACTGGGCGGACGTGATCGTCGAGAGCTTTCGCCCCGGCACGTTGCCGTCGTTCGGGCTCGGCTACGACCGCGTCGCCGAACGCAATCCACGCGCGGTGTACGCATCGATCACCGGCTATGGGCAACACGGCTCGTGGCGCTCGCGCTCGGCGTACGCGCCGACGGTGCAGGCGGAAGCCGGGATCACCGCGACCACCGAGGCGCAGTTTGGGCGGCTGGCCACCGATTCGCTCTCGCACGCCGATGTCTACACGGGGCTGCACGCCACGATCGCCATCCTGGCTGCGTTGCAGCACCGGGACCGTACGGGCGAGGGCCAGTACGTCGACGTCGCGATGGCGGCGGTGATGCTCGCGATCAACGAGCGCGTGCACGTCGACCTGGGGGGCGAGGATCTGGGGGCGGAGCCGCCGATCCTCGGTGCAACGGACGCCGCCTTCTTCATCGCGCCGGACGGCGAGACATTCGTCAGCCCGATGAGCCTTGTCGGCAGCATGTCGTTCCGCTTCTACCTCGCCGCGATGCGGCGCCCTGATCTCGCCGACGACCCGCGCTTTGCCACGCCGGAGGCGCGTGCGCAGCACGTGGATGAGCTGCACGCGATCGTGCAGGAGTGGATCTGGACGTTCGATGACATGGCCTCGCTCGACGCGCAGTTCGACGAGGCGAAGATCGCCACGGGCCGGATGCGCAGCGTCGAGGGCATCGCCGGGAGCGACTGGGCAAAGCAGTGGGTCGCGACGCGCACGGTGCCTGACCGCAACGGGGGCGAGATCACCGTGCCGGGGCGGCCCTGGCACTTCAGCGACGACGACGGCGAGCCGCGGAGGGTGCCGGCGCGGCGGGGCGAACACAACGACGAGGTCCTGGCGGAGCTTGGCTACGACGTCGCCGAGATCGATTCACTGCGTCGGCAAGGGGTTCTCGTATGCGATGGATGACGTCACCTGTGACCGTCACGGCCCACCCCCACGAGACACACCGGCTGACCATCGCCGTCACCACCGGCTTTGCGGAGTTTCGCGACCGCTACGAGCGCAGCGTGCCGAGCCTGGACTCCGAGGGGTACGCCGCGCTCGTGCGTGAGGGGGCCGGGTGGGACTCCGTTCTGCGCGCCGCCGCCGAGAACGCGCCCCACCATTTCATCCGCTACTGGACGATCGACGCCGGGGCCCTGATGCGGCTCGCCGGTGATCTCCCGCACTGCTCGTCGTACCTGATGGGCAACCACACCATCGCCGAGCGCATGTACCGCCACAACCCGGGCATCATGCTCTACGCGCCGCTACGCACGGCGATCCACGAGGACACCGACGGCACCACCTGGTTCAGCGTCGACCAGCCGAGCACCCGGTTCGCCAGCTTCGGTGATCCCGCGATCACCGAGGTAGGGGTCGAGTTGGACCACAAGCTCGCGGCCCTCCTCGAACACCTCCGCGTCGCGGTGCCACGGGCGCTGGCGAGATGACCCGGACCTCGACCGCTCGGCGCCGCCGCATGCCAGCGGCTGACGTGGCGTGGCTGCACATGGACCGGCGGACGAACCTGATGGTCGTCAACATGGTCGTCTCGTTCGGCGGCATGGTGGATTGGGAGAGCGTCAAAAAGCTGTGCCGGGAGCGCCTGGTCGAGCGCTACCCGCGCTTCAGCCGGCGCGTCGTCGAGTCACGCCTCCCCTCGGGACCGGTCGCGTGGGAGGATGACTCGTACTTCGACCTCGAGCGTCATTTCCATCGCCTCGCCCTCCGGGAGCCGGGCGACCAGGCGGCTCTGCTGGAGCTTGTTGCCGATCTGATGGCCACGCCGCTCGACCGGTCCCGTCCACTCTGGGACATGTACCTCGTCGAGGGCTACGGTGTGGGCTGCGCGATCATTGCACGGGTCCACCACTGCATTGGGGATGGGATCGCGCTCTCCCGCGTGATGCTGTCGCTGACCGATGACGCGCCGGACGGTGGCGTCGCGCCCGCGCATCCCTCCGCCAACGCCTCAGTGCCGACACGCTCTGACCGGGAGCAGCTCGGAGATCTCATCCGCGGCGCCCGGACCTTCACGCAAGCCCTCGTCCGGCCGCCGGTCGCCGGCTCCGACGCGGGCACGGTGCTGAAGGGCCGGCTCGGGGTCGCCCAGCGGGTGGCGACGACTCGGCCCGTCGGTCTCGCTGCGGTCAAACGCACCGCCCACGCAGCAGACGCCACGGTCAACGACGTGATGCTCGGCGTGGTGACCGGTGCGCTGAGCAGTTACCTCCGCGAGCGGGGCAGCCGCGTCGATGAGATCCACGTCAGCGTGCCGATCAACCTCCGTCCACTCAGCGAGCCGATCCCTCGCGAGATGGGCAACAGGTTCGGACTCGGGCTCCTCACGCTGCCTCTCGGCCTCGGCGACCCGCACCAGCGACTGGCGGAAATCCACGACCGCATGGTCAAGATCAAACACTCGCCCGAGGGCGCTGTCTCCTACGGCACGCTTCGGATCGCCGGGATGATGCCGCTGACGGTCGAGCGCGCCTTCACCGACGCCAACACGGCGACAGCCTCGGCGGTGATCACGAACGTTACGGGACCGCCGCATCCGGTGTACCTCGCTGGGACACCCGTGCGGGAAATCCTTGCGTGGGCGCCCAAGCCGGGCAGCCTCTCGATGTGCGCGATGATCTTCAGCTATAACGGCGAGATCAGCGTGAGTCTCGCAGTCGACGCCGGCCTGATCCCTGACCCGGAGCGCATCCTGGCGCGGGTGGAAGACGAGCTGCAGGAGCAGCTCGATGCCTGAGCCGAGTATTCGCGAGCGGCTCATAGGGGGTTGGCGCCTGGCCGCATTCACGGTGACCGGCGCCGAGGGCAAGGACACCGATCGCCCCCTGGGAGACAGCCCGCTGGGGATGATCTTGTACACGCCTGACGGCTTCATGTCCGCCCAGCTCGCCAAGCCGGGGCCCTACGAGAACGACCGCAAGCCGGAGGCCTACTACATCGCGTACTCCGGCCGGTTCGAGGTCGACGAGCAAGCCGCGACCGTCGCCCACCACGTCGAGGTGTCGGCCGTTCCGAGCTGGGTCGGGACCACCCAGATCCGGCGGGTTGAATTCCGGGAGCCGGATACGCTCGTCCTGTCGGCCTCTGAATCCCGCCGCCGGGATGGCGCCAGGCTCACGACGACGATCACCTGGGCACGCCAGCCCCGGCGATAGGATTCAGGTCGCGCCCGCTTCTCAGGCTGGGTGTTATCCGGCGAGGATGCCCCGGCGGACGACGGGGGAGGACTGCATGACCGCGCTGGTGGTCTGCCCGTAGGCAGCGAACTGGTCGATGAGCGCTTCGAGATGCTCGACGTCCCGGACGTAGGCCGTCATGACGTAGCAGTCATCGCCGGTGACCCGGTGGCATTCGATGACCTCCGGCGTGTCACGGGCCAGGGTGGCGACCTCGGCGAGCTGCCGAGGCGCGGGACGGATCCGGATCACGACGCCCAGCGTGTAGCCGATCCGGTGGGGGTCGACGTCGGCGTGGTAGCCACGGATGACCCCGGCGGATTCCAGGCGCTTGATCCGCTCCGCGATGGCCGGCGAGGACAGGCCGACCCGCCGGCCGAGTTCGGCGAGTGACGTTCGCGCATCGCTCTGGAGCTCGGCCAGCAGACGCCGGTTCGTCGCATCCAGAAGGTCATCTTCGGCCACAACGGCGCTTCTCTTCAGCTTCGCAGGCAAGGACCGCAATATACCTTCGGTTGACCCTGTTGCGCCGGAGATCACGCTGACAGACTCCCTCGCATGGCCGCGTTCGCCGTCCCCACCGCACCTGGGCCGGTCGGAGATGGCGGTCGGGGACGCCGGGGAGTGGCCGCTGCGATCGGCACAGCGCCGCCCCATCTCTACTTCCTCATCAGTGCCGTCTTTCACTATCTCGGCCCGGCGTTTGCCGTGTTGCTGTTCGTGCGCGTCGACGTGCTCGGCGTGGCGTGGCTGCGGATCGTCTCCGCCGCCGCCATCCTCGCCGTCTGGCGCCGGCCGTGGCGGGCGTTTCTCGCCCAGGATCGGAGTGGCCGTCGCCTGCTCCTTGCCTGGGGCGGCGTGCTCGCCACCATGAACGCCTGCTTCTACATGGCCATCGATCGCCTCCCACTCGGCACGGTCGCGGCCATCGAATTCCTGCCCGTCATCGCGCTGGCGGCGCTCGGAGCCAGATCGGCCCGCAATGCCGCCGCCCTGGCGCTGGTCGTCCCCGGGGTGTACCTCCTCACCGACGTCCGGCTGACCGCGCAGCCGCTGGGACTCGCGTTCGCGTTTCTCAACGCGATCCTGTTCGCGGCGTACATCATCCTCGCCGACCGCGTGGCCAAACGACCGCGGATCCGGGGAATAGACGGCTTGGCGGCATCGATGGTGATCGCCGCCGCCGTCATCACCCCAATCGGAGGGTGGGCAGCCGCCCGGGCGTTCGGTGATCCGCTCGGTCTCCTGGCCGGTATCGGCGTGGGCGTCTCGTCATCGGTCATCCCCTACGTGACCGATCAGCTTGCGCTGGCCCGGCTCTCCCGGGCCGCGTACGCACTCATGGTGTCACTGCTGCCGGCCACCGCCGTGATGATCGGCATCGTCATCCTCACCCAGATCCCCACCGTGCTCGAGACCATCGGCGTTGCGCTCGTCGTTGCGGGCGTTGGGCTACACCGCGAGCCGACCGGTGGTGATCGGCAACCAGCCCGCGAGGCGTTCGTATAGCCCCCGGTACTGCAAAAACTGTGCGGACACCCTATGTGCGACACGGTCCGCCGGTCGGCACGCTGATCGCCACGACCGTCAGCGCTCTGTCGCCAGCGTCCGACTATGGATCCGGCGCTCGAGACCTGCCTTCGTGTCGGCGCGAGCATCTGCCGCCTTCTCGCATTAGAACAAAGCGGCAGTGTGGCCGTCTCCAAGTAGACCTACGAACCGCGGTTGACGCGCGTCTCGGTACGATGCTCGTTGGCGGATGGGGTTCATCCCTAGGTCGGAGCCGCCGCGTCGGTTTGGACATCCACGGCGGACCGGCCCCGGACGCGGTCACTCGGTTCCCGCCGGCAGCGCCGCCGCGAGCGCCTCGCGGCCGGCGATCCCCAGCTTCATGTAGCTGCGCGTCAGGTGGGTCTCGACCGTGCGCAGCGTCACGAACAGCGCCTGGGCGATCTCGCGGTTGCTCGCCCCGGTGGCGGCCATCCGGCAGACCCGCAGCTCGCTGGGGGTGAGCGCTTCGGGACCGGAGATGCGGGCCCGGCGGGGACGGGCGCCGGCGGCGGCCAGCTCCTCGCGGGCGCGGGTGGCCAAGGGCCGGGCGCCGCAGCGGTCGGCCAGATCGAGCCCCTCGCGCAACGGTGTGACCGCGTCGCGCATCCGGCCCCGGCGCCGGAGCGCGGCCCCGAGCTCGACCAGGATCCGCGCCCGCTCCAACCGGGTCGGCCAGCCGCGGGTCAGCTCCTCGGCTCGCTCCAGCGGCGCCGGCGACCCCTCCGCGACACCGAGCGCGTGCAGGGCCCGGGCCTGGACCCAGCGGGAGGCCACCCGCCGTCCCCGCATCACCTCGTCGGTGGCGAACCGGCGGGCTTGCTCGCCGTCCCCGGCGGCGTGGAAGGCCAGGGCGGCCTCGGCCCGCCACGGAAAGAAGACCGGCGACACGTCCCCGTGCTCGCGGCCCACGTCCAGGAGGTCGGCCGCGGCGCCGGCCGCGTCGCCCTCGAGGCGGCGCAGCCGGGCCATGCATCCGCGCACGCGCGTGAACGCCGCCAACGACGTCGATGCCGCGAAGCTCCCGTCGGCGACCACCGCCCTGGCGTCGTCCAGCGCGCCCTGGTCGATCAGTGCCTCGAGCAGGAAGCTGAGCGCGTGCGCCCGCACGAGGGGCTCGGCGACGAACATCTCGGACGCCCGCCGGGCGTCCTCGGCGGCCTCGGCCAGCCGGCCGAGACGGAAGTGCAGGGGACTTCCGAACGTCAGGCACAGGCCGTAGCCGCGCGGTGACCCCCGGCGGCGGCTGTCCTCCACCGCCGCGGCGATCAATCGCTGCGCCGTCGCGTAGTGCTCGCCGAACATCATCACCATGGCCGCGTTCCAGAACTGGGGGGAATCCGCCCCCACGTCCTGGAGCAGCGCCGTACCGCCGAGCGCGCGCTCGGCGAGCGCGCACGCCTCGGGCATAGCGCTCGTGCTGCTGCGGGTGCGCGTGTTGGCGATCGCGGCCAACAGGACCCGCTCTCCGGCGGTGGCTCCCGCCAGCCGGGTCACGTCGACGCCGGGCGGATCCGCCGGGGCCATGTGCAGGTCCTGGCTGGCGGCGGTGCGAGCGTGGGCCAGTAGCTGCAGGCGCAGCTCGCGCTCGCTGTCGGGCAGGGCGGAGGCCGCGTCGTGACACAGCGCGACCACCTCCTTGATCTCGCCGCGATTGAGCAGCTGGATCACCAGCTCCCGGGCGATCAACCCTCGCTGAACCGGGTCGGCGCAGCCGGCGTGCGCCGTGCGGAGATGCTCGATGCCGCCGGGATCGCCCAGCATGCCCTCGGCCCGACCGAGGTCGGTAAGCACCAGCGTCGCCTCTTCGGGGCTCGGCGGCTCCCTGAGGGCGCGGCGCAGGCAGGTGGTGGCCATCTCCGGAGCGCCCACCGACAGCGCCCCGGCGGCCGCCGCCCGCAGCGTCTCCACCACCTCGGTGCGGCCGTCGGGCTCGGTCGCGAGCAGATGCGGCGCCCGCCGGCTCGGTGGCGCGGCCCGGCGCTTCAGCAGCCGCGCCGCCGCCAGGTGTAGTCCGCTGCGGCGCACGGCCGGGATCTCGTGGTCGACCACGTCAAGGACGAGCGGATGGACGAACTGGAGCCGCGGCGTGGCCTGGATGACGTCGGCGGTCTCCAGCGCCGCCGCCACCCCGGCGGCCGCGCTCTCCTCCAGGCCGGCCAGCTCCGCGGCCAGCGGCAGGGTGGCCGCCTGACCGAGGATGGCGATGGCGAAGCACAGCTCGATCGCGGCCTCCCCCAGCTCGCCGAGGCGCAGGAGGACGGCGCGGCGAATGGACTCCGGCCGAAGCGCCAGGATGTGCTCGGGAGTCGAGGCGGCGTCCCGCCCTCCGACGTGGCGGAGCAGCTCGCCGAGCAGGAAGGGGTTGCCGCCCGTGATCCGGTGGCAGGCGTCGGCCACGGCCTCCGGGACCTCGCCCAGCTGCTCGGCAACCAGCGCCAGCGTGCCGGCCCGACTGAGAGGGCGCAGCGTGATCACGCCGGCGCCCGGGGACGTGGCCACCGAATGCCACCACGCGCCGGTGGGCCCGGGGCGGGCGGCGACGACCAGCAGCAGCGCCAGGTCGTTGCTCCGCGCCGCCAGGTGGGCCAGCCACCGGGCCGACGGGGGATCCGTCCAGTGGGCGTCGTCGATGATCAGCGCCACCGGCCGCTCGCCGGCGAGGTCGGACATCAACCAGTACAGGCCGTGGAGGACGGCCCCCACCCGCCCGGCCTCCGGAAGGACGCTGGGACCAACGAACAGCGGAGCGGCCGCGGCCGCGGCACCCCGGAGCAACCGCTCGCCCCGCAGCCCATCGGCAACCTGGGGACCGATCGCCGACCGGGCGACACCCCAGCCCAGATCCTGCTCGAGGGCGGCGGCGGTGGTCCGCAGCACAAGCATTCCGGCGTCGGCGGCGCGGGTCGCGGCCACGTCGGCCA
>DASZMK010000016.1:0-5359 GCA_035551855.1 Solirubrobacteraceae bacterium
GAGCATCGGGATCAGCGCTCGGCGCTTTGGGTGCAGCGCCTTCGTCATCTTCGAGAAGCCGACCCCTCGGATATCCGCGAAAGCGTCGAAGAGCTCCGTCAGCGCCAGCCACGGCACTGAGTTCGCCGCTCCGGCAAGAGATGCATGCGGAGCGATCGCCTGGAGGGCTCGCTCAATCTCACGGCGCCGCTCGAGGATCGCCGCGATCTCTGACGCCGAGATGCGGGCCCCGCTCCGGTTCGCCAGCCTGAGGTCCGACGCATCGAACGACGCCCATGCAGAAGGGTCGCCTGCGTCGAGATGCCAGTGAGCGGCTACGAAGCCGAGAACGACCCTCAACGGATCCTCGATGTCGACGCCGTTCCGAAGGACGACCGGGTGGACCGAACTCGGCGTCACCCGGGTCACCGTACCGACTCTCGATTCCATGAACCTAGGTCTCCCGGACGAGCTCGTGGGCTGAGGTAGACGAGACGTCACGCGCCGTGCCTGAAGCCCTCCTCGTCAACTACCGGGTCACGAGGCGCAGGCGCGGGGCGGTAGACGTGCAGCGCCGCGCCTGTGTCGTATGTCTTCGCGTCGATGAGCTCGAGCCGCAGCGGCGCCGTGAGATCGCTTAACAGGGGAAGCCCGTGCACCAAGCCGGTGGGACGGGCTCGCCAGTGCCGCCTGGGGCCCGCGCAGCTGCAGGAGGTTGCGCGATGGATCGAGGAGTACCGGCGGGCCTGGCCCGGACGGCTCGACCGATGCGGGGCCTATGTAGAGCAGCGCAAGGCGGAGCGCCGATGAGCGCGACGTGGCCGGCGCGGACAGGATCTGCCACAGTTTCTTGATCGTTCAAGAGGGCCACCATAGACCGCAGGACCGGGGCGAATCCAGTCCGGGTCTCGCCGGGCGGACTGCACTCATCACCGGAACCAGCCGCGGCCTCGGCCGGGCCATCGCCGATCTCTTCGCGGCACGGGGTGCTCGCGTGTTGTGTCACGCGCGCATGCGCGGGAACGCGGAACACGTCGCCGAGGAGGTCGGTGGGGAGCCGCTTTGGGCGGACCTCGCGACCCAGGCGGGCCTCGACGAGGCCGCGGATCAGGCGCACGCGCTCACCGACCAACTCCATGTGCTCGTCCACAACGCGGGGATCGGCAGCCCCGGTAGCCTCCAGGACCACTCCCGTGACCAGTGGGACGTGGTCATGGCCGTCAACGCCGCCGCGCCACTCTTTCTCACCCAGGCGCTGCTCGGCCCGCTACGCGCGGCCAAGCCGCCGGCGCGGGTCGTCATTGTCAGCTCCGACTCAGGGCGCTTCAGCGTCGCCAAGAATGGCTCGGCCTTCCCGTACCGGATGTCGAAGGCGGCGGTCAACATGATGGCGCTCAACCTGGCTGCGGCACTCGAACCAGACGGCATCCTGGTCAGCGCAATGCACCCGGGGTGGATGCGTACGCGGATGGGGGGCCCGGAGGCACCCGTCGACCCGGCGCAGGCGGCGCGCACAGCGCTCCACCTGGCAACGCTCCCCGCCGACGCCCCCAACGGGCGGCTCTGGCAGGACGAGGCCATCGTGGACTGGTAGGAAGATCTGACACGGAGCCCACAGGAGACGAGCACATGTCCGACACCATCACTCCGACCAGAGCAGCGAACTTCATCGCCGGCGAGTGGCGTCCCAGCCGCAGCGGGAACACCTACGAGCGCCGCAGCCCGTGGCGACCCAGCGACGTCGTCGGCGAGTTCCCCAGCTCCAGCGCCGAAGACGTTCATGACGCGGCCGACGCCGCGGACCAGGCGGCCAAGCAGTGGGCGAAGCTGCCAGCCGCCAGGCGCGGGGCCATCCTCACCCGCGCCGCCGAGCTGATTGAGGCGCGGGTCTATGAGATCGCCCGGGACATGACGCGAGAGATGGGCAAGCCGCTGCGCGAGTCCCGGGGAGAGGCCGCCCGCGCGGCCCAGATTCTCCGCTTCTTCGGTAGCGAGGGCTGGCGCGAGCTCGGCAAGATGTTTGAGCAGTCGGCGACTGGCGCGACCGTGTACACGCGCCGGCGGCCGCTGGGGGTGGTAGGGCTCATCACCCCGTGGAACTTCCCGGCCGCGATCCCGGCGTGGAAGACGGCGCCGGCGCTCGCCTACGGGAACACAGTCGTGCTCAAGCTCGCGCAGGACGCACCGCTGACCGGACTCCACCTGGCGCGGGCGTTCGCCGACGCCGAACTCCCCAAGGGCGTGCTCAATGTCGTCATCGGACGGGGCTCGGAGGTCGGTGAGCCGCTCATCGCCGACCTGCGCATCCGGGCGATCTCCTTCACCGGTTCGGTGCTCGTCGGCCACGGCGTCCGCGACCTGGCCGCCGGCCTTGGCAAGCGGGTCCAGCTGGAGCTCGGCGGGCACAACCCGCTGATCGTCGCCCAGGATGCCGACCTCGACCGGGCCGTCCAGGCCGCCTTCGCCGGAGCGTTCTGGTCGGCGGGCCAGAAGTGCACGGCCACGCGCCGGATCTACGTCCACGACGCGCTTTACGAGAGCTTCCGGGAACGACTGACCCAGCGCATCTCCGCCGCGAAGGTGGGCGATCCCACCCATCCGGAGACCGAGGTTGGCCCGCTCGTCAACAAGAGTCAGTTTGAGGAGGTGCTCCTCGGCATCGCCCGTGGGCGCGAGGAGGGCGGGACCGTACTGACCGGCGGCGAGCGCGCCCACGACGAGGCCTACCTGATCGCGCCGACCGTGTTCGAGAACGTGGGCGATGATGACTTCCTGTCCTGCGAGGAGGTGTTCGGCCCGGTCACCTCGCTGTACCGCTTCCACACCCTGGAGGAAGCGATTGAACGCGCCAACCGGCCCCGGTTCGGCCTGTCGGCGGCGGTCTTCACCGACAGCCTGGCGACGGCGCAGCGGTGCGTCGATGACCTGGAGGCGGGGATCCTGCATGTCAACTCTCAGACCGCCGGCGCCGACGTGCACGTCCCCTTCGGCGGGACGAAGGAGTCCGGCTACGGCCCGCATGAGCAGGGCCGGGCGGCCATCGAGTTCTACACCGAGGAGATCACCGTCTACCAGGACGCCTGAGCTGGGCGCGCCCGGTCGGCAGGGGTGGTCGAAACGTCCGGCCACCGGTATTGTTGAACGTTCAAGATGAGGATCACGGGGCTCTCGACGGTCGTGGTTGGCGCGGAGATGCGCAACTGGGTGTTCGTCAAGGTGCAGACCGACGAGGGCCTGGTCGGCTGGGGCGAGGCGACGGTGGAGTGGAAGACGCGCGCGGTGGTGGGGTGCGTGGAGGACTTCGAGACGCTGCTCGTCGGTGAGGACCCGCGCCGGGTGGAGCATCTGTTTCAGATGATGGTGCGCCAGCACTTCTTCCGCCCCGGGATGGTGGAGGGGTCGGCGATCTCCGGCATCGAGCAGGCGTGCTGGGACATCCTCGGCAAGTCGCTCAGCGTGCCGGTGTGGCAGCTGCTCGGCGGCAACGTCCGCGACGAGCTCCGGCTGTATGACCACCTCGGTGGCGGCGAGAAGGACTCGGTCTACCACGCCCTGGACCCCGAGCAAGCAAAGGAAAAGGCGCTCGAGTCGCTCGAGGCCGGCTTCGATGCGATCAAGCTGGAGGTGGTGATCCCGCGCACGGCGCCGCTGGACGGCACCGGCGTCCTGCGCTACGCGGACGCGGTCATGAGCGCCGTACGGGAGGCGGTCGGCGACGACGTCGAGCTGATGGTCGACATGCACGGCCGCGCCTCGCCGGCGATGGCCCCCCAGTACTTCCGCGTGCTCGAGCCCTACCGGCCGTGGTTCTTTGAAGAGGCGTGCCCCGCCGATCAGCCGCGGGCGATGGCCGAACTCGCCCGGCGCACCTGGGTGCCGCTCGCCGCCGGCGAGCGGCTGACGCTGCGCAAGCCATTCCACGAGCTGCTGGACCTCGGCGCGGTCTCGGTCCTGCAGCCGGACCTCGTCCACTGCGGGGGGATCGGCGAGGCGCGGCGGATCGCGGCGCTCGCGGAGGTCTACGGCGCCGTGCTTGCCCCCCACTCCTCCACGGGGCCGATCGGCCACGCCGCATCGGTGCAGCTGGGCTTTGCCACGCCCAACTTCGTCATCCAGGAGACGTGGCGCGCCGACGTCCCCTGGCGCTACGAGGTGCTGTCGGAGACGCTTGACCTGAGCAACGGCACGGCGAAGCTGCCGACCGCGCCGGGCCTGGGCGTCGAGGTCAACGAACGCGAGGCGGCCAAGTACCCCTTCCGCCAGGAGCCGCTCATGCGCTACTTCCACCCGGATGGGGCGGTGGCCGACTGGTGAGCGCGGAGGTCGTCATCGCCGGCGGCGGGATCCTGGGCGCCAGCCTCGCGCTGCACCTCGCCGAGCGGGGCCAATCTCCGGTCGTGCTGCTCGAGCGCGAACCACAGCTCGGCAGCCAGACGACCCACGCCGGCGCCGGGTTCGTCGGCTACTGGGCCGGCGAATTGGAGGCCGAGCTGGCCCGGTACGGGATCGAGTTCTACGAGCGCCTCCAACACGACAGCGGCGAGGACCTCGGCGTGCGCCGCGTCGGCCTCCTCTTCCCCGCCCTCTCGCCAGAGGGCGTCGAGATGCTCCGCCAGGAGGAGGAGCGCGAGAGGACGTTCGCCGACGTCGAACTCGTCGACGCCGACGAGACCTGCCGGCTGTCGCCGCTGCTCAACCGCCCAGCCATCTACGGCGGGCTGTACCAGCCCGAGGGCCGCCAGGTCCCGACCCGGCCTGTCATGCACGCGCTCCGTCGCCGGCTCCAGACCGCCGGAGTCGATGTTCGCACCGGCGTCGCCGCCCTGCGCGCGCAGACGACGGGCGACCGCGTCACCGCCGTCGAGACGACCGCCGGCCCCATCGCGACGAACGCGTTCGTCAACGCCGCCGGCGCCCGGACCCGCGCCCTCGCCGCGCGCAATGGGATCGACGTCGCCGCCGTCCCGCTGCTCGAGTCCCGCGTCGTCACCGAGCCGCTCCCCCAGGTCACCGCCGGCCTCCCCATGCTGCTGTTCTTCGAGCGCGACCTCTTCTATGTCCGCACCGAGGACGGCGGCCTGCTCTTCGGTGCCATCGCCCAGCGCCTGGGACCCACCGAGCGCGTGCCCCACAACGACCCGCCGCGCACCGCAGACCTCCCAGACCACGAGGCGAAGCGCCACGAGCGCCTCGCCCGCGACCTCGCCGACGTCATCCCCGTACTCGAACACGCCCGCGTCAAGGAGCGCGCGAGCGGCCTTCCCACCTGGACGCCGGATGGCCGCCACATCCTCGGCGCGGCGCCCGGGATCGACGGCTACTTCGTTCTCTCCGGGTGCAACGAGTCCGGCGTCACCCACGGCCCCGGGCTGGCCCGCCT
>DASZMK010000017.1:0-29863 GCA_035551855.1 Solirubrobacteraceae bacterium
CACTAGGTGGGGACGGCGTCGACCCGCGCGATCGGCAGCTTCCCCCACCGGCTGCGGGTGGCGAAGTCCAGCAGCCGCTCCAGGTAATCGGACAGAGGCGAGGCCAGAATGCCCTCAGGCTCCAGCCGGGCGCGGGTGGCCTCGTCCTCGAAGACGGTGTCGATGGAGAAGTACGGGAAGTAGGCCTGTCCGGCCTCCAGCGCCGAACCCTGGGCCACGCTGTGCGCGGGCAGCGCGGCGAACTCCGCCGGCGACAGCACCTCCGGAGCCGGGCGCCGGAAGTACCGGCTCGCCCGGCCGATGATCTCGGCAATGGTGCTGGCGTTCGGCCCGGCGATCAGGTGGTACGTCTCCCCCGCCCCGCCGCTCTGCTCACAGAGGGCGTGGACGGCATCGGCCACATAGTCGATGGAGACGACGTCGACCGGCGCCGTCGGGACCGCCGGCACGACGGAGAACAGCCCGCGTGAGAGGGCCCGCAGCGGCCAGTACAGGACATTGAAGGCCGCCGTCCACCCGCTGTTGCGGTCTCCCACGACGATGCTGGGCCGCAGGATCTTGCTCGGCAGCCCGTCGCAGGCGCGGACGAGCCGCTCGGCCTCGAACTTGGACTGCTCGTAGGAGTTGTGGAAGGACTGGCCGACGTCGAGGTCACGCTCGCAGAAGCGGCCGGCGTGCGTTCCGGCGACGTAGGCGGTGGAGACGTGGCCGTAGCAGCCGAGGCCGCCACGCGCCTGGGCGAGCTCGGCGAACTCCAGCATCCGCCGCGTGCCGTCGACGTTGATCTCCCGCGCCTCGTCGAGGGGGAGCGTGAACGACACCGACGCCGCGCTGTGCACGATCGTCGTGACGCGCTCGGCCAGCCGGTCGCGGTCGCCCGGCTCCAGGCCGAGGCCCGGAGCGGTCATGTCGGCCGCGACCGCCTCGACGCGCCCGGCCAGCTCACGCCAGCCCGCGCCGAAGAGGTTCTGCAGAACCGCTTCGATCCGCGTACGGGCCCCGTCCGGGCTGTCGGCCCGCACCAGAGTGACGACGTGGCGGTCGCTGCGCTCCAGGTACCGCGCGAGCAGCTCCATGCCGATGAAGCCGGTCGTCCCGGTGAGCAGGACATCACCGGTCGAGGTGCTCACCGGCCGTGCACCAATGTTCCGAAGCCCCACTGCAGCCGGCCGCGCTTGTCGGCGGGCAAGATCAGCTGAAGCGAGTCCGGGTCGCCGGGCGAGATCAGCTGAAGCGAGCCCGGGTCGCCGAGCGACTCGAGCCGCTCCAGGGGCGCCATCGTCTGGTCCGGCTCCGAGGTGGCGGGACTGCGCGTGCCACGGGCGCTCACCGGCGCCCCCACTCGATCACGGTCGCACCCCACGTGAAGCCGGCGCCGAATGCCCCCAGCAGGACGCGGTCGCCGGGATTGAGCAGGCCCTCGCGCTCGCTGAACTCGAGCGCCAGCGGAAGCGTTGCGGCGGACGTGTTGCCGTATTCGGCGATGCAGTCGACGACGCGCTCGGACGGCAGCCCCAGCCGCTCACCCACGGCGGCGAGGATCCGCCCGTTGGCCTGGTGATAGACGAACAGGTCGATGTCGTCGAGCCGCACCTCGGCGGCGCGCGCCGCCTGCTGGGTGCAGAGCGACAGGCGGGCCACCGCCTCGCGGAACGTCTCGTGTCCGCGCATCTGGATCGTCCCGGAGGACCGGTCGGCGATGATGTGTCCGGCTCCGGCTCCATCGCTGCCGAGGATGACCGGGCCGATCCGGCCGGGGGCCGCCGTCTGCTCCAGCACGACCGCACCGGCGCCGTCGGCAAAGACGGCGGCCGTGGAGCGGTCGGTGGGGTCGGTGATGCGCGACATGAAGTCAGCGCCGATGACCACCGCGCTGCGCGCGCGCCCGGCCTCGATCTGCGCAGCCCCCACTGCGAGCGCGGACAGGAACCCCGTGCACGCCGAGCCGACATCGAAGGCGCCCGCCCGGGTGGCGCCGAGGGCATGGGCGACGAGCGGCGCGGTGTTCGGCATCAGCTCGTCCGCGGTGCTGGTGGCGACGATCACCAGGTCGAGGTCCTGTGGATCGAGGCCCGCCTGCCGCAGCGCGGCCTGCGCGCACGTGGTGGCGTGCGTCTCCAGGCGCTCGTGCGGCTCCGCGATGCGCCGGGACTGGATGCCGGTCCGCCGGGCGATCCAGTCGCTGTCCACGCCCAGCCGGGCGCCCAGGTCGGCGCTGGAGATCGAGGTCTCCGGCACGCTCACCGCAACCGAGGCGGCGACGGCGCCGGTGCGCGGCACGACAGCGGGTCCCGGGGCAAGGTCAGGCGCGTCGGGGAGGATGGAGCTCATGAGCCGACACGCTGCGCGAACTCCCCCGCCGATACCAGCGACCGCCGGTCAACAACCGACAGACGGGGGGTTGTGGTGCGAGGCGGGATGTGCCCGCGAGACGGGACGATGCGCCCCCCATCGTCGCCTGCTCGTCCGGCCGGCCGGGCAGGGGAAGACCGGGTCCCCATGATCCCGGCGCTCGCCGGGCGCCCGAGGAGGAGGAGGAGGCGCCCGGCGAGTGACCCCACCGGTTATACGACCGCACCTCCGCGCTGATGTGGCCGGGCAGTGGCGCTCGTGTTGACCGGTTGTGAAGCGACCGGCCGGTGCCGGCGTGGGCCCGGCGACCGGCCGTTCGCCGGCGTGGGCCCCGTCAGTCCGCCGGCCCGGTGTTGAGCTCGTCGATGAGGTCGGCGAGACGCACGAGCAGATCCGACACCACGTCGCGCTCAGGTCCCGGTAGGTCGTCGAAGAAGGTCATCTGGCGCGCGCGCATCCATTCGTCCTGGCGGTGCAGCGCCTCACGGCCGGTGTCCGTGAGGGAGACGACGACGACGCGGCGATCCTCCGGTGCGCGGTCGCGGCGCACGACGTCGCGCCGCTCCAGGGCATCGAGGATCCGCGACGCCGTGGACGGCGTGATGCCGGCCTCTCCAGCCAGATCCGAGACCCGTGCGCTGCTCCCCGTGGCCAGTGAGGTCAGCAGCGAGTACTGAGACAGCGTCAGGCGATCCGGCGCGTCCTGGACCGCCGCGCCCCGCGCCCGGCGAACCGCCTGGGCCAGGGTCTCGAACGCGTCGAGGAAACCCTCGGCCCGCGGGTCCGCCGCGGCGCGCCCGTTTCCGCTGCCGGATGACCGAGCCGGGACGTCCATACCCCCTAGGCTAACAATCCTTGGCTTGCTAATCTTTAGCATGCCAATAACGTCCCCCTTGGGTGTCGCCATGTTCCACAACATTCTCGTTTGCGTCGACGGCTCTGTCCACGCGGACCGAGCCCTGACCGAGGCCATTGACCTCGCCGCCGCCGAGCGCTCGCGCCTTACGATCCTCACGGCGATCTGCCGGCCGCCGTTCTGGGCGTGCACGCCGGAGACGGCAACCGGCATCGAGAGTCTCTCGGCGGAGCTGATGACCGAGGCGCAGGAGGTGCTCCGGGCTGCGGTCGACCGTGTGCCGGCATCGATTCCCGTGACCAAGATCCTCAGCACGGAGCCGATCCGCGAGGCCCTCATGGATCGCATCCGCACGGGTGCCCATGACCTCGTCGTGATGGGCTCACGCGGGCGCGGCGCGCTCACGGCCTCCGTCCTGGGCAGCGTCAGCCACTACGCCCTCAACCACAGCCAGCTCCCCGTCCTGATCGTCCACACCGAGGAGGACGAGCGGATCGCCAGAGCCGCCGAGGGCGAGCCTCAAGTCGCCGCGGCCGCCTGAGACCGTCCAGCCGCCTGAGCCACCGAGAGTCGCTCCGGCGATTCTCGAACCGGATCGCCGCCAGTCGATCCGCCGGCCAGCGATTCTCGCGGGGTGATCGCCGCCAGCCGACCAGCCGACCAGCCGATCAGCCGACCAGCCGGCCGAAGAGTCCCGCCAGGGTCTCGGCCGGATCGGCGGACAGCCCGGTGTGGACGGCGGACGGCTGGACGATCGTGCTCGATGGCGCGGCCAGCCAGCCGAACCGCTCCGACTGTGACAGCGCGGCAATCGGACCGGCGTCCGGCGCCCCCTCCGCCACCCGGACCAGGGCACTCAGGTGCTCCTCCAACTCGGCGGCCGGCACGTCCGGGGCCAGCATCGCCAGCCGCGACGGGTCCAGGGCGACGCGCACGCCCAGGAACCCCATCTGCCGGCAGAAGAGCGCGACGCCGACGTTGAAGCATTCGCCGCGCTCCACCGACGGGACGACGCGAAGGATCAGGTAGCTGAACGGGCTACCGGCCGGTGCGGACACGTTCCGCCTCCTCCACGAAGCCCCCGTCCGCCAGCCGCCGCGTCAGGTACTCGACGTATACGCCGGCCGGGTCGGCGCCGGCGAACCACTCCTGCGGCACCCGCCCCACCGCCGCCTCCACCGCACCGGCATCGAGCCGTTGGCGCATCCGCCCGTCCGCCTCCAACACCGAGCCGGCCCGGGGAAGCAGGACGTGCTCGGCGATCAGCGGGAACGGCCGATCGGCCTGAGCGGGATCCAGCCCGCCGTGCTGGAGGTAGAGCCCGGCGCCGTGGTCGATCAGCCACAGGCGCTCATGCCACAGCAGAAGGTTGGGATTGCGCGCGGACCGGTCGACGTTCGTGGAGAACGTGTCGAGCCAGACGATGTCGGCGGCCAGGTCGGCCGGCGGCTGCCACACACCCGCCGCGGTGTAGGGCAGAGCCCCGGGGAGGAAGTCGACCCCGAGGTTCAGCCCGGAGCTTCCCGTGATCAGGTCCTGGATCTCCGGGTCAGGCTCGGCGGCGCCAAGGCGGGCGTCCAGAACGATCCCCACCAGCTCCGGCACCAGCAGGTCGGCCGCTCGCGCCAACTCGCCGATGATCACCTCGGCGACGAGCGCGCGCAGCCCCTGCCCGGCGCCGCGGAACTTCGTCACGTACAGGCCGTCGTCGTCGGCCTCCACCAGCCCGGGCAGCGATCCACCCTCGCGCAGCGGCGTCACATACCGGGTGGCGACGACCTGCCTGAGCTCGCGGGTGCGGACCGCCATCCGCGGCTTTCTAGCATCTCAAGCGTGCTCCTCTCCGTTCTCGACCAGTCGCCGATCGCCCAGGGCTCGACCGGGGCTCAGGCGCTGCACAACACCATCGACCTGGCCCGGCTGACCGACGAGCTGGGGTACAACCGCTATTGGGTCGCCGAGCATCACGGAGGCCCGATGCTCGCCGGGCCGAGCCCCGAGGTCCTGATTGGGCCGATCGCGGCGGCGACCGAGGGCATCAGGGTCGGCAGCGGCGGGGTCATGCTCCCGCACTACAGCCCGCTGAAGGTGGCCGAGTCGTTCACCATCCTCGCCGCACTGTTCCCGGGCCGCATCGACCTCGGTCTCGGCCGCGCCGCCGGCACCGACCCGCTGACGACGTTCGCCCTCCAGCGCGACCGCCGCCAGGCGGCGCCGGACGACTTCCCCCAGCAGCTCGCCGAGCTCCTGGCCTACTTCGAGGACAACCTGCCGGAGGACCACCCGTTCCGCCATCTGGCCGCCACCCTCCCCGGCCGCCCGCAGCTCCCGGAACCGTGGCTGCTCGGCTCCTCGGAGCAGAGCGCGCTCTGGGCCGGCGAGCTGGGACTCCGGTACGCCTTCGCCGACTTCATCAACCCGCGCGGCGCCCACATCGCCGATCTGTACCGGCAGCGCTTCACCCCGGCCCGCGACCTCCAGGCCCCGCGCCTGGCCGTCGCCGTCTGGGCCCTGTGCGCGCCCAGCGACGAGGAGGCCGAGTACCTGGCGTCGAGCAGCCGGATGTCGTTCACCAAGCTGCGCCGGGGCGAGCTCATCGCGGTTCCGCCGCCTGACCAGGCCACCGAGTTCCTGTCTGGCGAGGCGCGGCTGACCCCATCCGGTGAGATCCCCGGGCGCCGGGGCGTCGTCGGGTCGCCGGAGAAGGTCCGCGCCGGACTCGAGGAGGTGGCGAGTGCCTACGGCGCGGATGAGGTGATCGTGGTGACGATCACGCATGACCACGGAATGCGGCGCCGCTCCTACGAGCTCCTGGCCGAGGCCTTCGTCCTGGAGCCGCGAGCCCTGGCGGCCGGCAGGGCCTGACGAAGCCCATCCAGCTCGCAGAGTCGCCGGTGCTCCGGCACCCTCCGTCCGGGTACGATCGCCCGTGATGAAGTGGGTCTATGACTTCTCGGAGGGCTCCAAGGACATGCGCGAGCTTCTGGGAGGCAAGGGCGCGAACGTCGCGGAGATGACGCGGGTGCTGGGCGCCGAACGCGTGCCCGCCGGCTTCACCATCACGACCGCGGCGTGCGTCGAATACATGCGCGCCGATCGCGAGGAGCCGGAGGGCATGGCCGAGCAGGTGGCCGAGGCGCTCGAACGCCTGCAGGAGCGCGCGGGCAAGCGCCTGGGCGACCGCGAGGATCCGCTTCTGGTGTCGGTGCGGTCCGGCGCGCGGGAGTCGATGCCGGGGATGCTGGACACCGTCCTCAACCTGGGCCTCAACGACGAGTCGGTCAAGGGGCTGGCGGACAGCACCGACAACGAGCGGTTCGCCTGGGACTCCTACCGCCGGTTCGTCCAGATGTTCGGCAACGTCTCGCGCGGGATCCCCGGCGAGCGGTTCGAGGACGCGATCACGGACGCCAAGTCCCAGCGCGGCGTCACCGAGGACACCGACCTCGACGTGGACGCCCTCAAGAAGCTGACGGCGACGTTCACGGATATCTACCGGCAGGAGACCGGCGAGGAGTTTCCCCAGGAGCCTCAGGAGCAGCTGCGGCTCGCCATCCGCGCCGTCTTCGACTCCTGGGTCGGCGCGCGCGCCGTCGAGTACCGCCGCCAGAACCACATCCCGGACGACTGGGGCACCGCGGTCAACGTCCAGCAGATGGTGTTCGGCAACAAGGGCGACACGTCCGGCTCCGGAGTGGCCTTCTCACGCGACGAGGTGACCGGGGCGCCGGAGCCCAGCGGCGACTTCCTGCCCAATGCCCAGGGAGAGGACGTCGTCTCCGGCGTCCGGACCCCGCGCGACATCGCCGACATGAAGGACTGGCTGCCCCAGGCCCGCGACCAGCTGATGGAGATCCTGCACACGCTCGAGCTGCACTACAAGGACATGCAGGACACCGAGTTCACCGTCGAGGAGGGGCAGCTGTACATGCTCCAGACCCGCAACGCCAAGCGGCCGGCGCAGGCCGCGGTCCGCTTCGCCGTCGACGCCGTCTCGGAGGAGCTGCTGACCCGGGAGGAGGCGCTGCTGACCATCGACGCCGGGACCCTGGACGCGCTGCTGCACCCCACGTTCGACCCGTCTGCGGAGTTCGCCGTTCTGGCCGGCGGTGTGAATGCGTCGCCCGGAGCGGCGAAGGGGGAGATCGTGTTCACCGCGGCGGCGGCGGTGGCCGCTGCCGAGGAGGGGCGCGACGTGATCCTGGTCCGTCCGTTCACCGACGCCGAGGACGTCGCCGGCTTTCATGCCGCCAAGGGGATCTTGACCTCCGAGGGCGGCAAGGCCTCCCACGCGGCGCTGGTGGCGCGCGGCATGGGACGCCCCGCGGTGGTGGGCGCCCAGGCGCTGGTGATCGACCTGCAGAACAAGACCGTGACGGTGGACGGGACGCAGCTGCACGAGGGCGATGCCATCGCCATCGACGGGACCCGGGGCTGTGTGACTGTCGACGACGTCCCTCTGGTCGAGGCGCGGGTGGACGACAACTTCCAGCAGGTCCTGAGCTGGGCCGATGAGATCCGCGACCTGGGGGTCCGGGCCAACGCCGATGCGCCCGAGGACGCCCGCCGGGCGCGCGAGCTCGGCGCCGAGGGGATCGGCCTGTGCCGGACCGAGCACATGTTCATCGCCGAGGACCGCCAGCCGAAGATGCGGGCGATGATCATGGCCGACACCCGCGACGCCCGTCGTGAGGCGCTGTCGGATCTGCTGCCGCTCCAGCAGCAGGACTTCGAGGGTCTGTTCGAGGCCATGGCCGGCCTCCCCGTGACGATCCGTCTGCTCGATCCGCCGCTCCACGAGTTCCTGCCGAGCCGGCCGGACCTGGCGGCGCAGGTCGAACGGGCGCGCATCGAGGAGTCACATGACCTGGACGAGCTGGAACGGCTCATGGCCCGGGTCGAGGAGATCTCGGAGGAGAACCCCATGCTCGGGACCCGGGGCTGCCGGCTGGGCATCCTGTACCCGGAGATCTACGAGATGCAGGTCCACGCGATCCTGCGCGCCGCCAAGGCCGCCGATCAGCCGCCCCACCCGGAGATCATGATCCCGCTCGTCGACTACGAGCACGAGATCGAGCTGATGCGCGAGCTCGTCGTCCGCGTCGGCGACGAGGAGGGGCTCGAGGTCGGCGACGACTACACCGTGGGGACGATGATCGAGCTGCCCCGCGCCTGCTTTGTCGCCAACCTCATCGCCGAACACGCCGACTTCTTCTCGTTCGGCACCAACGACCTGACCCAGACCGCGCTCGGCTTCAGCCGCGATGACGTCGAATCCAAGTTCGTCCCCACGTACATGGAGCGCAAGATCATCGATCGCAGCCCGTTCGAGACGATCGACAAGCCCGGCGTCGGCTGGCTCGTCCGGCTCGGCGCGTGGGTGGGGCGTGAAGCCCGGCCGGGCCTCAAGCTGGGGATCTGCGGCGAGCACGGCGGCGACCCGGACTCGATCGAGTTCTTTCACGAGGCGGGGCTGGACTACGTCTCGTGCTCCGCCTTCCGCGTCCCCATCGCTCGGATCGCCGCGGCGCAGGCGGCGATCGCGCATCCCCGCGGTGGCTGGGACGACAGCTTCGAGGACTTCTAGAGTCGGCGTACATGCTGATGCGCCAGCCCGGATACTGCGTCGGCACGCCGCCAAGCACCAGACCGACTGAGGCGGCGCTTTCTGGCCATCCTGATCCGCGGGCTGGACGCCGACCCGGGCGCCCCTGAGCCCCCTGTCCCCGTGCCTGCTGCGGCCGGAACGGGTCGATCAGGCGATGTCGGACTCCAGGCGGTCAGCGCGCTGACGCCCTGCCCCCGTCGCTGACGTGGTGGTGGCCGGCGCCGGAACATTCCGCAGCGCCGGGGTGTTCTGGACGCCGTGGTCTGGATTCAGCGGCCGGCCGGCGATCCTCGTTCGGTGATCTCGCACAACTCGTCTTCTTCAGCGGGCCGGTGGCGGCGCGGCGTCCTGATCGCGGTCGCCGCCGCGGTCCTGGCGGCTGTCCTCGGAATTGTCGCCGTCCTCGGCAGCGCCACGCACTCGGCGCGTCCGGCCGCGGGCGTCCGCCAGTCCGCAGCTGCCGGCGTCCCGGGCGCCCCGGGCGCCACTGCACCCGGGAGCCCAGCCGGCCGTCGCCCCAACATCGTCTTCGTCCTGACCGACGACCTCTCGATGGATCTCATGCGGTTCATGCCCCAGGTCCAGTCCCTGGAGGCGCGCGGCATGACGTTCAACGACTACTTCGTGTCGGACTCGCTGTGCTGCCCGTCCCGGGCCTCGATCTTCACCGGCAACTTTCCTCACGACAGCGGCGTATGGACCAACGCCGGCGCCGACGGGGGCATCGGCGCGTTCTTCAGTCACGGCGACGAGCGCAGCACGTTCAACCTCGCTCTCCAGCGCGCCGGATACCGGACGGCGATGATGGGCAAGTACCTCAACGGCTACCTGGACGGGCCCAACCGGTCGCCGCTCCCCACCGGATACATGCCGCCGGGCTGGAATGAATGGGACGTCGCCGGCTGGGGCTATCCGGAGTTCAACTACCCGATGAACATCAACGGGACGGTTCACCGGTTCGGCCATCGCCCTCGCGATTACCTCACCGACGTGCTGGCCCGGCGCGGCGTGCAGTTCATCGACCGCTCGGCACAGACCGGCCGACCGTTCTTCCTCGAGCTGGCGACATTCTCGCCTCACTCCCCGTACACGCCGGCTCCGCGGGATGCGAAGACGTTCCCGGGGCTGCGGGCCCCGCGGCCGCCCAGCTTCGACTCGCTCCCGGTCAATTCGCCTCAGTGGCTCGCCAACCACCCGCCCCTGACCGCGCAGCAGCTCGGTCGTATCGATCTGGCCTTCCGTCGGCGGGTCCAGTCGGTGCAGTCTGTCGACAGCATGCTCGCCCGGGTCCAGGAGGCGCTGGTCCGCCGTCACCAGCTGGGCAACACGTACATCGTGTTCAGCTCCGACAACGGGCTGCACACCGGTGAGTACCGGATGATGCCGGGCAAGCTCACCGCGTTCGACACCGACATCCACGTCCCGCTGGTGGTGGCCGGTCCCGGGATCGCGGCGGACAGCTCCACCAACGCCATGGCCGAGAACGTCGACCTCGCCGATACGTTCGCGGCGATGGGCGGAACCTCGCTCCCCGCCGACGGGCACAGCCTGCTCGGGCTGCTGCGCGGCCAGACGCCGGGCGACTGGCGGACGGCGATCCTGGTGGAGCACCACCACCCCCTGCCCACCTACACGGATCCGGACCTCCAGGCGGGGGTCAGCGGCAATCCGCCGTCATACGAGGCGATGCGGACCAAGCGCTTCCTGTACGTCGAGTACATCGACGGCGAGCGTGCGTTCTACGACCTCCAGAGCGATCCGTACGAGCTGGACAACCTCGCGGACAGCCTGCCCGCGAGCCAGCTGGCGTCCCTCCATGACCGGCTGACCCGCCTCGAGGGGTGCCACGGCGCGGCCGCCTGCTGGGCGGCGGGCCACGCCTAACGCAACCCACATCGGTCACTAACCAAACCACCTTACCGAGGCCTTACGGGCCACTCCGTACGTTCCCGGGACCCGCAGCTCCAAGCACCGCCCTCGGCCGGGGAGCGGCAGCACGCCCGGTTACGAACAGAGGAAGACCCATGCCCGCAGTCAGGCTGCCATTTCGACGGTCCCGGCTCGCCGGCCGGCTGCTGCTGGGGGTCGTGGCCGCCGCCGGCACCACGGTCCTCGTCCTGGCGTCCCCGGGCGGCTCGCGAGCCGCCGGAGCTCCCGTCAACGTGTTCCCCGTCCCCGGCGGACATGTGGCGGCCCCCTCCACCCAGATCACGTTCCGAGGGGTCCCGGTGTCCCAGTTCGGAACCATGATCGTCAGCGGCTCCAAGACCGGCGTTCATGCCGGTCGCATCCTGTCGGACTCCGACGGCCGGGGCGGCAGCTTCCTGCCGAGCAAGCCGTTCAGCAAGGGCGAGACGGTGACGGTCACGACGGGACTGAACATCGTCGGCGGCCGCAACGGCACGTACAGCTTCTCCGTGGCCGACCCCGCCGGGCCCATCAAGGTCGCCCCGCCGACGACGGCGCCACGGGTTCGCGGCGACATCAATCGCTTCGTCTCCGCTCCGCAGCTGTTTCCGGCCACGGTGAACGTGACCAAGCTCCCGCACGGCGCGGCGCCGGGCGATCTCTTCCTCGCGCCGCAGGACGGTCCCGTGCAGCGCGGACCTGAGATCCTCGGCCCGTACGGCGGGTTGATCTGGTTCAAGTCGGTCTCCAAGGGGGAGAGCGCCACCGACTTCCGCACGCAGACCTACCAGGGCAAGCCGGTGCTGACGTGGTGGCAGGGGACGATCAACGGCGGTGTCGGCACCGGCGAGAATGAGATCTACTCCAGCTCATACCGGCCGGTGGCCACGGTCCGGGCCGGCAACGGGCTCCGGGCGGACCTGCACGAGTTCGAGCTCACCTCCCAGGACACGGCGCTGGTCACCGCCTATTACCCCGTCCACTCCAACACTCGCGGGGTCAAGAACGGCTCGTCGGACGATGTCGTGCTCGACGCCGTCGCGCAGGAGATCGACATCCCCACGGGGCTCGTGCTCTACCAGTGGGACAGCCTCGATCACGTCCCGGTGACGCGCAGCCATCAGCCGGCGCCCGCCCAGAGCGGCCACCCCTGGGACTACTTCCACATCAACTCGGTCGCCGAGGCGGGAGACGGCAGCCTCGTCGTCTCTGCCCGCAACACCTGGGCCGTCTACGACCTGTCACATCAGACCGGGACGACGAACTGGACGCTCGGCGGCAAGACGTCGACGTTCAAGATGGGGACCAACACCTCGTTCATGTTCCAGCACGACGCGCGGATGCTCGGCTCCGACGAGATCACGATCTTCGACGACGGGGCCGGCCCGCCGATCGTGCACAGGCGCTCACGCGGGATCACGCTGCGCCTCGACTTCGCCCACAGGTCGGCCTCGCTGGTACTGCAGGACGAGCACCAGCCGGGGCTCCTCGCCGAGTACGAGGGGAGCCTGCAACCGCTGCCCAACGGCGATCAGTTCGTCGGCTGGGGCGGCATCCCGTACCTGACCGAGTTCAACTCCAAGGGGCGGCCGGTATTCGACGCGCACTTCGTCGGTGCCAACTCCAGCTACCGCGCATTCCGCCTCCCCTGGAGCGGGATGCCACTGACGAGGCCTTCGGTGTCCGCCCGGGTCGACCGCGGCACCACGACCGTGTATGCGAGCTGGAACGGCGCCACCCGGGTGGCGCGGTGGCGGGTGCTCGGCGGCGGCTCGCCGACCACGCTCAAGCCGGTGGCCGGCGGGCGCAGGACGGCGTTCGAGACGGCCGTCCGCCTGCCCCACCACGAGGCGTACGTCGCCGTGCAGCCGCTGGACCGGCGCGGTCACGTCCTGGGCACCTCGGTCGCCGCGAAGGTCCCGTGATGGCGGCGCTCGACCGTTCAGGCGCGGACGGCGTCGCCGAGCTGTCCCAGGACCCGGCCGTAGATCCGCCGGAGCCCCTTCGGCGCGAAGAAGCCCTCGAAGACCCCGGCGATCCCCCCCGCCCCGTCCCAGGAGCTCTCGATCGTGACCTCGCTGCCGTTCGGTGACGCATCCACCGTCCACGTGGTGACGAACGACGACATCTGATCGGACTCCTGCAATCCGCCTGGGCTCTCGTGGACGTGGAGGCGATAGTCGCGCTCACGCCCGCCGGCGGTGAAGTGGTACGCGAAGACGGTCCCCTCGCCCTTGCCGCCCTGCTCCACGCGGTAGGCGGTGTAGTTGTCGGTGAGAATCCGCTCCCGGCTGTCCCGATAGTCGCGCAGGAACTCAACGACGCGCTCGGGCGCTGCCTGAACCTGCCCGCTGGCTCGTGCCACGACTCTCGACATGCGGCGATTGTGACAGCGGGCGGGGACGGTGGCGTTTCTCACATGGCGGCGGACGGCCGGCGCCCGTTCCCGCAACGCACGATCCGGGTACGGTCACGTAGGCTCCCGCAATGCGCGCCGTCTACGCCAACGAGATCGATCCGGACGACCCCCTGAAGGGCCTCGTCGTCGGCGAGATGCCGGATCCGGAGCCTCACGCGGGGTGGACGATCGTCACCGTCAAGGCCGCGGGCCTCAACCATCACGACCTGTGGTCGCTGCGCGGCGTCGGCCTGAGCGCCGACGCGCTGCCGATGATCCTCGGCTGCGACGCCGCGGGGATCGACGAGGACGGCAACGACGTCGTCGTGCACTCGGTCATCAGCAGCGACACCTGGCGAGGCGACGAGACGCTGGACCCGCGCCGGTCGCTGCTCTCCGAGCGGCATCCCGGAGCGCTGGCCGAGCGCGTCGCCGTCCCGCGGCGCAATGTCATCCCCAAGCCGCCTGAGCTCTCCTTCGAGCACGCCGCGTGCCTGCCGACCGCCTGGCTGACCGCGTACCGGATGCTGTTCACCCGGGGCGAGGTGACCCCGGGGATGACGGTCCTCGTCCAGGGCGCCGGCGGGGGCGTGGCGACCGCGGTGATCCAGCTCGGCGCCGCGGCCGGCGTGCGGGTGTGGGTCACGAGCCGGTCCGAGCACAAGCGGTCGGAGGCCCTGCGCCTGGGGGCCGATCAGGCCTTCGAGACCGGCGCCCGCCTGCCGGAGCGCGTCGACGCGGTCATCGAGACCGTCGGCCAGGCGACATGGGCGCACTCCGTGCGCTCGCTGAAGCCCGGCGGCCGGCTCGTGGTCTCCGGCGCCACCTCCGGCGACGCGCCGCCGGCCGAGCTGACCCGGGTGTTCTTCCTCCAGCTCTCGGTCGTCGGCTCCACCATGGGCACCCGCGACGAGCTCGAGCGGCTGATCCGCGTCTGCCTGGAGCGCGGCATCCAGCCGCCCATCCACGCCACCCTGCCGCTCGCCGACGCGCGCGAGGGGTTTCAGGCGCTGCTCGACGGGGACGTCGTCGGCAAGATCGTCTTCACGCCCTGAGCGGTCTGCGGGTGCTGGGCGTGAGCGGGACGCCCCGCCACCGGTGCCCGCCTTCGCCCCGCCTCCGGCCTCCGCCCCGCCTCCGCCCCCGGGGCCCCGGGCCTCCGCCGCCGCCGTCGCACCAGATTTCAGCGTGCAGATTGCGCCAAATCGCGCACCGCCCGGATGATCTGGCGCAGCGCGCACGCTCAGGCCCACATTCGCGCCAAACCTCGCAGCGTCCGCCTGGTTTGTCGCATGGTGCATGCTCCGGCGCTGCCAATCGGAGCGTGGCCGCCTCAGATTCGCCGGCAGGGGCCTCGTCGCCCTCACCCCGCCCCGTGGCCCGGCCAACCTAGACCTGGAAGACGATGACCGCGCGGCCTCGCAGGCCGCCGGCGTCCATCACCCGCTGCGCCTCCGCCGCCTGCTCCGGCGGGAACGTGCCCGCCACCCGGAGCGGCAGACGGCCGTCAGAGGCCAGCCGGCGTAGCTCCTCCAGCCAGTCCGTCCGCTCCAGCGCCTCGCGGACCATGACCGCGTGGACCTGAATCGCGCGCGGCGCCTCACCACCGTCCCAGCCGCGGACGACCACCAGTCCCCCGCCGTCCCGGATCGCCCCCAACGCGTCGGCGTTCAGCAGCGCCGTGTCATACACCGCTGCCACCCCGTCCGGCTCGGCCCGGCGCACGCTGCCGGCGAAGTCATCAGAACGCGGCACGACCACGTCGGCGCCGAACCCGCGGACGAGCGCCTCGTCCTCCGGGCGGGCGTCGGCGATCACGCGCACGCCGCGCTCGTGGGCCAGCCGGATCACGTACGAGCCGAGCAGTCCCGCGCCGCCGCTGACCGCCAGCGTGTCGCCGTCGGCCACCCCCAGCTGCTCGAGTCCCAGCATCGCCGTCAGGCCGTTCATCGGCAGGGTGGCCGCCTCCTCCAGGGTCGCGCCGGCCGGGATCGGCACGACCGAGGCGGCCGGCACCACCAGCAACTCCGCCTGGGCGCCGCCGTCCGGGCGACGCGGCGACACCGCAGCCATCACTGGCTCGCCGACGGTGAGCCGATCCACCCCGGGGCCGACGGATTCGATCGTGCCGGCGGCATCCATCCCCGGCGTCCAGGGCGGCTCCAGGCCGGCGACCCCGGCGCTGCGGAGCCCGATGTCGGTCGGATTGACGGCGGCGGCGGCCACCCGGATGCGCACCTCGCCCTCGGCGGGCTCGCGGACGGGCCGGTCGATGACCTCCAGGACCTCGAGTCCCCCGGCCCGGCTGATGCCGATCGCTCGTGCCACGGATCGGAGGCTACTAGCGTGCGGCGGCGGCCGAGTCCCGCTCCAGGTCCAGCTCGCTTCTCACGCCGAGAGAATGGAGCGCGTCGTTGGCCAGCTCCAGGCTCGTCGCAACCCCGACCGCGCGCGCCAGGCGGCCGACCGCATCGATCGTCACCGGCACGTCGAGGAACCATGTCTGGGCGGCGAGGCTCGAGAGCTCCAGGCTGCGCGTCCCGCCGCGGATGTACACCGTGCCGGAGACCCCGCGGAAGGCCCGCACGGCCTGGGCGCTGGCCTCGGTGGGGACGACGGCGAGGGACTCCTCCAGGCGCTCGGCAACCGGCTCGGTGAGGCCGCGGACCCCGCCGAGCCCGTGGACCCCGGCCACGTCGGCGATCCGGGCCAGCACCTCGCCGGTGGTCAGCTCCGAGTCGCAGCCGATGCCGAACACGCCGAGCAGCACCCGGTGACCGGCGGCCTGCAGCCGCCCGGCGGCGGCGAGCATGAGCGCGTCGCACAACGGGCTGCGCAGACCCGCCTCGTCGCCCTGCGCCAGGACGTCACCGCCGACGTCGATGAACACGATCAGGTCACGCCGGAGTGCGGCGGCCGCCGCCGACAGCCCGGCCGCCACGCCGGGAGCGCCGGCGTTCACGTCGACGAGCACGGTGGGGCGACTGAGGAAGGCGGCCATCCGGGACTCGGCGAAGTACACGTTGCGGTCGGCGACCCGCGTGCGCGGCCCGGCCAGCAGAATCCCCGGTGCAACCTCCCACGCCCCGGCGATCTCGCTCGCACGCCGCGCCCCCGGGACGGGATCGATCGGCCGTCGCTCCCAGGTCAGGCCGCCGACGAGGTACTCGGCGTCGTCGTAGATCCGCATCGCCTCGGCGGTGGCGAGCGCCCCCACCACGTCGCCGCCGCCGCCCATGCCGATGACCAGAGGGCGCCGCGCCGCCCGCAGGACCGACTCGGCGTCAGTCGCCACCCGGGCTCCCCACCCTGACCGAGGCGTGCAGCTCGTCGCCGTCGCCGACGATCCACCGGTAGGCACCCGTCCGCACCACGCGCTTGCACCCGGGTTGCGCCGGCGCGCGGTACTCGATCTCCACATCGAGCCGGTCCGGCTCGGGGCCGGCCAGCAGCTCCTCCTCCAGGGGCTGCCAGTACGCCGCGTTGTTGACGTGGTCGGCGAGATCGCACTCGGTTATGCGAAAGGTCCACGGCTCGCCACCGGCGAGGGACCCGGGCACCGGGTGGTGCAGCCGCGCCGTCACCCGCCGAGGCTCGTCCGCACCCCGATAGGTCTGGATCTCCGCCTCGGTCAGGGGGGACGGCCGCCAGTGCTCGGCATCGAGGTGGACCCAGAGCGAGACGGCCTCGACGTCGGCCGGCGACGCCCCGTCAGAGCTGCCGTCCGCCTCGCAGCGGGTGACGTCGGTCCGCCGCTCCGCCCACATCCGGCCCAGCCCGCTGCAGAACGTCGTCAGCTCGAAGCGCTCGCCGAAGCGCGGGAACCGGTTGACGCGGATCCGGGTGCGCCGCACGACCCACACCGCGCTGCTCTCGAGCCCCGCGTCCTCCACGTCCGCGTAGGCGACGTCCTGCAGCCAGCAGGCCAGGGCGTCGAGGCGCATCCGCCCGGATGGAGCGCAGTCGGCAAACCCGGGGCGTCGGGGCTGGCTGAACACGCGGACGTCCAGGGGCCGCGCCAGAAGCTCGCTGGGGAGGCCGCTCAAGAGACGGATCAGCGTAGGTGTCTGTGGGCGGACCGCCGGCGAACTGTGGGCACCGGCCGCACGGTATCGAAACGCCGTTCACACCCCCCTCTTAGGTTCTTCATAACGGCGGCTTCAGCGAGGCGGGGATGCTGCACAGCAGCCGAATTTGCCCCCCTCAGAGTTGAGCGCTCCATGACCGACACCCTCGCCCTAATGCCGGCGTCGGCCGGCCCCGCCCCGTCGGCGCGCCCGTCCGCGCGCATCGACATCGTCGTGCCCGTCTACAACGAGCAGGCGTCGTTGGCGGATTCGATCCGCCGGCTGCACGGGTTCCTCACCGACGAGCTGCCCTACGCCTGGCGAATCGTGATTGCCGACAACGCCAGCACCGACAGCACGCTCGCCATTGCGCGGTCCCTGGCGGTCAACCTCCCCCACACGACGGTCCTCCATCTGGAGGCCAAGGGCCGGGGGCGGGCGTTGCGCATGGCGTGGAGCTCCAGCGACGCCGACGTCCTCTGCTACATGGACGTCGATCTCTCGACGGACCTGCGGGCGCTGCTGCCGCTCGTCTCGCCGCTCATCTCCGGGCACAGCGAGGTGGCGATCGGCAGCCGCCTGGCCCCCGGCTCCCATGTCGAGCGGGGGCTCAAGCGCGAGGTGATCTCCCGGTCCTACAACCGGCTGCTGCGGTACACGCTGCGGGCCCACTTCTCCGATGCCCAGTGCGGCTTCAAGGCGATCCGCTCCGATGCGGCGCGGCGGCTGCTGCCGGAGGTCGAGGATCAGGGCTGGTTCTTCGACACCGAGCTGCTCGTCTGCGCCCAGCGGCACGGCATGCGGGTCCACGAGGTGCCGGTCGACTGGGTCGACGACCCGGACTCGCGGGTCGACATCGTGTCGACCGCGCTCACGGACCTGCGGGGCGTGGCGCGGCTGGGACTCGCCATGCCCGTCGTCCGCTTCCTGGCGATCGGCGTGCTCTCGACCCTCGTTTATGCCCTGCTGTACGTGGTGCTCCGCGGTGGGCTGGGGGCCGCCGGGGCCAACGCCCTCGCGCTCGCGCTCACCGCGATCGCCAACACGCAGGCCAACCGTCGCTTCACCTTCCGGGTTCGCGGGCGGCCCGGGCTCATCCGCCAGCATCTCGGAGGCGCGCTCGTCTATGTCCTCGCGCTGGCGCTGACGGACGGCGCGCTCGCGGTGCTCCAGGGCCTTGACCCCCACCCGGCGCGGCTCCTCGAGGTCGCGGTCCTGGTGGCGGCGAGCACCGTGGCGACGGTGACGCGGTACGTGGCGCTGCGGACGGTCGTGTTCGCGCGGGCGCGCCGCGCGCCGGTGACCGCGCGCGCCGTCCCCCGCTGACGGCGCCGGCCGCACCGCACCCATCCGGTCCGGCCAACAGAATGACGTCATGCTCCCCAACGCCGGCGGACTCGTTTACGGCACCATCGTCGTGGCCACGCTGCTGGCGACCGAGAGCGCCCGGAGCGAGACGTACGGCAAGACGATCGGCGCCGTCATCATCGCGCTGCTCACCTACTGGCTCGTGATCACGTACTCCGAGTATGCCGGCGAGCGGCTCGAGCAGGAGGAGGCCTTCACCTACTCGGCGTTTGCGCGGACGGCCGTGCGCGAGCTCGCACTGCTCTACGGGTCAGCGGGTCCGCTGCTCGCCGTCCTCATCTGTTGGGCCGCCGGCGCATCGCTCGTCCTGGCGATCCGCATCGCCGTCTGGGTCGCGGTGGCGGCGATCGTCGGCGCGGAGCTGGTAACCGGCATCCGCGCCGACCTCAGGGGCCGGGCGCTCGTGCAGCAGACGGCGATCGGTGCGTTTCTGGGGCTGCTCATCGTCGCCCTGCGCCTCCTGCTCCATTAGCCGGCCGCCGCCGGCGGACTTTGGAACCGCACCTCCACCTGACGCGGATCGGCCCCGCGCAGGACGCTGAGCGTCAGCGACCCGTTCGCGGCGCGGACGGCTCGCTCGAGGTCGCCGATGGAGCTGACCGTCGTGCCCGCCGCCTGCGTGACGAGATCGCCCCGGGCGAGACCGGCGGCATCGGCGGGGCTGTCGCGCCGCACGCGGACGACGAGGATGCCCGGCTCATCGCCGAGTCCGACCGCGCCGCGCATCCGCTTGGCCACGGCGGCAGTCGCCACGGCCACCCCCAGGCGCGGGGCCACCCGCTCGTCCGGCTCGAAGAACCCCAGCCACGAGCTCAGCTGCTCGGCGAGCCCCCCGGCTGCTCCCTCCGGCAGCCCCGCCAGCAGGCGCTCAGCCCGCTCCGCGTAGGCCGGACGCGCGGCCAGCACGAGCTCCCGCCCCCGCTCGGTCAGGGTGACGGTGACGCTGCGCCGGTTCTCCGGATCCGGCTCGCGCTCGATCAGATGGGCGCGCTCGAGCCGGCCCAGCCGGACCGACAGCGTGCCGGACGTCCGCCGCACGCGCCCCACGAGGTCTCGCTGGCTGAGCCGGTGTCCCTCGGCCTGCTCGAGCGCGTCGAGGACCTGGAAGCTCGGCCGCGTCAGCCGGTGCTCGGCCAGCGCCTCCTCCAGCTCGCCCTCGACGTGGGCGGCGACGCTCACCACCGTGTCGGCGAGCAATCGCGCATCGATGTTTTCACGGCTCATGTTCTGCTCCAAATGTTTGGGTCGAAACGATTGTGTACGATTATTGCATGTCAATTGATGCACCAACGCTCCCCACTCCGGCCACCACCCACCCGGTCGATCCGCTCGACGCGTATTCCCAGGTGGTGGTGGCGGTCGCCGACGCGCTCAGCCCCAGCGTCGCCAACCTCCAGGTCCGGCGCCGCACCCGGCGGGGACCGGGCATGGGCGCCGGCAGCGGCGTGGCCATCTCCGCCGACGGCTTCCTGGTCACGTCGGCGCACGTGATCGACGGCGCCCGCCGCGGGGCCGCCAGCTTCAGCGACGGCCACGAGACCGGCGTGTCCCTGGTCGGGTCCGATCCGCTCTCCGACCTCGCCGTCCTGCGCGCCGACGACGCCGACCTGCAGGCGGCCACGCTCGGCGACGCCGAGCGGCTGCGGGTGGGTCAGCTCGTCGTGGCGATCGGCAACCCCAACGGCTTCGCCGGCTCGGTCACCGCCGGGGTCATCAGCGGTCTCGGCCGCTCGCTGCCCGTGGGATCACGCGGAGGACCCCGGCGCATCGTCGAGAACGTCATCCAGACCGACGCCGCCCTCAACCCCGGCAACTCCGGTGGCGCCCTGGCCGACGGGAACGGCGAGGTGGTGGGGATCAACACAGCGCTGGCCGGCATCGGACTGGGGCTGGCGGTCCCCATCAACGACGCCACGCGCCTGATCATCTCCACGCTCATCCGCGACGGACGTGTCCGCCGGGCTCACCTGGGGGTGGCGGTGGCTCCGCGGCCCCTGCCGCCGGCGGTCGCCGAGCGACTCGGCCGGCGCGCCGCCATTCAGATCATGCAGGTGCTCGAGGGCGGCCCGGCCGACCGCGGCGGCCTGAGGGCCGGTGATCTGCTGACCGATCTCGACGGCGAGCCCGTCGCCGACGCCGGCGACCTCCAGCGTCTGATGGTCCACGAGCGCATCGGCCGCCGGGTCAGCGCCGTGATCGTGCGCGACGGCGCGCGCACGACGATCGAGCTCGTGCTCGACGAATTGACCTGATTTCAGTACGGGAGAGCCGGGATGAGATTCGGCCGCCTCGGCATTTTCCGGACGATCACGCGGTTACGATTTTGTGAATGCCTGCTTCTGCAGCGGTCGGCCGGGAGGCGGAGCTCGCCGAGGTTGACGAGTTCCTCACGCGCCTGCAGACCGCGAGCTGTGCGCTTGCGGTCGAGGGCGAACCCGGCATCGGCAAGACGACGCTCTGGCACGAAACGCTCCGCCGCGCCCGGGCGAGTGGCGCGCTCGTCCTCTCCTGTCGTCCCGCGGCCGCGGAGGCCAAGCTCTCGTTCTCCGGCCTGTCGGACATGCTCGCGGCCGTCGGCCCGGAGCTGCTGGAGTGCCTGCCCCGTCCGCAGCGCAATGCCCTGGAGGTCGCTCTGCTCCGTGCCGCGCCGGACGGGCCGGCGCTTGATCCGCGCCTGGTCGGAACCGCCCTGCTGTCGCTCGTGCGTACGCTGTCGGCCACCCGCGTCGTGATCCTCGCAGTTGACGACGCGCAGTGGCTCGATGGGCCGACGAGCAGCGTGCTCACGTTCGCCGCACGCCGGCTGGATCGCGAGCCGGTCGGCGTCGTGTGCGCGTTTCGGCCGAACCCGCCGGGGCTCGGACTGCTGGACTCGCTGGAGCGCGAGCGCGTGGTGCGCGTCCGGGTGGGACCTCTGAACATCGACCCGCTGCGCCGGCTGATCAGCGAGCGGGTGATGCGCCCGCTTCCCCTGCCGCTGCTCACGCGGATCGCCGAGGCATCCGGCGGCAACCCGTTCTATGCGCTGGAGGTGGCGGGGCTGCTGCCTGACGGGGCGACGGCGACCGAGCTTCCGGTACCTGAAGATGTCCGCGCACTGGCACAGTCGCGCGTCGCCGCGTTCCCGGAACGCACACGCGCCGCGCTGCTGCGCGCCGTCGTGCTGGCCGTACCGGAGATCCGGTTGGTGGATGCCGACGCGCTGGCCCCGGCCGAGGAGGTCGGCCTGGTACGCGTCGACCCGCGCGGCCGGATCGAGTTCTCCCACCCGCTGTTCGCCGCTGCGATCTACTCCTCGGCGTCCGCAACACAGCGCCGCATGGCCCACCGCGCAGCCGCCACCCAGGTCGTCGACGCCGAGGAGCGGGCCCGGCATCTCGCCCTCGGCTCGTCGCGCCCGGACGCGGCGGTCGCGGCCGAGCTCGACACCGCCGCCGAGCTGGCGTGCTCGCGCGGGGCTCCGGATGCCGCGGCGGAGCTGCTGGAGCTCGCGCTGCTCCAGACCCCGCTGGGCGACGACCACAGCCGGCTCGTGCGGCTGGAGCGGGCCGCGGCGCTGCACTCCGACGCCGGGAACGCGGAGCGGGCACGCGAGCTGCTGGCGATGCTCCTGCAGGAGCCGGCCCCGGACCGGCTCCGGGCCCGGGCGCTGCGGCTCCGCGCGACGCTCGAGAGCAACTCCGAGAGCTTCCCCACCGCGCTGCTGACGGCCACCGAGGCATTGGCGGCCGCCGCCGGCGCGCCGTCGCTGGCGGCGGCCATCGAGCTGGACATCGCCTTCTACCTCCTCGGACTGGGCGAGATGGGCGACGCGCTGCGCCACGCCGAGGCCGCGGCGGGACGCGCCGAGCTTCCCGGCGAGGATCCCGGCGTGCTCGCCGACGCGCTCGCCGTCGTGACGATCGTCGCCTTCCTCAGCGGGGACGGACTCGCTCAGGAGCGCCTGGACCGGGCGCTCGCCCTCGAGGAGCCAGACCGGCCGCGGTCGCTGTTCACGGCGCCGCGGTACATCGCGGGGTTGCTCCTGGTCTGGACCGGGCGGCTGCGCGAGGGCGTGCGCACGCTCGAGGAGCTGCGCGCCGAGCGCCTCGAGCGCGGCGTGGAGAGCGACCTCCCGCTGTTCTCGCTGTACCTCGTCTGGGCGTACCTGTGGCTCGGCGAGACCGAGCGGGCCCGCATGCTGGCCGCGCAGGACGCAGCCGCCGCCGAGCTGCTGGCTGACCGCCCCGCGCTCATCGCCCTGGCCAGGAGCGCGAGCGCGCTGGTCAGCGCCCAGCGCGGCGAGCTCGAGGCCGCCCGCGCCGACGCGGCGGTGGCGCTCGAGCATCTCTCCCAGCTGCAGTGGTGGACCGGCACCGTCTGGCCACGCTGGGCGCTGGGATTCGCCGAGATGTCGGCCGGCCGTCCCGCCGAGGCGCATGCCGCGCTGGCCCCCCTGACGGAGACGCTGCCCGCCATGGGGCTGGCCGATCCGGTCGGCCTGGTGTTCCTCCCGGATGAGATCGAGGCCCTGATCGCCCTCGGCGAGCTCGACCACGCCGAGCCGCTGATCGAGCTCCTGGGCCGGCTCGGTCTCGCCCATGACCGGCCGTGGGCGACCGCGGCAGCCGCCCGCGGACGCGGCCTGCTCGCCGCCGCCCGTGGACAGCTCGACGATGCCATCGTCCTGCTCGAGGGAGCGATCACGGAGCACGACCGGGCCGGGATGCCCTTCGAGCGCGGACGGACGCTTCTCGCCCTCGGCCGGGTCCGCCGGCGGCGCAAGCAGTGGGCGCGGGCCCGCAAGGCGCTCCGGGAGGCACAGACGCTGTTTGCCCGGACCGGCTCTCCCCTCTGGGCCGACGCGGCGCAGAGCGAGCTGGCGCGCGCCGGGGAACGATCCGTTGATCCCGCCGAGCTGACGCCGACCGAGCGGCGCGTCGCCGAGCTCGCCGCATCCGGCCTGACGAATCAGGAGGTGGCGGAGCGGGCCTTCCTGACGGTCAAGGGCGTCGAGGCCAATCTGACGCGCGCCTACCGCAAGCTGGGGATCCGCTCGCGCGCCGGGCTTCGACGGGCGCTGCCCGACGACGATGAGCCGGTCGCGCCCGCCTGATCCCGCCTCGCTTGCTCGTAGGGTTTCCCCGCTTTGCAGCCGGACCGGCGCCCCGTACTTTCGTCCTACGCGGTTCGGAAATCGGCGAGTGCGGCTGAGGGGGATGCTCACGCCGATCGTCTCGGGTCGCCCTCACCGTCGGGACCGGGCTTAGCCGGGGGCTAGCCGGTTGCGTTGAGGGCGGCCTGGGACGGGACCCGCCCGGCGCCGCGGATGACGTCGGCCGCCCGCTCGGCGATCATGATCGTCGGCGCGTTCGTGTTCCCGCGCACCAGCGTCGGCATCACCGACGCGTCGACGACCCGGAGCGACTCCATCCCCAGAACGCGCAGCTCGGTGTCGACGACCCGGCCCATCCCGCACGTGCCGACCGGGTGATACACCGTCGTCGTGTTGCGCTCGATGTGGGCCATGATGCCGGCGTCGTCGTCGTTGACCGGGGCGGCGTAGGCGCCGGTGGTCACCGCGGCGAGGGCCGGCTGGGCGGCGATCTCCAGGCAGCGCCGCACGCCCTTGACGAGTCGCTCCCGGTCCTCCTCGGCGAGGATGTAGTTGTGGAGGATCCGCGGGGCGGCCGTCGGCAGGCGTGACCGAAGCTTGACGAAGCCGGTGCTGGCGGGCCGCAGCAGGCATGCTGACAACGCCCAGCCGTCGAGGAGGATCTCGCCCGCACCCGCCTCCGGGAACAGCACCGGGATCATGTGCAGCTGGACGTCCGGGGCCTCCAGAGTGTCGTCGGTGCGGAGAAAGCCCCCGGACTCGGCGAAGTTCGACGTCAGCGGTCCCCGGCCCTCGGTCGTCAACAGGCCCAGGTTCTCCTCGCTCTCGGCACTCAGCAGCGACGGCTGGTCGGTGGTGTACGTGATCCACGTGTTGGGATGGTCCTGGAGGCCCTCTCCCACCGGCAGCTCATGGACTGGTGGGATGCCGACCATCTGGAGGTGCTCGGCGGGACCGACCCCGGACAGGAGCAGGATCTGCGGGCTCTGATAGGCACCGGCCGACAGGATCACCTCGCGCTCGGCGCCGATCTGCTGCAGCTCGCCGTTGAGATCGACCTCGGCTCCGGTCGCCCGGACTCCCTCGAGCAGGACGCGGGTGACGTGCGCCCCGGGGATCACGGTCAGGTTCTCGCGTCCCAGCACCGGATGCAGGTAGGCGACCGCGGCCGAGCACCGCATCCCGTTGCGCTGGGTGACCTGGTACCAGCCCACGCCGTCCTGGCGCCGGCCGTTGAAGTCGTCGTTGCGCGGCAGTCCCGCCTGCACCCCGGCCTCGATGAACGCCTGGCACGTCCGGTACCGGCTCCGGCAGTCGATCACGCTCAGCGGGCCCCCGGCGCCGTGCAGCTCACTCGCCCCGCGCTCGTTGTCCTCGGCCCGGATGAAGTACGGCAGCACGTCGTCCCAGCCCCATCCGGTCAGTCCCATCGCCGCCCACTCGTCGTAGTCGGCACGGTTGCCGCGCATGTACACCATCGCGTTGCTCGAGGACGACCCGCCGAGGGTCCGGCCGCGCGGCAGGTGGCGCTGGTGGCCCGCCAGCCCCGGCTCCGGGTCGGAGATGAACGCCCAGTCGTACTTGCTCTGCCCCAGCGCGAGAAGCCCCGCAGGCAGGTGGATCTCGTCGGCGGCGTCCGGCGGGCCGGCCTCGAGCAGGCACACCGACACATCCGGGTCCTCGGACAGGCGCGCGGCCAGCACGCACCCGGCCGATCCGGCGCCGGCGATCACGTAGTCATAGGTGGTCATGCCCTCTCCTCGCAGCCTGGGTTGCCGGCCGCATTGTCTGCGCCCGGAGGTGTGGCCGTCAAGCCGGTTAGTGGTGGGTCGGCGGATCGGCCGGCGCCGGCAGGCCGCCCGGCTCAGCCCACCGGCCCGGGTCCGCATGCGGACGTTCTCGGTCGTACCGCCCTCAGTTCGCATCCCCCGACACCGGGTTACCTGAAGGGCAAACCCCGAAGGAGGGCTTTCATGCTTCTCATCCTGGCCGGAATCCTGCTGGTGATCGCCATCGCCGGCGGCGTGATCGTGCACCCGCTGCTGTTCATCCTGGCGATCGTCGCGATCGCGCTGTTCTTCAGCCATCGCCGCGGCGCGGCGATCTGACCTCGGCCGCTCCGGCCCCGCGCGGGGGGTCGGAGCGCTCGGGCCTTCCCCGGCCGTGCCGCCCCGTTGCACACCGGGCGCAGGTCTGCAGCTGTCTCCGTCGATGGGCCCACGGCCCCCCCGGATCGGCACGACGCCGGCCCTGAGGACCCCGCTCGCCCCTCAGGTCATCGCCGCCACCAGCCGGTGGTGACGCAGCTCCTCAGGCGGCGAGCCGTGCAGCAGCCAGGTGCGATCCTCGCGGCGGCTGATGGCGCCGCTGCGGGTGAGCTCGCCCATCGCGCGGGTCACGGCGGGGCGGTGGGCGCCGACGAGGTCGGCCAGACGCTGATGGGCCAGCGGCAGGGGAAGGGAGATCCCGTCCGGGAGCACCCGGCCCCATCGCTCGGCCAGATGCCACAGGGTGAGCATCAAGCGGTCGTCGACGCGCTGGTGGTGGGCGATCGCCAGCGCGACCGCCAGGTGGTGGGCGCGCCGGGTGCCGCGGTTGAACAGCTCCAGCCCCAGTTCCGGCCACGGGTTCATGCGCAGGACGAGGCGGTGGTCGAGAACGGCGAGGCGGGACGGCTCCAGCACCACCCACCCCACCTCGGCCTGGACGTGTGATCCCTCCTGGTCCCAGCTCCACGGCCGGAGCACGTCACCGGGACCGATCAGCTCGATGGCGTGACGGCCCATCACGTCGACCTCGCGGCTGATGAGGCCCTCGATGACCAGAAAGCCCCGGTGATGGGACTTCGGCTCCAGCGCCTCGGCCGGGTTCCAGGTTCCCTGCGACAGCCGGCGAACCCGCGTCAGCGTCTCCCTACGGGCCCGCTCGCGCTCGGCTTCCGGGAGGAGATCGGCGAGCTCCGGATCGGCGTCGACGATGCTGATGAGCTCAGCGGTGCCGCTCATATGCCGCCGCCGGGCTCAGAAGTAATCCTCGACTCGGATCGACCAGGTGGCGGTGTCGCCGCCGGGCGTCACCGCGATCTCGTAGGCCCCGGGGCCGGTGGCCAGCGTCTGGCCCTGGCCGCTGCCATCGGCGAGTCCGAAACCGCGGACGGTCTGACCGGTGGCCGTGTCGATGACGCGCGCCGTCGGTCCGCTGCAGAACAGAAGCCACGTGCATGTGCCCTGAAATCCCATCGAGTAGATGATCCGCCACCGCTCGCCGGTGATGTGGAACACCCCGGAGCTGCGGCCGTTGAAGCTCGCCGCCACCCGCCACCGGGGCGCCTCGGCCACCGACAGCGCGATGGTCGATCGCGCCGCAACCAGCCTGCCGCCGGCGGGCGCCTGTCCCGTGACCGTTCCGGGCGCGACGCCGGGCGCCGGGACCGGATGGACGATCGTGTGCAGTCCGAGGCTGGTCAGCGACCGCTGGGCGTCGGCGAGGGTCTCGCGGCCGACCGTCGGCAGCCTCACCGGCGCCGGACCCCGGCTCAGGACCACGGTCACCCGGCTTTCGTCGCCGACGAGGGCGCCCGCCCCCGGGTGCTGTCCGACCGCGACGCCGACGGGCGCCGAGGCGTAGCGGCGGCCCCATCTGACGGCGAGGTGGGCGCGGCGGGCGGCCGAGCTCGCCGCTGTCCGGCGCAGCCCGGTCAGATCAGGCACCCGCGTGCGGGCCGGCGGCGCCAGCACGACGGCGGCGGCCACCATCCCGGCCAGCAGCAGGAGCACGATCCCAAGGGCGGCGGCAGCCCGACGGCGGGCCGGCGGGTTGACGTTGCGCCGCGGGGACATGACGGGCCCCGGGCGGGTCTCGTCGGGGTGGCCGGCGGGGCCGGCGCTGTGAACGCGCCGGGACGGCAGCGCGCTCGGGGCCCGCACCGACGGCAGGCCGGGGACGGGCACCCGGGGGATCGGCGGCGGGGTCCACGTCCCGCGGGCGCTCGTGCCGGCCAGCTCGGCGCCGGCGGCGAGCACCGCCCGGGCCGGCGCGTGGGTGCCGCTGCGCGTCCGGACCGGGCCGGCGCCGCTCCGGCCCGCAGTCTCCGATCGGCGTCCGGCCTGCACGAGCGCCTCGGCCATCTCCGTCCCATCGCGGTAGCGCTGGCCGGGATCCTTGGCCAGCGCCCGTCCCGTGATCTCCACCAGCGCCTGGGGCAGCCCGGCCGCCAGCGGCGGCGGTGGATCCTGCAGGTGGCGCAGCGCCAGGTCAACGACGGATTCGCCGACGAACGGCGGCCGGCCGCAGAGCATCTCATAGAGCACGACGCCGACGCTGTAGACGTCGGTGGCGGGGGTCGTGGGCAGCCCCCGGCCCTGCTCCGGCGCCATGTAGCGCGGGGTGCCGACGATCGACGCGGCGGTGCCGTCGGTGCTGCCCTCGGCCAGCCGGGCCACACCGAAGTCGCCGACCTTCACCTGCCCGTGCCGGGACAGAAGGATGTTGGCCGGCTTGACATCGCGGTGGACGATCCGCTCGGCGTGCGCCCGCGCCAATGCCCGGCACAGCTGGACGGCGACACCGCACGCCTCCCACGGGCGCAGCGGTCCGCGCCGCAGGCGGGCGGCGAGATCCTCGCCGTCGACGAGCTCTGAGACGTAGTAGACGCCCTCCGGAGCATGGCCGACGTCGTAGATCTGGACGATCCCCGGGTGACTGACGCGCGCCAGCAGCTGCGCCTCGCGCTCGAAGGTCGCCACCCACTCCGGGTCCTCGGCCCACCACGGCTTGATGACCTTGACGGCGACGGGACGGTCCAGGCGGCGATCGCGGCCCTCATACACGCGTCCGAAGGCTCCCTCGCCGATGAGGGCGTGGAGCTCATAGCGCTCATCCAGGGCGCCGCCGGACAGGTCTGGTGCGTAGGGCAAGAGATCGTCTCAGGGTGCGGTGCGGCGTCGCCTCCCTCCGCTGATGATCGCCGATCCCTGAGGGCCGCGGGTCAGCCGGCGCCGCCCCGGAAGGCTACTACCCGGTGTTCCGCAGCCCGCTGGCGATGCCGTTGATCGTGAGCAGGCTCACCCGGCCCAGCTGCTCAGGCGCGGCATCCGGATGCTCGCGCAGGCGGCGCAGCAGCTCCACCTGGACGAACGACAGCGGGTCGACGAACGGGTTGCGCCTGTCGATCGAGGCCTGGAGCACGGGGTCGGCGTCGAGCAGCTGCTCGCCTCCGCCGATCAGGACCAGCTCCTCGATCGTCCGCTGAAGCTCCTGCTCCAGAGCTCCCCAGATTCGCTCACGGGCCTGGGCGTCGTCCCACAGCGCCACGTACTGCCGCGCGATGCCGAGATCGGCCTTGGCGCACCCCATCTCGGCGTTGGACAGCACGCTCGTGAAGAACGGCCACTCGGCCGCCATCTGGCGCAGGAGATCGAGGCCGTGCCTGGACCGGGCGTGGCGCAGCGCGGTGCCGAGCCCCAGCCACGCCGGGAGCACGATCCGCGACTGCGTCCACGAGAACACCCATGGGATCGCGCGCAGCCCGTCGATCCCGCCGGCCCGGCTGCGCCTCGCCGGGCGCGAGCCCAGGCGCAGCCGCGAGATCTCCTGCACCGGAGTGACCGCCTGGAAGAACGCGGGGAAGTCCGGGTCGTCGTGGACGATCGAGCGGTACACCGCGGCCGAGTCCGCCGCCATCTCGGCGAGCAGCGCCTCAAAGCGTTCGCTCTCCTCATGGAGGCGGGCCCGGCCGGTGGCCAGCGTGGCGCTCGTCGCCAGCTCGAGCTCGCGGTGGGCGATCTCGGCGACCGCGTACTTGGCCGTCAGCACCTCGCCCTGCTCGGTCATCTTCAGCCGCCCGCGGACGGTTCCGGGAGGCAGCGCCAGGATCGCCACGTTGGTGGGGCCGCCGCCGCGCCCGACGGCGCCCCCGCGGCCGTGGAAGAAGCACCAGCTGACGCCGTGGCGGCTGAGCACCTCGGCGATGCGGACCTGGGCCGTGTACGCGGCCCAGGCCGACGCGAGGTAGCCGACGTCCTTGTTGGAGTCCGAGTAGCCGATCATGATCTCCTGCTCGCCGCCGACCGACCGCACCGCCGCCCGATACACAGGCATCGCCAGCAGCGCATCCATCGTCGCCGGCGCCGCCGCGAGCGTCGCACCTGCCTCGAACAGTGGCACCACCCGGAGCTGAGCCTCGAAGCCCCCCGCGTGGCACAGGCTGGTC
>DASZMK010000018.1:0-3228 GCA_035551855.1 Solirubrobacteraceae bacterium
GTGGCCGCGACCACGCCGAAATCGATCCCACCTGCCGTGCTCGCGAAGGCAGCGCGCGTGAGGTCACCGAGGGGCACGATCGCGCTGATCGTCTGACCCGCCATGTTGACGAGGATGGTGTCGCGCAGATGCATGTGCGTGCCGACGTCACGAAGCAGAAAATGCCAGCGGATGCCCTGCAGGACGTACACCAGCAGCGAGAGCAGCAGGATCGGCGCGATCAGCAACAGGTTGAAGTGGGTGAGCGCCGCCCCGATGTGCGATGGATTGAGGAAGAGGATCACGCCGGCGATCGTTCCCAGTCCCAGGGCCGCCGTGAGGACGTGCCGGCCGCTCTTCTGGAGGCGGCTGCGGTCCCGACGCGGTGAGGAGCGCCGATCCACCCTCTCGATCACCGTCGTCCGTGCCATGGTTGCATTGAAGCACTCCACTCGTGTTGGCGGTTCAGTCGTCCTCAGAGGTCCGCGTGGATGTAACGCGAGCCCCGTGACCACGACGCCGCGGCCGCGATCAACGACACGATCGCCGCGAAGATGAAGGCGGCGGTCAGGCCCGAGTGGAACGGGGCGGAGATCAGGTCCGAGAAGAACGAATGCCCGGTCAGCGCGGTACGGTTGGGGGCGGAGAGGTGGTCGAGGACATTCGGCCCGACCAGGGTCTGGATCGGGTTGTAGCCGAGGAACGCCGCGAACAGGATGGAGACCGGAGGCAGGCCGCCCACGTGCGCCGCGACCGCTGTGGAGACACCGTGCGCCACCAGCCCGTGGGTCAGGGTGGTGGGCAATGTCGCGGAGAGCCCGACGATCATCAGGGTGAAGAAGATCCCGATGGAGAGCACCTGAGCCGAGCTCTGGAACGTCGAGTTCATGCCGCCGCCGGCGCCGCGGTGGCGGGCGGGGAGGCTGTTCATGATGGCCGCGCGGTTGGGCGCCGAGAACGCGCCCATCGAGAGTCCGCAGAGCAGGAGGATGGCGGCGAAGGCCCAGTAGTTGAAATCGACGGGCAGGAGCATGAGCAGGACGAAGCTGGCCGCCGCCCCGGTCATCCCCCCGGTGGCGAGGTAGCGTGCGCCGAGACGGTCGGACAGATACCCGGATACCGGACCGGCGACCAGGAAGCCGATGGTCAGCGGGATCATCAGGATGCCCGCCCACAGCGGGGTCTCCTCGAAGCTGTAGCCGTGCAGCGGCAGCCAGATTCCCTGCAGCCAGATGATCAGCATGAACATCAGGCCGCCGCGACCGATGGCGGAGAGAAACGTGGCCAGCGTGCCGAAGGTGAACGCCTTGATCCTGAACAACGCCAGCCGGAACATGGGCTCGGCCACGCGCGATTCGATGATCGCGAAGGCAACAAGGGACACCACGCCCACCATGAGCAGCGCGATCACCGGCGCGCTGGTCCACCCCATGCTCCTCCCGTCGGCGGGCTCGATGCCGTAGGTGATGCCGACCATGATCAGGATCAGCCCGGCGGCGAACGTGACGTTGCCGGCCCAGTCGATCCTGGCGCGGTGCCGCTGCCCCAGCTCCCGGAGCTTGCGGTACGACCACACGGTGCCGAACAGTCCGAAGGGAACCGAGACCAGGAACACCAGCCGCCAGTTGATGGCGCCGAGCACGCCGCCCAGGATCAGGCCGATGAACTGCCCGCTGATGCCGGCGATGTTGTTGATGCCCAAGGCGAGACCGCGCTGATTGGAGGGAAACGCGTCCGTCAGGATGGCGGCGGAGTTGGCCACCAGGAAGGCCGCGCCCACGCCCTGGAAGAGGCGGCCGATGATCAGCCACAGCGCGCCCGGCTGGCCGGTGAGTGGGTCCACCGTCAACACCAGCGAGGAGGCGGTGTAGATGACGAATCCCAGGCTGTACATCCTCACCCGGCCGAACATGTCGCCGAGCCGGCCGAGGCTCACCACCAGCACGCTGCTGACGATGAGAAAGCCGAGGATCAGCCAGAGCAGATAGAAGGTGTTGCCGGGAGCGAGGGGATCGAGCTTGATGCCCCGGAAGATGTCGGGCATCGCGATCAGCATGATCGACGAATCGATCGTCGCCAAGAGCACGCCGATGGTGGTGTTGGACAGGACCAGCCACTTGTAGCGTGGGGAGATCGCCGTCGCGGTGGGGAGCGTCGTCGGCGCGCTCACGAGTCCGCGATCTTGCTGATGATGCCCGTGGCCGTGGCGAGAATCTCGCGCTCAGCGTCGGACAGCTCGCGCAGTCGCGCGTTCAGCCACGCGTGGCGGCGGCGCCGGGTCTCCTCGATCAGTGCCACCCCCTCCGGGGTTGCGACAAGGATCACCCTGCGACCGTCGTCCGGGTCGCCCTGCCGGGTCACATAGCCGGCCTGGGCCAGCGAGTTGACCGTCTGATTCATCGACGGCGGCGTGACGTGCTCGTGGTCGCTCAGCTCTCCCAGCGCATGCGGGCCCGTCTTCACCAGCAGCGCCAGCACGGACAGTTGTGAATCGCCGATCTGTCCGCCGGGCTTCTCCGCGCGCAGCCGCCGGTACAGGCGCGCCACCGCGGCGGGCACGTCGGAGACCAGCTGCTCGAGGATCCCCTCGCCGGAATCCTCCGTCTCGGCCAGGTCTCGCGTGGACGCTCTCACCGTTCCTTAGGTTACCAAATTAGGTGGCCTAAGGACAGAGCCCAGAACCTCGGGCGGCCGGCGCGGCACACTAGCCGCCGTGAGGGCACCCACCGGATGACGCCGGAGGACATCGCCGCTGTCTATCACGGGCCACTGGACGGCTTTGTCGCCAGGCGCACCGCGCTGACCAAGCAGCTTCGTCGCAGTGATCCGGAGGCCGCGGCCACCGTCGGGAAGCTCCGCAAGCCCTCGGTGAGCGCCTGGGCCATCGACCAGCTCGCCGTCGTGAGGCCCGATCTCGTCACCGAGCTCCTCGCCGCCGGCGCCGACGCGGGCAGGGCTCAGCGGGCCGTGGCGGACGGCGCCGGCAGCGCTGAGGCTCTGGGCGTCGCGTCGGCCCGGGTCCGCGAGGCGCTCGACGCCGCGGTGAACGGAGCCACCGACGTGCTCGAGCGCGACGGCCACGCCACCGGCGAGGAGACGGCCCGGAGAATCAGGACGACGCTGCAGGCGGCGGCAGGCGGCAGCTCAGAGGAGCGGGTGGCTGCCTGGCGCGGGACGCTCGACCGTGACCTGGCCCCGGCCGGCTTTGGCGCTCCCGAGGGTCTCGACGACGATGCGCCCGAGCTGGCC
>DASZMK010000019.1:0-39124 GCA_035551855.1 Solirubrobacteraceae bacterium
TAGGCGCGGGCGCCCTCCTGGACGGCGAGCGAAATCGTCCGCATCCGCTCGTTGCCGGGCGACAGCGCCAGCAGCGAGCGCGATGTCAATACGCCATACAGCACGGCGCACGCCGCACACACGAGCGCGACTATGACGCCGTGGTGCGTCAGGAAGCTAGTCAAGAAGGTCCTCCGAGGAAAGCTCTTGGTTTGAAGCGCGGGAAAGCGCCATCACAACGGCAAAAAGGGCCCGCCGCACCGGTGTAGAGCGGAGGCCCTGGCATAAGCCCTGCGCGAGTTTACCGTGCCGGCCTGTCGGACGTCGGCCGTGTCGGACCGTCGCACCTCGCCCGTGTCGGCCCCGTCCGCCGCCGCTCCGGACGTGGTTATTGGCCGGGCACCCAGAGCCGGCCGCTGCGCTGCGCGGGGCCGGCGTCGTCCGGCTTCGGCGCATCGGGCTCCGGCGGGCTGGGCCGCGACGGAGGCTCCTGCGGGCCACCCGGCGCCTGCCCGGGAGGCGGGGGTGGCGCCTCCCCGCCTGCGGGCGCTCCCGAGGGGGCGGCGTCCGACTCTGGGTTCCCGCCGAGCCGGACGAAGGCCAGCTGCAACTGCGAGAGGGCGTCGCGGATGGCGGTTGCCTGGGGCGGAGCCACCTGGTCGATCAGGGGCAGCAGAGCGCGCACGGCTTCGATCGCGAGCCTGACCTGACCGACGTCGCGCTCGTCCTCGGTTCCGGGGGACAGACCCGTCTTCCGCATGCCGAGGTTCACGAGCGACACGACCTGCTCGAGCAGGATCTGCTCGATGCGGATCTTCTTGAGCTCGGCCTCGTAGGCGGCCCGCAGCTCTTCCTCTGATGGTTGATCGCTGGTGCTCATGGGACCTGCTTTCGGTCGCTTTGCCGCTGTCGTCTCATCTCCGAGGCGTCTCCAGCACTCCTGAATACGTTTCCCTCGTCTCGGCCTGCACCGCCGCGTACACCTCGGCCAGACTCATGCCGGATTCCAGCAACCGGCGCTGGCGCTGGGCCCCGTTCAGCGCGGGCAGGCTCACGTCGATTCCCAGCTCCGCGCGCATCGGCGCCGTCCAGTCGAGCAGGCGGTCGAGGGCGGCGGCGGCCGGATAGTCGTCGCGACGCTCGAGATCGAGCAGGTCGCCCTCGAGCCCGTAGCGGATCGCCCGCCACATGTTCTCCTCGATCAGCCGGTTGGGCAGGTCGGTGTACGGAACCCGGTCGTCGGCATCCCGCGCCGCCTGGGCGACGCAGGCGACAACCAGCGCCGCCAGCCCGTCTGACTCCGGTGCCGTCGGCTGGGCGTCGCAGATCCTGACCTCCACGGTGCCGAACGAGAGATGGGGACGGATCGACCACCACACCTGCGTGTATTCCACGATCGAGCGCGTTTGCACCAGGAAGTCGATGTACTCGGCGAACGCGGCCCAGCTGCCGTAGGGCTCCGGGATGCCGCAGCGCGGAAAGCTCTTCGTGAATGTCTGGGTCCGGGCACTGTGCAGGCCGGAGTCCGAGCCGTCCAGGAACGGCGAGTTCGCGGAGATGGCGAGCAGCACGGGCAGGACCGGACGCAGGCGGTCGCAGACCTCCACTGCGCGGTCGGCCCCCTGGATCCCCACGTGGACGTGGAGCGAGAACGTGTTGTTGCGCCAGGCCACGTACTTCAGCCCCTCCTCGACCCGGCGGTAGTGCGCGGTCTCGATGGTGTGCTGCTGGCGGTAATCGGACCAGGGATGGGTCCCGGTCGCTCCCAGCTCGGTCTCCTCCGCGGCGGCGAGCGCGAACAGGCGACGCCGCAGGTCGTGCTGCGCCGACCGGGCGGCGCTCAGATCCTCGCCCCGGCCGGACCGGATCTCGATCTCGGAGGAGATCAGCTCCCCGGCGATCGCCTGGGCCAGCCGCTCGTCGGCCGCGGCGGCATCGCGCAGCTGCTCGAAGTGGCCGATCAGACCGAGACCAACCGGATCCAGAAGCGCGAACTCCTCCTCGAGGCCGACGGTGAAGTCGGTCGAGCGGCCAAACGCGGCATGCGCAGTGTCAAGGTCGAGCTCCACGGCTTGGAAGCAAAGCTAGTGCGTAGACCACTAGGTCAAATAGAAGTACAGCGCGTACAGCAGATCGACCGCCGGACTCGAGGTGTGCACCGTGACCTCCGGGGGAACCTGGAGGAGCGCGTCGGAGTAGTTGAAGATGATCTTGACGCCGGCCTCGACGAGCTCGTGGGCCAGCACCTGGGCGGCGGCGGACGGGACGGCCAGCACGGCGACGACGATGTCCTGCTCCTCCACGACCGCGCGGAGCTCGGAGTTGTGCCGGACCGACAGCGGACCGATCCGGGTGCCCACCCGCTCACGGTCGACGTCGAAGATCGCGACCACGCGAAAGCCGTGGTCGGCGAAGATATCGGAGGTGGCGATCGCCGTCCCCAGGTGGCCGGCGCCGAACAGGGCGATGTTGTGCTGCCCGGCCGTACGCAGGATCTTGCGGATCTGGCTGACGAGGGACTCGACGTTGTAGCCGACGCCCCGCTTGCCGAACTTGCCGAACCCGGACAGGTCACGGCGGATCTGCGTCGAGTTGACGTGCGTGTAGTCGGCGAGCTCCTGAGAGGAGATCGTCTCCTTGCCAATCTTCCGTGCCTGCGTGAGCACCTGTAGGTACCGCGACAGCCGTGCTGCGACGCCGAGGGAGAGCTTCTCACCCGGCTTGTCGAAGCCCGGCCCCGCCGGCTCGGTACCTCGGCCGACCGTGTAACTCATGGGGTAGCCAACTCTAGTCGCTTCGACGTGGTCTGAGTCGACGTCAGCCAAGGCGCTGCCTCAGCTCCGATTCGTCCACGAACAGCTCAAACGTCTCGACCCCGTCGATCGTGACCACCGGGATGCGCTCCAGATAGGCGCGCAGCAGGCGCTCATCATGATCGATGTCGCGCTCGGCGAAGTTGAACGGTCGCTCATCGCGGACCTTCATCAGCAGCGCGCGGACGTCATCGCACAGGCAGCATCCCGGGCGCCCGTACAGGACGACGTCGCGGATCATGCGACCCGCCCGCCCCGGCCCTGGCCGGCGCCGGCCGGCGCCTGCTCGCCGGTGGCATAGACGTCAAGCTCCAGATACTCCGGAAACGGGATGGGCTCGACGTACCGGGCGGCGCTGGCGATCATCGCCGCATTGTCGGTGCACAGCTGACGCGGCGGGACGCCGAGGGCCACGCCCAGCTGTCCCAGACGCTCGCGCAGTGGCCCGTTGGCGGCCACGCCGCCGCCGATGGCCAGCTGCTCCAGGCCGGTCGCGGCCAGCGCCCGCTCCACGCGCAGCGCCAGCGATTCGACGATCGCGTGCTGGTAGGAGGCGGCCAGGTCGGCCCGGCGGCGCTCGGCCTGCTCAGGGCCGAGATCACGGACCCGGTACAGCAGCGCCGTCTTCAGGCCGGCGAATGAGAAGTCGAGGCCCGGCAGGCGCGCCCCCGCGGGGAACGCAAACGCCTCCGGATCACCGTCGCGGGCCAGGCGCTCGAGCGCGGCGCCGCCCGGATAGCCCAATCCCAGCAGCCGGGCACCCTTGTCGAACGCCTCCCCGGCGGCATCATCCAGCGTCTGTCCCAGCACCTCGTAGTCCGGGCCATGGTCGGTCACGCGCGCGAGGAACGTGTGTCCCCCGCTGGCGACCAGGCTCAAGAATGGGAACCCCGGCGAGCCCGGCGAGGCCGGCCGGAGGAAACCGGCGGCGATGTGCCCGTGCAGGTGGTCGACCGGCACCAGCGGCAGCTCCCGGGCGGCGGCCATCGCCTTGGCGGTCGCCAGGCCCACGAGCAGGGCGGCGACGAGCCCGGGGCCGCGGGTCACGGCCACCATCTCGATGTCGTCGAGGGTGAGCTCCGCCTGGCGAAGCGCATCCTGCACCGCGTCGCCGATCAGCTCCAGGTGATGGCGGGAGGCGATCTCCGGCACCACGCCGCCGTAGCGGTCGTGGATGCCCTGCGACGAGATGACGTTGGAGCGGATCTCCCCGTCGCCGTCGACGACCGCCGCACAGGTGTCGTCACAGCTGGTTTCCAGGGCGAGGATCACGCCGCGCCGGATGCCGAGGTTGTTTCAAGCGTCCTCCACATGATCACCGCGTCCTCACCGTTGTCGCGGTAATACCGAGGACGGGTGCCGGCCGACCGGAAGCCGAACCGCTCATACAGGGCGATTGCCGGGGCGTTCGACGTGCGCACCTCGAGTGTGTACTCGGCGTCGGACCCGGCGCTGTCGATCATCTTCGCCAACAGCGACCAGGCGATGCCGCGGCGGCGGTGGGCCGGATCAACCGCGATGTTCATCAGATGCCAGACGGTGTCGTACCTGGCGCAGATCGCGTATCCCAGCAGCCTGTCCTGGGCATCGACGGCGGCCAGACAGAGCCCGGACGGCTTGGACAGCTCCAGCACGAACATCGCCAGCGACCACGGCGTCGTGAACGCGCGGCGCTCGATGGCGATCACCTGGGGAAGGTCGGAGTAACCGAGTTTGCGAATCGTGAAGCGATCTGGTGTCACGGCTGCCGGGCGGCACGGAGGTTGATCTCGGCGTCAGGAAGACGCAGGTACTGCGGGCGGACGCCATCCGGGGGCTCTGGCGGCAGTCCGAGCGCAAGACGGCAATGCTCGATCGCGCTGACTCGGTTGCGTTTTGAGTCGTCCTTGGGAATCCGCGCTCCCGAGCGCTCGAGAGCTGCCCTGGATGCTACCGACCCGTCTCCGGCGGCCAGCCATCGCTCCCGGCCCCCTCGCAACCTCTCGGCGAGGGCCTCGACGGGCACCGCCTGCGGGGCGAGCAACGGCCGGGCGCGCGGATCGGCGACGTCGGCCAGCGACCATCCAGCGGCGAACACCTCGCCCCGGCGAGCGTCGATCACGGCGATCACGGCGTTCTCCTCCGGGCCGGCGATCGCCGCGGCGCCGAGCGCGAGGGACTGCAGCGTCGAGACGCCGACGAGCGGGATGTCGCGGGCGCGGGCGAGCGCCTGCGCCGTGGCCACCCCGATGCGCAGCCCGGTGAACGTCCCCGGTCCGACGCCGACGGCGATCCGCCGGATGTCCTCCCAGCCGACGCCGGCGGCCCGCATCTTTTCGACCACGAGCGACATCAGCCCGGTGGTGTGCCGCGGCCGCTCGCCCGGCCGCGGGTCGTCGCGAGCCTCCTGGGACCTGCCGGTGGCGGGATCCAGAAGAGCGACCGCCGTCGCCGAGGTCGCCGTGTCGAGTCCGAGGATCATCACCGCACTTCGATCCGTCGCCGATCGCCGCCGGCGTGTTCCAGCTCCACCCGCGCCGCCACGCGGCCGAGCTCCGCCAGCTCGCGCTCCCCGGCTGCCGGCCACTCGACGAACGTGATGGTGTCCGGACCAAGGTAGTCGGCGAGCAGATCCGGGTCCTCGTCGGCCAGTGAGGAGAGCCGGTAGAGGTCCACGTGGGCGACGACGGAGACGGAGCCGGTCGCCGGATACCGCTGGCCGATCGTGAACGTGGGGCTGGTGACAGGGCCGGTCACGCCGAGGGTCCGGCAGGCCCCCCGGACGAACGTCGTCTTCCCGGCGCCGAGCTCACCGTCCACCAGCACGACGTCGCCGGGACGCAGCTCCGACGCCAGGCGTCCGCCCAGCGCCTCGGTCTCGGCGGCATCGGATGAAAGAAAACGTCCCTGCACACGCCAAAACTGTAAAGCTCGCGTCCGTCCCGGCGTTCGCTACCGTGGGAGGGCGCCATGACCGATCCCTCGCTCGAGGAGGCCCCGGGCCGCCTCGCTTCGCTCCTCGGCCGTGTGTCCGGGGGGCGCCTGCAAACTCCATCGTCGCTGGCTGAGCTGCGCGCCTCCGAAACCGCCAAGGCCGCCGGCCTGGCCGGTTCGATGATCGCCAACAACGTCATCGCGCTCGGCTCGACGATCGTCTTCGCGCGGCTGCTCAAGGACAACCAGGGCGGCGGCTACGGCTCGCTCGCGGCCCTCGTCAGCTATTTCCTGATCCTGTCGGTCATCGGCCAGGCGCTGCAGGTGGCCACCGCCCGCGAGGGCGTGCTGGGGCATCTCGGCGTCGGCGCCGGACTGATGGCGACGGTCAGGCGCTGGATGCGGGGACTGCTGCTGTTCACGCTGGCTCTCGCCGTTGTGTCGGTGCTGCTGCGTGCTCCGATCGCGTCGGCCGTCGGCGTGGGCAAGCACGATCAGTGGGCAGCGGCGATCGGCCTGCCGGCGGCCGGCCTGTGGCTGGCGCTGTCGGTGCTGCGGGGCGTCCTGCAGGGGGTGGGCGACTACAAGGCGGTCGGCCTGAGCCTGATGGGAGAGCAGGCCGCCCGGCTGGTGACGGGCGCGGTACTCGCGGCGGCCGGCCTGGGCGTGACCGGCGCCTATCTCGGAACGCCGCTGTCGTTCATCGTCGTGGGGGTCTACGGCCTGTGGTGCCTGAACCGCCACGTGCAGGCCATCGAGGCCGAGGCGATGGGCGCGGTGAACGACGCACCGCCCACCGGCCTGAGCCTGTGGGCGCACGTCAAGCGGGCCTGGGCGCCGATCGCGGGGCTGATCGTCATCGCCCTGCTCCAGAACATGGACATCATCGCCGCCAAGCACCGGTTCACGACGAAGGTCGACAGCTCCTACGCCGCGGTGGCCGTCGCCGCCAAGGTGCTCATTTGGGTGGCGATGGGCGCCGGCTTCTACCTGGTGCCGGAGGTCTCCCGCCGCCGCGCCGCCGGCGAGGATCCACGGCCGATCCTCGCCCGGGCGCTGGGCATCATCGCCGTGTGCGCCATCCCGGTGCTGCTCATCTACGCGTTCGGGTCCCATGAGCTGATCAAGCTCGCCTTCGGCGCCAGCAAGACGAGCGCCGCAGGGTCGCTGTTCGTGCTCGGCCTGGCGTTCGCGGTCCTGGCCTGCACCTACCTGGCGATCCAGTACATGCTCGCCCTGCGGCGCTCCTGGTTTTTGGTGGTGATCGCCGCGGTCGCGGTCGTGGAGCCGATCGCCCTGCTCAACGCCTCACACAAGCCGACGAGCTTCGCCGCGGTCGTGCTGGCGGTGCAGCTGGTGGGGGCGCTGCTCACCTTCGGCTTCGCGCTGCGGCCGGACCGCAACCCGCCGCCGCAGCAGAGCCAGACCGGGACGCTCAGTGATGAGCGGATCCCGGAGCCGGTCGTCTGACCGGAGCCGGGACGCCCAGTGACGAGCGGATCCCGGAGCCGGTCGTCTGACCGGAGCCGGGCTAACCGCCGCGGCCCCGCGGGCCCCGCGGCACAACGGCAGCAACGAGACGGCGTGACCGGCGTCCGGGGCGCTGCCGGGGTCCCTCTCTCAGGGCCGTTGCTCCGGTTTTCAGCGTGCGCGGTGCGCCAAATCCTGGGGCGATCGGCTGATTTGGCACCACACGCACGCTCAGCCCCGGGAATGCGCCAAACCGCCGGAGGGAACCATGATTTGGCGCGTGGTGCATGCCCGCGCTCACCGGACCGCGCCCGCGGTCCCGGGACCATCCCCGCGGGCCCGGGACCATGCCCGCGGTCCCGGGAACGCCGGGCGCCCGTCGGCCCTCCCGCGTTGGTTGTCAGAAGCTCGAGCCGCCGCCGGGCGCCGCCGACGACGCGTCAGAACAGGCCGAGCTGGGTACGCGACGCCTCGTCGCCCTGCTCCGCCATCTCCGCGTCCCCGGCCGCACGGATCTCCGCGTCCCCGGCCGCACGGCTCTCCCCGTCCCCGGCCGCAACCGGCTCCTCCACCGGTTCCGGTACCTCCTCCTCCACCGGCTCCGGCTGCTCCGGCGCACCGAGCGCCAGCAGCTCCGGAATCCGGTGGAAGTCGGCGCGCAGCATCTCCAGCGTGGATGGGGCGTACAGCGCAGCCGCCGGGTGGTACAGGGGATACAGGCGGACCGCCCGGGCCCCCAGGATCCGCACCTCCGGCTGCCCGTGGAGCCGGGAGATGCCCGTGGTGTCGGCGCGCAGCAGCTTGGTGGCGAAGTTCCCCAGCGTGCAGATCACCGTCGGCTTGATCAGCTCCACCTGACGGCGCAGGTACTCGTTGCAGGCCTCGATCTCGTTGGGGTGGGGATCCCGGTTGTTCGGCGGGCGGCACTTGACCGTGTTGGCGACGAACACCTGGCCTCGGTCGAGGCCGATCTCGCCCAGCAGCTTGTCGAGCAGCTTGCCCGCCTGACCGACGAACGGCAGCCCCTGCTTGTCCTCGTTGGCACCCGGGGCCTCACCCACAAACATGAGGTCGGCATCGGCGTTGCCGGAGCCGAACACCACGGTCGTACGCGTCTGATGAAGCGGGCAGCGGGTGCAGGTCCGGGCCTGCTCGTACACCGCCTTCAGCTGCTCCCGGCGCTCTGTGGCGCTTGTCACGGAGGTGCATGCTAGCCCGGCGGTCAGACGGGGTATATGCTGGCACAAGGGCCGTCACCCACCCGGGACGGACTCGTCGACCATAGCTCTCATCTCCCACTCCGACCGGTATCTCATGCGGGAACTGGACCGGCATCCTCACCTCACCTCCGCGCACGCGTTCACCTCGCCCCTCCGGGTGGCGATCATCGGCAACGGCCGGGCCGGAAACGCCCTGGCCAGGGCGTTGCGCCATGCCGGCGACGAGGTCGACGGCCCGCTGTCGCGGGGCGCGGTCCCCGCGGACGCCGACGCGGTCCTCCTCTGTGTCCCGGACGCCGAAATCGCCGGCGGGGCCGCGCTGATTCCCGCCGGCCCCGCGGTGGGGCACTGCTCGGGCGCGACGGGACTGGAGGTGCTCACCCCGCACCGGTGCTTCTCGCTGCACCCGCTCATGACGATTCCGGCCGCCGCCCGCGCCGACGTGCTCGTCGGCGCCGGCGCCGCGGTCGCCGGCGACTCCGCTCAGACGCTGGATCTGGCCCGCGCGCTCGCCATCCGGGTGGGGATGCGACCGATCGAGATCGCCCCCGGCGACCGGGCCGCGTACCACGCCGCCGCCTCGATGGCCTCCAATTTCCTGATCACGCTCGAGGCGGCCGCCGAGCGCCTGGCGGCGACGGCCGGCGTGGAGCACGCCGACCTGGTGCCGCTCGTCCGGGCCACGGTCGAGAACTGGGCGCGGCTCGGAGCCGCCCGGGCACTGACCGGACCGGTGGCGCGGGGCGATGACCGAACCGTGGCCGCCCAGCGAGAGGCCGTGCTGGAGCGCGTCCCGGAGATGGCGCCCCTCTTCGACGCGCTCGTCGACGCAACCCGCGCGCTCGCCGGCGCAGGCGCGGCCGCCTGATGAAGACCATCCGAACGATCGCCGGCCTGCGCACCGCACTCGCCGGCGCACGCCGCAACGGACGCGTCATCGGACTGGTGCCGACGATGGGGACGTTTCACGAGGGGCATCTCTCACTCATGCGCCACGCGCGGAGCCGGTGCGACGTCGTCGTCGTCTCCCTGTTCGTCAACCCAGCCCAGTTCAACGATCCCGGGGATCTCGCCGTCTACCCGCGGAACGAGGCCGAGGACGCGGCGCGGGCCGCCGAGCTCGGTATCGACTATCTGTTCGCGCCGGGCGTCGAGGAGGTGTATCCGGCCGGCTTTGCCACCACCGTGTCGGTCAGCGGCCTCACCGAGAGCCTGGAAGGCGCCGAGCGCGGGCGCGGCCACTTCGACGGCGTCACCACCGTCGTCACCAAGCTGCTGAACATGGTGGGACCGGATACCGCGTACTTCGGCCAGAAGGACGCGCAGCAGGCGGCCGTCATCCGCCGCCTCGTGGGCGACCTCAACATTCCGGTGGAGATAGAGGTGTGCCCGACGGTGCGCGCCGAGGACGGCCTCGCCCTCTCCAGCCGCAACCAGCTCCTGAGCGCCATCGAGCGACGGCAGGCGACGGCCCTGCACCGCGCGCTGCGTGGCGTCCGGGACGCCGTCCACGCCGGCGGGCGGGACCCCGCGGTGGTGACGGAGCCTGCGCGGCGCGAGCTGGCTCAGGCCGGCATCGAAGCGGAGTACCTGAGCGTCGTCTCGGCGCAGACGCTGGAGCCGGTGGAGCGGATCGACGGAGACGTCCTGGCGGTCATCGCGGCGCGAGTCGGCGCCGTGCGGCTGATCGACAACGTGCCCATCAGCGTCGCCGCGACCGAAGAGCCGCCGAGCATCGAGCAGATCACCGAAGCCGCATGACCGTGCAGCGCACCACCCACAACGAGGTGGCGACCCCCTGGTGGGGCGCCAACCATCCAGAGGAGGCATAAGCCATGTCCGCAACCCCCCACACTCCGGTCCCGACCGGTCTCGACGGCCCGCTGCCGATGACGCTCCCCCGCCTGGAGGAGAAGAAGCGGCTCGGCGAGCCGATCGTGATGATCACCGCCTACGACTACCCATCGGCGCAGGTGGCCCAGGAGGCCGGGGTCGACGTCGTGCTGGTGGGCGATTCCGGTGCCATGACGGTTCTCGGCTACTCGTCCACGATCCCGGTGTCGACCGATGAGATGCTGATGCTCGCCGCGGCCGTGCGACGCGGTCTGCGCACGCCCCTCCTGGTCGGCGACCTGCCGTTCGGCTCCTACGAGGCCTCCGACGAGCAGGCGATCGCCACCGCCCAGCGCTTCGTCAAGGAAGCCGGCTGCGACGCCGTCAAGCTGGAGCGCGGCGGCACGAGCGTACAGCGGGCGCGGGCGATCGTCGAATCCGGCATCCCCGTCATGGGTCACGTGGGACTGACGCCGCAGACCGCCACCGCACTCGGCGGCTATCGCGCCCAGGGCCGCACGGCCGCCCAGGCGATCGCGGTCGCCCGGGACACGATTGCGCTCGAGGAGGCCGGCTGCTTCTCGATCGTGCTCGAGGCGATCCCGGCGGCCGTGGCCGCGGAGGTCATGGAGCGGGTGCACGTCCCGCTGATCGGCATCGGCGCCGGCCCGGCGACCGATGGGCAGGTGCTCGTCTTCCACGATCTGCTGGGTATCTATGACGGCCACGTGGCGCGGTTCGCCAAGCGCTTTGGCGATGTCCGGGCGCACATGATCGCCGGCGTGGCCGAGTATGCGGCGGAGGTTCGCGGGCGGCAGTTCCCGGCGCCGGAGCACTGTTACTCCATTGACGACGAGGAGCTCGCGCACTTCCGAGCCGGGCTGGACTGACCTCCGGCTCCGGCCCTGGCCGGATTCACCAGATGCGGCCCGCGGGGCCGCCCTCCGCCGCTAGCATCCGGGCGAATGGCACGCTTCGCGCAGGTGTTCGCCCCGCGGGACCGGATCTACTTCGAGTTGTTCGAGGAGGCGGGGCAGAACATGTTGCGCGCCTCCACGCTGCTCCACGAGCTGCTGTCCGACTACCCGGACAACAAGCAGCTGGCGGGCGAGATCCTCGACCTCGAGCACGAGGGCGACCGGATCACGCATGACATCATCGATCGCCTCAACCACACCTTCGTCACGCCGATCGACCGCGAGGACATCCTCGCCCTTGCCTCGGCCCTGGACGACATCGTCGACTACACCGAAGAGGTGGCCGACTACCTCGGGCTGTACAAGATCGAGGCGCCGATGGACCAGGCGATCTGGCTGGCCCGGGTGCTCAGGGATGCCTCCGGTCAGATCGCCGAGGCGATTCCCAGCCTCCGGGGCTTCCGTGACATCTCGCGCTACACCGTCGAGGTCAACCGGCTCGAGAACGAGGGTGACCGGATCACCCGCGAGGCCGTCGCCTCGCTATTCGACGGCGGGATCGACCCGATGGTCGTGATCCGATGGAAGGACATCTTCGAGCGGCTGGAGGCGGCCATCGATGCCGCCGAACGGGCCGCGAACATCATCGAGGGCATCGTCATCAAGAACTCGTGAGCGGCCGCGAGGTGGCGCTCATCGCGGCTCACTAGGATCCGGTCGATCGAAGTCGGCTCCAGCAAGCCAGGATGATCATGCGCGCAATCCGGCGACGGATTCTGCTCGCGGGAGGGGCCGCAGTCGTGGACGGCGTTCGCGGCAACCGCACTCGCCGGTGCGGCCGGCGCATCCATCGGCGCCCCGTCGATCACCCTCACCCCCACCACGGCGACCGCCGGCTCCACCGCGACCCTCGGCGCGAACATCGCGTTCAGCCCCAGCGGCGGTGACACCACCAAGGATCTCACCCTCCGGCTGCCGGCCGGACTGATCGCCAACGCCGCGATCGATGGCGGCGCCTGCCTGAGGACCTCGACGCCCACGAGCGCGTGCCAGGTCGGCAGCGGAACGGTGACCGCGACGGCATCCATCCTCCCGGTGCCGCTGACCCTCAACGCCGTCTTCGACCTCGTCGCTGCCCCCAGCCGGTTGGCCCTGGCCGGCCTGGTGGTGGTGGTCAACGCCCCGGTGACCAACCAGCCGACGCAGCTGGGCACCCCGGCCGCCATCACCCTTCGGCCGTCCGGCAGCCCGGCCGGCGTGGGCCTGAACATCGCGTTCAGCGCGATTCCGAACACGTTCGACGGCCTCTCCATCTCCCTGAACGCGATCAACAGCACGTTCGACGGCCTGCGCTACCCCTCGAGCTGTCCCGCGTCTCCCGCCGACGTGACCGTCACGGCCGACTCCTACCAGGACCCCACCGTCCGGACGGCGAGTGCGCCGTTGCGGGTCACCGGGTGCTCCGGCGAGCCCTTCGCCCCCGCGTTCACGGTGTCGGCCATCCGGGACGCCGGCGACACCGGGGTGCAGATCGTGACCACCGTCACGCAGACGGAGGCCCAGGCGACGACCGGGAAGCTGGCGCTGGCCCTCCCCCTGTCGGTCGTCGAGCCGGACGCCGAGTCGGTGCTCCGCTACAACCTCATCTGCATCAATCCGGCGTCCGGAACGTGCCGGGCGATCGGCACGGCCGTCGCCCGGTCGCCGCTGTACCCGGCGCTGCTGTCCGGCACGGTGTACCTGACCGGCCACCTGCTGGCTCCCGCGGTGACGATCACATTTCCGCCGCCGTTTCCCATCACCCTGGACGGAACGCTGAACCTCGGCAGCAACACCACGACGTTCACGGGGATCCCGGACATTCCCCTGACCAACCTCCGGGTGACCCTGGCCGGGGGCCCGGCGGCGGCGTTCCTCAGCAGGTGCGAGACGCCGTCCGGGACCGCCACGGCGACCCTCACCACCCAGAACGGCGACCGCAGCGCAGCGGTCCCGTCAGCCTTCACGGTCGCCGATTGCGTCCCGCCGGCGGCGTTCACGGGAGGCGGCGCTTCGCGGGCGGCCTCGGCCGTCCGGCGCCCGGGCGTCGAGCGCGCGTCGCTGACCGGCCTGGCGGCGGGACGGCCGGGGTTGCGCTTCACGCTGGTGGCCGGCAGGGGCCAACCCAAGCTGAGCTCGTTCACCGTGCTTGCCCCGGCCGGCCTGCGCTTCGTCGAGCACCGGATCCGCGGTCACGAGATGCTGACCGGGATCTCGCTCACGAGCGCCAGGATCCGGACGGCGTCGCTGCGCAACCGGCGGCTGGTGGTGACGCTCCGGCGGCCGGTGGCGACGCTCGGCGTCATGATCACGCGCCCAGCGCTGAGCGAGACCTCCCGCCTGAGGACGAACGGGCGCGGAAGGCTCCGGAGCCTGAAGCTGGGGGTCATTGTGCGCACCACCGCGGGCAGAACCCGGACGGTGGGCGTGGCGCTGAGGCAGTTGAAGCGCTGAGACGCCTCAGGGGCGCGCCGGCTCGGCCGCCCACTCTGGATAGGTCACCTGCTTGACGACTCGTGCCGGCGCTCCCACGGCAATGGAGTGTGCGGGGATATCCGTCGTGACGACCGCGTTGGCGCCGATCACGGACCGCTCGCCGATGGTGACGCCGCCGGTGACGACAACGTTCGCGCCGCACCACACGTTGGCGCCGATCCTGGTGGGGCCCTTGCTGGTGAATCCCTGCCAGGGGACCGGCGTCGATGGGTCATCGAACCGGTGGTCGGCATCGGTGACAAAGCAGCCGTTGGCGAACATGCAGTGCGCGCCGATCTCCACCAGATGCAGCGCCGCCACCATCACGCCGATGTTCAAGAACGTGCCGGCGCCGATGCTCACGCGCGCCGTTCCCGGAGCGGTGATCCACACGCCGGGCTCAAGCAGGACTCCCTCGCCGACGGTGAGCCGCCCCTCCCGCAGCGCCTCGAGGACGTTGCCGTGGATCGGCCAGCGGACGAAGGCTCCCCGGCCCATCATCTCCCAGTGAATCCGCGCCCGGTTCCAGGGCAGCGAGTTGCGCTCGTACCACCGCCACTTCTGCCCCCAGAGCTTCAGCAGCGCCGGTGTCACCCGGCCGGGTGTACTCAGCGTGGCTCCAACCGGAAGATGGGATGGTCCGGAGCGATCCGGAGCAGGTCCTCGTCGCTGGACTTGCCGCTGACGCCGTCGAAGAACATCCCCACCTCCCACGACCACCGTTTCAGGTAGGCCCGCAGGATCGGCGGCTTGACCTGGTCGGCGAGCTCCGAAACCCGGATGTCCCGGACGCGGCGGCCGATTCGCAGCCTGCCGCCGCCGGCCACCCGCATATTGCGCACCCATTGGGTGTGACCGCGCGGCGCAACCAGGTACTCCACCCCATCGACGGTGAGGAGGTTCACCGGCGTGCTCCGCCACTCGCCGGACTTGCGGCCGCGGACCTCGAGCACGCGGGACCCGTACACGCCGATGCCGAGCCTTGTCAGCCCGGCGACGAGCGGATTGAAGATATGCCGCGTGAACGGGTCCGGCGGCTTGTAATGCTCGGCCACGAGCGCATTCTCCCACGGCCACCCGGGACCGGCCACTATCCGTGGGATCAGCGAGCCGGCGCGGTGCGCCGACGGGGCTTGCCGGTCGTCTTGCCGCCGCTGCCGGAGCCGTTGCCGGCAGCCTTCGCGGCCGGGGAGCCGTTGGCGGTGGTCTTCGACCCGTTGCGCCCGGCCTTCGCCGTCTTGGAGCCGTTGGCCGCCGTCTTGGAGCCGTTGGCCGCCATCTTGGACCCGTTGCCGGCCGTTGCCCTCGACCCGGTGCGGGGCGGTACCTTGGACCCGGTGCCGGCCGTTGCCCTCGACCCGGTGCCGGCCGGTGCTTTGGACCCGGTGCGGGCCCGAGCCGAGCGGCCGCGCTCGGCCTTCACCGGCAGCACGCCGGCCAGGAAGTGCCCGGTGTGCGATCCCGGGTCGGCCGCCACCTCCTCCGGCGTCCCCTGCGCGATCACCTGACCGCCCTCGTCTCCGCCCTCCGGCCCCAGGTCGATCAGGCGATCGGAGACCTTGATGACGTCGAGGTTGTGCTCGATGACCACGACCGAGTTACCGGCCTCGACGAGCCGGTCCAGGACCTCCAGCAGCCGCTGGATGTCGGCGAAGTGCAGGCCGGTCGTCGGCTCGTCGAGGATGTACATCGTCCGCCCGGTCGCCACCTTGCTCAGCTCCGCGGCGAGCTTGACCCGCTGGGCCTCGCCGCCGGAGAGGGTCGTCGCCGGCTGACCGAGCCGCATGTAGCCGAGCCCCACGTCCACGAGCGCCTGCACGCGCCGGCGGATCTTGGGGATGTGGGCGAAGAACTCCAGCGCCTCCTCGATCGGCATCTCGAGCACGTCGGCGATCGTCTTGCCCTTGAAGCGAACCTCGAGCGTCTCCCGGTTGTAGCGCTTGCCGTGACACTGCTCGCACGGCACGTACACGTCCGGGAGGAAGTGCATCTCGATCTTGATCTGCCCGTCGCCGCGGCAGACCTCGCAGCGGCCGCCCTTGACGTTGAACGAGAAGCGCCCGGGCTTGTAGCCCCGCGCCCGCGCCTCCTGCGTCTTGGAGAACAGCTCGCGGATCTGGTCGAACAGACCGATGTACGTCGCCGGATTCGACCGCGGAGTGCGGCCGATCGGCGACTGGTCGACGGAGATGATCTTGTCCAGCTGATCCAGGCCGGTGATGCGCTTGTGTGTGCCGGCGCGCTGCCGGCTGCGGTGCAGATGGTTGGAGACCGCCTTGAGCAGCACCTCGTTGACCAGCGTCGATTTCCCGGATCCGGAGACGCCGGTGACCGAGGACAGCACCCCGAGCGGGATCTTGACGTCGATGCCGCGCAGGTTGTTCTCGGCCGCGCCCTCAATCCCGATGTAGCCGCTGGGCCTGCGCCGCTTGTCCGGGATCTCGATCGTCCGCGTGCCGGCCAGGAACTGACCCGTGAGCGAGCCGGGAATCTCGGCGATCTCGCGCCACGTCCCCTCGGCGACCACGTGTCCCCCGTGCTCGCCGGCCGCGGGACCCATATCGACGATGTGATCGGCGGCCCGCATCGTCCCCTCGTCGTGCTCGACCACGAGCACCGTGTTGCCCAGGTTGCGCAGCCGCTCGAGCGTGGCGATGAGCTTGTCATTGTCTCGCTGGTGCAGGCCGATCGACGGCTCGTCAAGGATGTAGAGCACGCCGACGAGCGAGGATCCGATCTGGGTCGCGAGCCGGATCCGCTGAGCCTCACCGCCAGACAGCGTCGCCGATGCCCGGTCCATCGAGAGGTAGCCGATCCCGACGTTCTCCAGGAACTGGAGGCGCTCCTCGATCTCTCGCAGCACGAGCCGGGCGATCCGCCGGTCATGTTCGGAGAACTCCCGCTCCCGGATCCACTGCAGGGCGCGCCGCGCCGGCAGCCCCGTGAACTCGTGGATCGCCGTGCCGTCGATGAGGACCGCCCGCGATTCCGGTCGCAGCCGGGCTCCCTTGCAGTCCGGACACGGACGGAGCGTCATGTACTCCTCGATCTTCTCCCGGGCGTAGTCCGAGTCGGTCTCCCGGTAGCGCCGTTCGAGGCTGGGCACGATCCCCTCGAACTGGGTCGCGTACGAGCGGCGCCGGCCGAAGCGGTTGCGGTAGGAGACCTGGATGCGCTCGCCGTTGGTGCCAAACAGGAAGAACTCCTGCGCGTCGCGCGGCAGGTCCTGCCACGGCGTGTCCAGGTCGACGTCATAGCGCTCGGCGATTGCCTGGGTCAGCTGGTCGTAGTAATTGGAGGCGCTGACCGCCCAGGGAGCGATGGCGCCCTCGCCGATGGACAGCGTCGGATCCGGCACGACGAGATCCGGATCGATCTCCATCTGGGAGCCGAGGCCGGTGCAGCGCGGGCAGGCGCCGTGCGGCGCGTTGAACGAGAAGATCCGCGGTTCCAGCTCGACCAGGCTCGGCCCGTGCACCGGGCAGGCGAACTTCTCGCTGAACGTCAGCGTCTTCCCACCGCCCGGAGATTCGGCTTTGGCCGAACCTCCGACGGAATCGGCTCCAGCCGATTCCACCAGCTCGATCTCCACGAGCCCGTCGGCCAGCGCGACCGCCGTCTCGATCGAGTCCGCCAGGCGCTTGCGGAGCTCCGACTTCATGACCAGCCGGTCGACGACGACCGCGACGTCGTGCTTGTACTTCTTGTCGAGCACGATCTCCTCGTCGAGCCGACGCAGCTCGCCGTTGACCTTGACCCGGCCGAAGCCCTCCGCCCGCAGCTCCTCGAACTGCTTGGCGAACTCGCCCTTGCGTCCGCGCACGATCGGCGCGAGCACCATGAACCGCGTCCCTTCAGGCAGCTCCATCACCTGGTCGATGATCTGCTCGGCCGACTGACCGCTGATCGGCCGGCCGCAGACATGGCAGTGCGGATGCCCGATCCGGGCCCAGAGCAGCCGAAGATAGTCGTAGATCTCGGTGACGGTGCCGACCGTCGAGCGGGGATTGCGCGAGGTCGTCTTCTGGTCGATGGAGATCGCCGGCGAGAGCCCTTCGATCGAGTCGACGTCCGGCTTGTCCATCTGGCCCAGGAACTGGCGGGCGTACGCCGACAGCGACTCCACGTATCGCCTCTGACCCTCGGCATAGATGGTGTCAAAGGCCAGGGACGACTTCCCCGAGCCGGACAGGCCGGTGATGACGGTCAGCGAATCCCGCGGGATCGCGACCGTCACGTCCTTCAGATTGTGCTCCCGGGCACCGGAGATGACGAGCTGATCCATTCCCTGTCGAGTCTAGTCAGTCGAACAGACGTTCCCGTGGGAAAATGCCCCGCAGGCCATAGATCTGACCTACAGTTCGCGCTACGAGCGAGGAAGAATCCGCTTCCCCCTCCCGGGACCGGATCCGGCCCACGCGGCGGGAGCAGCGGAGTGCCCGGGGTGAGCGAAGGGGCGAGCGCCGGAGTCGCCGCGAGCGCGACGAGGTGGAGGGCTGTCGCCGCCGCGGGCGGCGAGCGCGTCCTGCACGGTGCGCCAGATCAGCGATCAGCCATCAACACTCGCGTACACCTCATCCAGCAACGACCCGGCATCCGCGAGCGAGAAGTTCTCGGACAGGTAGCGAGCCGTCTCCTCACGCGGGGTGCCGTTCAGCGCCATGTTGAGCGCGATCAGGCGGGCGCCCTCGGTGTCGTCGGCGGGCGAGCCGGACCCGGCCGCGGCGCCTCCTTCCGGGCCATGCCCCGAATCGCCGACGACCTCGTGGAGCTCGGCCGCCTCCGGGGCCGGCGCGTCGGAGAGGGGGGTCCCGTTCTCGGACCCCGGCTCCGGATGCGGCGCGGCGTCCGCGCCGAACCCGCCGCTGGCCGCCTCGACGGGCATCGGCGACTCGGCGGCGGTCGCCGCCTCAGGCTCGAACCGCGGGCGGGGAGCGACGACCTCGCCGACATGCGACAGGTCGCTCTGGAGGTGCTGCAGATCGGCGTTGAGCCGGTTGGACCCCATCCGCAGCGACTCGATCAGCCCGGAAAGCTCCTGTTCCATCGCGCCGATCCGCTCGAGCATCGCGTTGGCGGAGGCCGACACCCGCCCCACATATTCGCGGGCCTGCTCGGAAGCCTGGTCGCGAGCGGCCCGGACCTCGTGGGTCGCCTCCTCGCGGATCTCGCGCGCCTCCTCCTCGGCCGTGCGCTGGATCTCGGCGGCGCTGCTCTCAGCGGCCTCGACGATCGCACGGACCCGGTCTGACGCCGACGATGCCAGTGTCTCGCTCCGCTGCCTCGCCGCGCGCTTGTACTCGTCGATCTCGGCGGCGAGAGCGGACAGGTGCGCGTCCACCGCGTCCGGATCGTAGCCGCGCTGACCTACCGGAAAGTCCGTCTTCTCGATGCTCTGCCTGTCCAGCGCCACGCCAGTACCTCCGGTTCCGATCGGTGAGCAGCCGCAGCGTAGCGGACGCCCGGCATGCCATACCCCGGTCTATCGACGGAGCGGCACCGAACTGGAGCGGGTCGTGCCGATCAGCCGGCGCCGGCGGCGACCGCCGCGTCGAGCTCGCGCTTGACGTCACGGATCTCGTCGCGGAGCTTGGCCGCGTACTCGAACCGGAGGTCCTCGGCGGCAGCGAGCATCTCCTCCTCCAGCTCGACGATCGTCCGCTCCATCTCCTCCCGCGGCATCGAACCGGCAGCCCGCCGGCGACGACGACGGGACTTGGGGACCTTGGAGTCCGACATGAGGAACTCGGCGATGTCGGAGATCCCCTTGACGATCGTCTCCGGCGTGATCCCGCGCTCCTCGTTGTAGGCCCGCTGGATGGCGCGCCGGCGGTTCGTCTCGCCGATGGCCGCCTGCATCGCCGCGGTCTCCTTGTCGGCGTACATGAGGACCTTGCCCTCGACGTTGCGGGCGGCGCGGCCGATCGTCTGGATCAGCGACGTCTCCCCGCGGAGGAAGCCCTCCTTGTCGGCGTCGAGGATTGCCACCAGGGAGACCTCCGGCAGGTCGAGGCCTTCGCGGAGCAGGTTGACCCCGACCAGCACGTCGTATTCGCCCAGGCGCAGCTCCCGGATGATCTGGATCCGCTCGAGCGTGTCGATCTCCGAGTGCAGGTAGCGGACCCGGAAGCCCATCTCCAGCAGGTAGTCGGTCAGGTCCTCGGACATCTTCTTGGTCAGCGTCGTCACCAGCGTGCGCTCGTCGCGGTCGACGCGCCCCCGGATCTCGTTCATCAGGTCGTCGATCTGGTTTCGCGTCTCGCGGACCTCCACCTCCGGATCGATGATCCCGGTCGGCCGTACGATCTGCTCCACGATCCGCGACGAGTGCGACCGCTCGTACTCGCCCGGGGTCGCCGACACGAACACCATCTGTGGGGTGATCGACAGGAACTCGGCAAAGGTCTGGGGCCGGTTGTCGAGCGCGCTGGGGAGCCGGAAGCCGTAGTCGACGAGCGTCTGCTTGCGCGACCGGTCCCCCTCGTACATCCCGCCGATCTGCGGCACCGTCTGGTGGGACTCGTCGATGAAGCAGACGAAGTCGTTCGGGAAATAGTCGAGCAGGCAGTACGGCCGGTCGCCGGGCCGCCGTCCATCGAGGATCCGGGAGTAGTTCTCGATGCCGCTGCAGAAGCCGACCTCGCGCAGCATCTCCATGTCGTACTGGGTGCGCTGGCGCAGCCGGTGGGATTCGAGCAGCTTGCCCTGCTGCTCAAGCTCGGCACAGCGCGCGTTGAGCTCCCGGCCGATCTCGGCCACCGCGTCCTCGATCATCCCCTCGCGCACGTTGTAGTGCGAGGCCGGCCAGATGGCGACGTGCTCAAGGTCGTCCTCGATCAGCTCCCCGGTCACCGGGTCGAAATGCTGCAGGTGCTCGACCTCGTCGCCGAACAGCACGATCCGGTACGCGGTCTCGGCGTACGCGGGGAAGATCTCCAGCGTCTCCCCCCGGACCCGGAAGGTGCCCCGCGAGAGCGCCGTGTCGTTGCGGCTGTACTGGATCGAGACGAGCTTTCGCAGCAACCGGTCGCGGTCGATCATCTCGCCCTTGTTGAGCGTCTGGAGGTTCTCGTCGTAGACCTCCGGGGAGCCCAGGCCGAAGATGGACGAAACACTGGCGACGATCACGACATCGCGGCGGGCGAACAGGCTGGCGGTGGCCGCGTGGCGCAACCGGTCGATCTCCTGATTGATCGCCGAGTCCTTCTCGATGTAGAGGTCCTTGCTGGGGACGTAGGCCTCAGGCTGGTAGTAGTCGTAGTACGAGACGAAGTACTCGACCGAGTTGTTGGGGAAATAGGTCCTGAACTCGTTGCACAGCTGGGCGGCCAGCGTCTTGTTGTGCGCGATGACGAGCGAGGGCCGCTGCACCGCCTCCATCGTCGCCGCCATCGTCATCGTCTTGCCGGTGCCGGTGGCGCCGAGCAGCGTCTGGAAGCGCTCACCGCCCTCGATGCCCTGGGCCAGGGCATCGATTGCCGCCGGCTGATCGGCGGTCGGAGAAAAGGCGCTGTCGAGCTCGAACTTCGGCATCGTGGTCTGTATTTCAGGCTAGCGCCCGCCGAGGATCTTCCTCGGCGATCCGAGCGCTCATGCGGACAGCCTCCGTCCTCATTGGCTCTCAGCTGTAGCCGAGCTGCGCAGCGTAGGTGTGGCGGTATTCCGAGCGGGCCCGAAGCACCCGCTGCACGTAATCCCGGGTCTCCGGGAAGGGGATGTCCGCGACGCGGAACGGATGGCCATCGGCCCGTGCCTCGGCGAGCCAGTGGGTCACGTTGGCCTCTCCCCCGTTGTACGCGGCCAGCGCCTCGGCCGTGTTGCCGTGGAACTCGTCGAGCAGGTAGCGCAGGTAGTAGCTGCCGTACGCGATGTTGACCTGCGGCGTCGCCAGGTCGGCCGTCGTGAACGTCGCGGCCCCGGAGCGGTGGGCCAGAAAGGCGGCGGTCTGGGGCATGAGCTGCATCAGGCCCTCGGCCCCGGCCGACGACGTCCGGGGATCGAACTTCGTCTCGGCATAGATGACCGCCGCCACCAGAGCCGGATCCAGATGCTTCTCGGCCGCCTGCTGGCGGATGATCGACGGGTAGTCCAGCGGGAGGCTGAGGTCGTTGACCGCGCGCTGAGCGAGCGGCAGAATGCGCACGACGACGACGATCGCAAGGGCCCCGAGCGCCACGGCCAGGAACGCGCGCCGGCGTCGTCTCGCGGCGGCGCGCCGGCGAGTCGACGCCGCGCCGCGGGAGGACCGGCGACGCGCGGACGCGGACACCGTCGAGGGACTCACGTGCTGAGCATGTCAAGGATTGCCGACAACTTGGCGTCCAGTTCATGGACCGAGCCATCGTTGACGACGGTGTACGTCGCGCGCTGCGACTTTTCCTCCTGGCTGAGCTGGCGCGCGGCCCGCTCCGACAGGGCCTCGTGTCCGCGTGCCGAGGCTCGCGCGCGACGCGTCTCCTCGTCGGTGATGATCGCGATCGTGGCGTCGAACCCGTGGTCGAGGCCGGACTCGAAGAGCAGCGGCACCTCGACGACCGCGGCCGGGGGAAGTGGAGACAACGTCTCGGCCTCACGGCGCCAACCGTCCATCCGCTCTCCGACGCGCGGCCACAGCAGCTGCTCGAGCCAATGCCGGTCCTCGTCGGTCGCAAACGCAACCCGGGCCAGAGCCGGGCGGTTCACCGAGGCGCCGTCCATCACCGACTCTCCGAAACGCTCCCGCACCGCGGCGCGCACCTCGTCGGACTCATAGAGCTCGTGAACGACGCGGTCAGTGGACAGGCAGACCGCGCCGAGACGCTCCAGCGCCTCGAGCGCGGTGGACTTGCCGGCGCCGATCCCGCCCGTGAGCCCTATAAACGGGACCACGCCGCGGGGTCGGGGCGCGCTAGGCCGACGCTTCGGTGTCGACGCCCTCGGCGCTGGCGCCGTTGGGCGCCGGCTCCGGGGCGGGCGGAGCGTCTCCGTCCGGCGCGGGCGCAGCGTTCGCGTCCGGCGCGGGCGCAGCCTCGGCGTCCGGCGCGGGCGCAGCCTCCCCGTCCGGCGCGGGCGCAGTGTTCGCGTCCGGCGCGGGCGCAGCCTCGGCGTCCGGCGCGAGCGCAGCCTCGGCGTCCGGCGCGGACGGAGCCTCGCCGGAGTCGGCCACGGCTTCCGCCGACGGCTCGCCTCCGAATTGCGCAGAACCCGCGGGTGGCATGTCGAGCGGCTCTGGGTTGGCCATCGTGTTGTCACTGCCGGCGAACACATCCTCGGACAGACCCAGCTCCGGCACGTCGTCGTAGCTGTCACCGCCGACGGGGGGCTCGATCGGCCGGACGGGCAGCACCTGGCCCTCGACGCGCTTGATCGACAGCGACAGACGCCGGCGCTCGGAGTCGATCTCCAGGATCTTCACCCGCACCGGATCGCCCGGCTGGATGATCTCCCGCGGGTTGTCGACGTGGTGCTGGGCGAGCTCTGAGATGTGGACCAGGCCCTCGACGCCGTCCAGGATCTCGACGAACGCGCCGAATGTGACGACCTTGGTGACGTTGCCCTCGAGCTCATCGCCGATGTTGTACGTGTCCACCACCCGCTGCCACGGGTCCTCCTGGGTCTGCTTGAGCCCGAGGGAGATCCGCTGGCGCTGACGGTCGATGTCGAGCACCTTGACGCTGACGGTGTCGCCGATCGACAGGATCTCGGAGGGGTGGTTGACGTGCGACCAGGACAGCTCGGAGATGTGGATCAGGCCGTCGATGCCCTCGAGGTCGACGAACGCGCCGAAGTCGACGATGTTGGAGATCGTGCCCTCGACGACCTGCCCGGGCTGGAGCCGGTCGAGGATCCGCTCACGATCCTCCTTGCGCTGCTCCTCGAGCACGGCGCGGCGCGACAGCACGACGTTGTTGCGGCTGCGGTTGAGCTCGATCACCTTGCACTCGATCGTCTGCCCCATGTACTCGTCGAGGTTGGGAACGCGGCGGATGTCGACGAGGGAAGCGGGCAGGAAGCCGCGGACGCCGAGATCGATGATCAGGCCGCCCTTGACGACCTCGATCACGCTGCCCTCGACCGGCTCACCGGACTCGGCGGCGGCCTCGATGCGGCGCCACGCCTTCTCGAAGCGGGCGCGCTTCTTGGAGAGAATCAGGCGACCGTCCTGGTCCTCCTTGGTCAGGACGAGTGCGTCGACCTCCTCGCCGAGCGAAACCTCGTCGGAAGGGTCGACGGACTTGCGAATCGACAGCTCGCCCACGGGGATGACCCCCTCGGACTTGTAGCCGATGTCGACTAGAACCTCGTCGTTGTCGATCCGGACGACGTGGCCGGTTACGACGTCACCCTCAGCAAAGGGGTGCAGCGTCGCGTCATAGTTGGGAACGATCTGACCGTCGATCTCGAGCAGGAGGCCGTTCGAGCCTTCGACGACCTTCGCTTGCGGTTGATCGGTGTCAGGCATCAAGGTTGTGGTGGAAGACATGGGTTATCGGAGGATAGCCGCCTTAGAGGGCTGGTGCGGCCGCGATGCCCGGATCCAGGACCCGGACGCTGCGGCCGGGGCGGGTGGATCCGCGACCCGGACGGGGTGGGCACCGGTGCCGTGGCGGAAGCCCCCGTCGCCCTATCATCGGCGCCTCGATGCCCACACGTGCAACCAAGCGCGGCGATGATCGCACCCCCCTGGACCGCGACTGCGACGTCCTGATCTGCGGGGCGAGCTTTGCCGGACTGGCTGTGGCCCGGGAGCTGGCGGGCAGCGGCGCCGACGTCCTCGTCATCGACCGATACGAGGTCGGCGAGCGCCAGACCTCCGCGTGCGGCATCCCCACGGACTGGCTGACCGCCATGGACCTCCAGGACGCGCTCCAGCAGACGTTCGGCGAGCTGGTCATCCACACGCCGCACACGACGGTCCGCTACGACCTGCCGTGGAGCTTCTCGACGTTTGACTACCGGACGCTCTGCGGGCTGCTGGCCGGGCAGGGCTCGTTCGCGTTCGAGACGGCGAAGGTCTCGGCGAAATCGCCTGACGGCGATGCCGTTCGAGAATCGGCGGGCGCCGATTCTCGGCAGCGCTCCGGCATGCACGTCGTCCACACCGATCGGGGGGACATCCGCGCGCCGTTGGTCGTCGACGCCCTGGGCTGGCGGCGGGTGCTCGGCCGGGCCGAGAACATCCAGCCCCCGGACGCGCTGCTGTCCCGCGGGCTCGAGGTCCACCCCCGCCGCGGCGGCAGCGACCTGGAGGTCTGGATCGACCGCAGCTACGTACCCGCCGGCTACGGCTGGAGCTTCCCGGCGGGCGAGGAGCTGCGGATCGGCATCGGCTCCTTCGACCCCCGCTTCCACGTCAAGGAGCCGACCGTCCGCCTGGCGACGGACCTGGGCGCCGACACCCTCGGCTACCAGGGAAACTGGATTCCCCACGCGCTGCGGCCGGGAACCGAGGACGGCGTCTTCTTCGTCGGCGACTCGGCCGGGCACTGCCTGCCGCTGACCGCGGAGGGGATCCGGACCGCGCTGTACTTCGGCCTGGCGTGCGGGCGCGAGCTGGCACGCGTGGTCGCCGGAGGGCAGACCCGCGAGCAGGCGCTGACCCGGTACCACCAGTTCTCCGCCAGTCACGCCATGCCGTTCCGATGGATGCTCCGCGTCCAGCGGCTGGTGCCGCGGGTTGCCCCGCGCCTCCTCGCCCCGGCGCTGCGGTCCATGGGGACCAAGCGGTTCGTCGACTGGTCCTTCAACCATTACCTGAACGTCGCCCATCCGTCGTTTGCCGCCGCCGGCGGCGCGCCGGCGCGGGCGGCCGCGCGCGCGGCGCTGGCCGCGGCGTAGTCGGCGGGTCCGGCGGCTGGTCGGTTCGGCGGGTCGGTTCGGCGGGTCGCCCCTCGGATCCGGGCCGCGCGACCTGCAGAGTGCGCCCATCGGGGCCGCGCGACCTGCGGAGTGCGTCCATCGGGGCCGCGCGACCTGCAGAGTGCGCCAAATCGTGGCCGCGACCTGCAGGTTGCGCCGAATCCGGGCCGTCTGACCTGCACAATGCGCCAAATCCGGAACGCGGGAACCGATTTGGCGCGTTTTCGCAGCTGTGCGTGCACGTGGTGACAAATTGCCTGGGTGGTGCAAGATTTGGCGCATCCCGCACGCTAAAACCGGGGTATCTGCCTGACCGCGGGTCGGCAGGCCCGGAAACCCAGCTCCGCCCGCCCAGAGCTCCCGGGTCCGCGCGGCCCGCAGGCCGCCGTCGGCGGCCGCGGAGCCCCCAGGTCGCCGCGACCAGCGCCCCCGGGTCCGCGCGCCCGGCGGCCGCCGGTCGGCGCCCCCGGAGGCCCGGGTCACCGCCCCGGGCAACCCCGCGCGTGCGCGCGGCAGAAGCCCTCGGCATAGGATCCCGCGAGTTCACACCACGTTCACGAGGGAGGAGCCTCAATGCCGCATCCCATCGCCGCCGGAGCCGTGTGGCGCCGCGGCCGCGCCGTGGCTGCCGCCGCGGCGGCCGCTGCCGTTGCCGTTGCCGTTGCCGCCGTGACGATCGCCGGGCCGGCCTCGGCCCACTCGGCCCGTGCCGCCGCGACCCGCACCGTCCATGTCATCGAGCACGCCATCACCGACACCGAGAACCCCGGCGTCGGAGGCAAGGACGCCAAGGGCAACATCCTGACCTTCAACAACCCCGTCTACAACACGGCCAACAAGGTGAAGGTCGGCCATGACGAGGGCTTCTGCACCCGGATCCAGCCGAAGCTGGGGATCTGGGAGTGCCTGTGGACGACGTTCCTCAAGGGCGGCCAGGTCACGGTCCAGGGCCCGTTCTACGACACGCGCAACAGTGTCCTGTCGATCACCGGCGGGACGGGCGCGTACGCGGGCGCGCGCGGGCAGATGACGCTCCTCTCGCGCAACGGCGGCAAGGAGTACGACTTCATCTTCAAGCTGCTGTAGGCCGTACTCGCCTCCGCGCCCGTGACCCGCGAATCGCGGGCGCGGAGGCCACCCCTACTTCGCCGCCAGCCAATTGGCGCCGATTCCGGCACCGGACCGGCGAGGCCACCCCTACTTCGCCGCCAGCCAATTGGCGCCGATTCCGGCATCGACCGCCAGCGGCGGATCCAGCGGGTAGGCGGCGGCCATCTCGCGGACGGCGATGGCCTCCACCCGCTCGGCCTCGTCGGCCGGCCCCTCAAACAGCAGCTCGTCGTGGATCTGGAGGACCAGCTTCGACTTCAGGCCCGCCTCGCGCAGCGCCTGGTCGGTGCGGACCATCGCCACCTTCATGATGTCCGCGGCGGTTCCCTGGATGACCATGTTGACGGCGAACCGCTCGCCCTGCTTGCGCAGCTCCCAGCGCCGGGCGCGCAGCTCCGGCACCTGGCGGCGGCGGCCGAAGAGGGTCGAGACATAGCCGTGCTCGGTGCCCTGGGCGATCGTCTCCTCGATGAAGCGCCCCACCGCCGGGAACCCGGCGAGGTAGCGCTGGATGAACTCGTCGGCCTCGGATTGGGGGATGTCCAGGCGGTCGGCCATCCCGTAGGCCGACAGGCCGTAGACGATCCCGTAGTTGATCATCTTCGCCTTGGAGCGCATCCCGGGATCGATCTCGTCCGGAGCGACGCCGAAGACGCGGCAGGCGGTGGCGGTGTGGACGTCCTCCCCCCGCTGGAAGATCTCCTTGAGCACGTCCTCTCCGGCGATGTGGGCGAGGAGCCGCAGCTCGACCTGCGAGTAGTCGGCCGAGACGAGCAGGTTGCCCGGCTCGGCGATGAAGCTGGCGCGGATCTCGCGCCCCAGCGGCGTCCGGATGGGGATGTTCTGGAGGTTGGGGTTGTTCGACGACAGCCGGCCGGTCGTCGCCGCCGTCTGGTTGAAGGTCGTGTGCAGGCGGCTGCCGGAGTCGACGAGCAGTGGGAGGGCGTCCAGGTAGGTCTGGGCGAGCTTGGTCAGCTCCCGCCAGCGCTCGATCCTGGGGATGATCTCGTGCTCCTCGCGGATGGCCTGGAGCACGCGGGCGTCGGTGGAATAGCCCGTCTTGCCGCGCCGCTTGCGCGACAGCCCCAGCTTGCCGAACAGGATCTCCTCCAGCTGCCGGGGGGAGCCGAGCGTGAACTCCTCCCCCGCCAGGTCGAAGATCTCCCGCTCCAGGGCGTCCGCCTCGGTCTTGACCCGCTCGGAGATGTCCCTCAGGCGGTCGGTGTCCAGCTTGACGCCGGCCTGCTCCATCTCACGGAGGATCCGGACGATGGGCAGCTCCACGTCCATCAGGAGGTCGGTGAGGCCGCGGCCGCGGATCTCCTCGCGCTGCCATGTCGCCAGTGCCTGGGCGAGCACCGCATCGGCGCCCGCCTCGTCCTCCACCTGGGCGGCCAGCCCGCGCTCCTCCGACAGCTCACGGAACGGGTAGGCCCGCCGCGCCGGCTCGAGCAGGTACGCCGCCACCTCGGTGTCATGGGCCAGCCGGTCCGGGACGGCGCCGAAAGACTTGGCGTCGTGGGCGATGACCGGCCGCGGCCCGACCGCCGCCACCAGATCCTCCGGCCGCGGAGCCGTCCCCACCACAACCTCGCCCCGCTCCGGCACGAACACGCTGAACCGCCACTCGTTCTCGTCGGCAGAGAACAGCGCTCCCTCCGGCACGACCGGGGGGCGGACGGCGACCGCGACCTCGGCCTGCGGCAGGCGCTCCACATCGCGCAGCGACCCCTGGCGCACCCGGGCGGTCAGCGCCTGCTCGGCCGCCGGCGCCGGTGCCGCGGCGTCGGCCGAGCCGAGCGCCTCCTCGAGCCGGCGCAGGGGCTCGCGCAGCTCGAACTCGCGGAACACCTCGCGCAGCCGGGAACGGTCCGGCGCGGCCGAGACCAGCTCGGCGACGTCGATCCCGTCGAGTGGGATGTCGCGCTTGGCGGTCGCCAGGTGCTTCGAGACACGCGCGTCATCGGCGTGCTCGGTCAGGTTCTGCTTGCGCTTGGCGCCGCTGATCTCGTCGATGCTCTCCAGCACGTCCTCCAGCGACCCGAACCGCTGGAGCAGCTCCGCAGCGGTCTTGTCGCCGATCCCCGGAACCCCCGGAATGTTGTCGCTGGTGTCGCCCTTGAGGCCGATGAAGTCCGGCACGAGCTCCGGCGCGATGCCGTAGCGGTCGATCACGCCCTGCCGGTCGTAGACGCGGGTGTCCGTGATTCCCCGGGAGGTCGTCATGATCCGCACCTGCTCGTCGACGAGCTGGTAGGCGTCGCGGTCGCCGGTGACCACCATCACCTCGATCGGCGGGTCCTGCTCCTTGGCCAGCTGAGCCAGCGACGCGATCACGTCGTCGGCCTCATAGCCCTCCACCGACAGGTTGCGGTAGCCGAACGCGCTGACCAACGGCTCGAGGTGGGGCCACTGCTCGCGCAGCAGGTCCGGGCGGCTGGAGCGCTGCGCCTTGTACTCCGCGTAGACCTCCTTGCGGCCGGAGGATCCCGCGTCCCACACCACCACGGTGGCCTTCGGCCCATAGTCGGTCAGGATCTTCACCAGCATCGAGGCAAAGCCGAAGATGGCGTTCGTCGGCATGCCGGTCGATGTCGCAATCGACTCGGGCAGCGCGAAGAACGCCCGGTAGGCGAGGCTGTTGCCGTCGATCAAGAAGAGCTCGTCTGCCATCACCATCCAGGCTATCCGGCGGACCGGTGGACATGCCCGGGCATATGATGGCGACCGACATGGCCTCCCCGGGTCTGACGCCGAGCGCCCAATACAGCCTCACCCTCCGGGTGGAGATCGACCACCGGCCCGGGATGCTCGGCAAGGTCGCCAGCGCCATCGGCGACGCCGGGGGCACGATCGGCGCGGTCGACCTCGTCACCGTCGACGGCCCGCACACCATCCGCGACATCACCGTGGAGACCGGAGACGCCGCCGACTGGCCGCGGCTGACCGAGGCGGTCGACGCCATCCCCGGGGCGCGGGTGCTGGACAGTACCGACCGCACGTTCATGCTCCACATGGGCGGCAAGATCGAGGTGAGCAACAAGCACCCGGTGAAGACGCGCGACGAGCTGTCGATGGCGTACACGCCGGGGGTCGCCCGCGTCTGCTCGGCGATCCGCGACGACCCGGACAAGGCCTTTCGGTACACGATCAAGCGCAACGCCGTGGCGATCGTCTCCGACGGGACCGCGGTGCTGGGCCTGGGGGACATCGGCCCGCGCGCGGCCCTGCCGGTGATGGAGGGCAAGGCGATGCTGTTCAAGGAGTTCGCCGGGGTCGACGCCTTTCCCCTGTGCCTGGATACGCGCGATCCGGAGGAGATCGTGGCGACCGTCAAGGCCATCGCTCCGACCTTCGGCGGCATCAACCTCGAGGACATCTCGGCGCCGCGATGCTTTGAGATCGAGTCGCGCCTGCAGGCCGAGCTGGACATCCCCGTGTTCCACGACGATCAGCACGGGACGGCGGTGGTCGTGCTCGCCGCGCTGCTCAACGCGCTGACGCTGACCGGCCGCCGCATCGGCGACATCCGCGTCGTCGTCGTGGGGCTGGGGGCCGCCGGGATCGCCGTGTCCGAGATCCTGCTGGCCGCCGGCGTCCGCCACCTGATCGGCTGTGACTCGCGGGGGGCCGTGCACGTGGAGCGCGCGGACTACCTCGACGGGTCGATGAGCTCCATCAAGCGCGAACTGGCCCAGCGGACGAATGCAGAGCACCGGCCCGGTGCGCCCGCCGACGTGATCGAAGGCGCCGACCTGCTGGTGGGCCTGAGCGGAGCCCGCGTCATTCCGGCGCCGGCGCTCGCCCGGATGAATCCGGACCCGATCGTGTTCGCGATGGCCAACCCGGATCCGGAGGTCGCGCCTGAGGAGGCGCTGCCCTACGCGCGAATTCTCGCCACCGGCCGCTCCGACTTTCCCAACCAGATCAACAACGTCCTGTGCTTCCCGGGGATCTTCCGCGGTGCCCTCGACGTCCGCGCCGCCCACATCACCGAGCCGATGAAGATGGCCGCGGCCCGGGCGATCGCCGACATCGTCTCCGGCGACGAGCTGCGCGAGGACTACATCATCCCGTCGGTGTTCAACCGCCAGGTCGCACCGGCGGTGGCGGCCGCGGTGGCCGACGAGGCCCGCGATGCCGGGATGGCCGCGGCGGGCGTCGAGATGGGGTTCGCGGGCACCGAGGAGCGGCTGCCCGGGCGCTGACCGCCTACGGCAGCGGGACCAGCGCGCCCGCGCGGTACTGGGCGAAGACGAACGGCGCGATCGTCGTGTCCCCGTTCTGAATCGAGTATGTGCCGAGAGCGGAGCTGCGGTTCTTGATCGCCCGGAAGTCGCTGACGACGATCCCCCGGCTGTCGGCGGCCGAGCCGGCCTCCTTGAGCACCGCCAGCACCGCCGACATCGCCTCATAGCCGAAGATCGCCTCCGGCGCGGGCGCGTGCCCGTAAGCCGACGCGAACGACGACTGGAACTGCTTGCCGGCCGGGGTCAGGGTCCTGGACGTGAAGCCCGGAGATGAGACATAGAGGTTGCGTTGAGCGGTCGCGCTCAGCCCGCTCGCAAACGTGGTGTCGTAGAGCGCGGAGGGCACGAACAGCTTCGCCGCCGGGCTGGCGTCGGCCGCCCGGTCCAGCGCCGGGGTGGCCGCCGACGCTGAGTTGCCCCCGTAGAAGACGGCGTCGGCTCCGGACGGGCTGGAGACGAGCGTCAGCCCCTGGGCGGGAGCGTCCTGGCGCACCTCGAGCGCGATCGACTTGCCATACGGCTGGCCGTCACCGGAGGGGTCGGCGTAGAGCTTGGTCAGGTGCAGGGCCTGCATCTCCGAGACGATCGCCTTGGCCTCCTGGGCCGTGTTGGGGACGACGCGCGCAAACGTCTCGTGGTAGCTGGAGCTCGAGGGGTAGTACTTGCCGGGGGCGCCGGGGACCGCCGGCGTGGCCTGGGTCAGGTAGACCGCCGTGTCCGTGGGGCTGACCTGGAGCAGGTCGAGCTCGTTGGTGATCTCGACCGAGACCTGCGAGGTTCCCGGCTGGATCTCCCCCAGGTAGGCGATGGCGGACTGATTCTGGACGGCGGTCCGGGCGTCGTCGGACGGCGTGGCCCCGGCGAGCTTGACGAACGACACGCTGTACTTGCCGACCGTGGAGCCGTTCTGCCGGAGGGCCAGCTGCTCGGCGTCGAGGACGTCGGTGACGGTCTGGCCGCCGACCGAACCCGGTCCCCCTCCGCCCCGGCTGCCGTAGATGGTCAGCGTGCTGCCGGTGACCGAGACGACGGAGTTGGTCTGGCTGCTGCAGCCGGCGACACCGAGCGCGCCGAGCACCGCGCACAGCACCAGCGCCCGTGGCCGTAGGAGCGCGAGGCCCCGCATCGAGGGCGTGGGGCTAATCCCGCCGGCCGGGCAGGTACGGGAGCAGGTTGCGGATGCCGATCGCGAGGAGCACCATCACGATGGCGAACATGATCGCGTCCAGGCCGCTGACGTTGAGCGCCCAGACGACGATCCAGATGCAGAGTCCGGCGGTGGCGGTGAGTATCAGGCCCATGCTGGCCCAGATCCTAACTGAGGGCGGCCTCGGACAGCGCCACGGAAAATCCGCGGACGAGCCGGCTGACGGCCTCCACCGGGTCGTCGGCCTCCCCGGCCTCCCGGACGAGCCGGCTCCCGATTATCACCCCGTCGGCTCCGGCGGCCGCCGCGGCGACGGCCTGCTCCGGCGTCGAGATCCCAAACCCCACGGCGACCGGCACGGCGGTATGGGCGGCGGCCCGCCGGATCACGGTCTCCAGGCGCCCGTCGACCCGTGCCCGCTCGCCGGTGGTCCCGGTCAGCGAGACGGTGTAGAGGAAGCCGCTGGCGCCGGCTCCGATTCGCTCCAGCCGCTGGACCGGCGTGGTCGGCGCCACGAGGGGAACGAACGCCAGATCGCGCTCGCGGCAGACGGCGCGGACGTCGCCGGCCTCCTCGAGCGGCAGGTCCGGCACGATCAGCCCGCTCACGCCGCTGGACACCAGCAGGTCGACGAACCGCTCCAGCCCGCGGACGACGATCGGATTGGCGTAGCACATGAGAACGACCGGCACCTCCTGCGCGATCTCCCCCGCCACGTCGAGCACGCCGCCCATGCTGGCGCCTGCGCGCAACGCCCCCGTCGCCGCCGCGTGGATCACCGGCCCGTCGGCGAGCGGGTCGGAGAACGGGACGCCGAGCTCGATGACGTCGGCCCCCGCCTGGGCGTACGCATGCCCAATCTGCCGCGAGGTCTCCAGATCGGGATAGCCGCCCATCAGGTACGGCATGAGCGCGGCCCGGCGGCCGCTCGCACGCGCGCCCGCGAACGCCTCCGCAATCCGCTCAACCCCGCTCAACGATGACCACCCGGGAGTTTCGCGTCAGCGAAATTCCCAATGGAATTGGCGCCAGCCAATTCCACGAGGTCCTTGTCGCCGCGGCCGGACAGGCAGACGAGATCCAGCTCGGAATCCCGGTTGGCCAGCACCCAGGCGAGCGCGTGCGAGCTCTCGAGTGCCGGGATGATCCCCTCCAGCCGCGCCGTTGTGACGAATGCGCGGACCGCCTCCTCGTCGGAGATGGCGACATACCGGGCCCGGCCCTGGTCGCGCAGCCACGCGTGCTCCGGGCCGCTGCCCGGGTAGTCCAGGCCGGCCGAGATGGAGTGCGCCTCGAGGATCTGCCCGTCCTCATCCTGCATGACCGCCGAGAAGGCGCCGTGGAGCACCCCCGGCTGCCCGGCGACCGTCAGGGGGGCCCCGTGGCGGCCCGTCTCGATGCCGGCGCCCGCCGCCTCGACTCCCACCAGCCTGACCTCGGTGTCGGCGACGAACGGCACGAACATGCCGATCGAGTTCGAGCCACCGCCCACACAGGCGATGACGCGGTCCGGCAGGCGGCCGGCCTGCGCCTGGATCTGCGCCCGGGCCTCGTCGCCGATGACGCGTTGCAGGTCGCGCACCATCGCCGGGTACGGGGCCGGTCCGACACAGGAGCCGATGATGTAGTGCGTCGTGTCGACGTTGGTCACCCAGTCGCGGATCGCCGCCGAGACCGCCTCCTTGAGGGTGCGCGCGCCGAGCTCCACCGCCTCCACCCGCGCCCCCAGCAGCTCCATCCGTTCGACGTTCGGCCTCTGGCGGCGCATGTCCTCTGTCCCCATGTACACGATGCATTCGAGGTCGAGAAGCGCGCAGGCGGTGGCCGTCGCGACCCCATGCTGACCGGCGCCGGTCTCGGCGATGATGCGGCGCTTGCCCATCCGCCTGGCCAGCAGCGCCTGACCGAGGGCGTTGTTGATCTTGTGGGCGCCGGTGTGGTTGAGGTCCTCGCGCTTGAGATATATCGCTCGCCCAGCGCCGGCGGCGTTGCTCAGTCGCCGGGCGAGATACAGCGGCGAGGGCCGGCCGACGTAGTTGCGCAGCAGATCGTCGAGCTCGGCGGTGAACGTGGCATCCCGGCGAGCGGCCACCCAGGCGGCCTCGAGCTCGGCCAGCGCCGGCATCAGCGTCTCCGGCACGTACTGGCCCCCGTACGGTCCGAAGCGGTGCTCGACGAGGCTCACGCCGTGGGCTCCGAGCTCGGCGTCAGCCGAACTCGCTCCGACGGCGAGGCCGTCGCCTGTACGGCGGCGGCGAAGGCCTGGAGCTTCTCCGGATCCTTGATTCCGGGCTCGATCTCCGTGCCACTGGCGACATCCACCCCGTACGGCCGGACGGCGGCGATCGCAGCAGCGACGTTGTCGGCGGTCAGTCCCCCGGACAGGATGACCGGAGTGCCGCCTCGGTGGGCGCGGGCGAGGTCCCAGGCGAACGTCTCGCCCGTCCCGCCGGGAGCTCCCCGGGTGTAGCTGTCCAGCAGGTGAAAGTCGGTGTGGAACGCGCCAAGCGCCTGGATGTCGGCTCGGCTGCGCACCCGGGCTGCCTTGATCACCCGGCACCCGGTGCGGCGCGCCGCCTCGGCGCAGAAGACCGGCCCCTCGTCGCCGTGGAGCTGGAGCATCGTCAGGCCGACCTCCTCAGCCGCGCCGGTCACCTGATCAAGCGTGGGATCGACGAACACGCCGACGATCTGGGTGTGGCGCCGGTGAGCCGCCGCGATCTCGGCGGCGACCTGCCGCCGGCAGCGCCGGGGGGAGCCGGGCCACAGGATGACGCCCAGCGCCCAGGCGCCGGCGGCCACGGCGGCATCGGCATCGGCCGGGCGCGTGATGCCACAGAACTTGATCTTGGGGGTGGCTGGCTCCACACCCCACATCGTACGAATGCGCGCGTGCGCCCGCCCGCCGCCCGGCGATTCCGGCTGCGCGCAAGCCAGGGCTATCCGCCGGGGGAAGGCACGGTCCGGCTGCCGAGCACGACGGTGAGCGTCCGGCGGCTGCGCCCGCGGCGCACCTGAAGCGCCAGGCTCTGGCCCGGGCTGCGCGTGGAGACGAGCGCCAGCACGTCGCCGATCGACCCGACGACGACGTCGTCAACACGTTGGATGACATCACCGGCATGCACCCCGGCGAGAGCCGCCGGACCGCGAGCCGCGATCGTGCCGACCACGGCTCCGGGAGGCGGATCGCCGGACCGCGCTGCCGCGGCGCCGGCGTGGGGCGCCCTGAAGCCGATGTAGGCGACGTGAAGCGCCCGGTGGTCCACCCGGGACAGGACCCTGTCCCCGGTGTCGATGGGGATGGCGAAGGCCAGCGTCTGCGCCGGGCCGGCGGTGGCCACCTGGGAGTTGACGCCGACCACCTGGCCGCCGCCGTCGATGAGCGGGCCGCCGGAGTTGCCGGGGTTCAGCGGCTGGTCGGTCTGGATGACGTTGTTGATCGTCTGCCCATCGGCCGCGGTGATCTCATGCTGAAGCGCTGAGACGATTCCGCCGGTCAGCGTGCGATCCGCCCCCAACGGGTCGCCGATGGCCAGCGTGGAATCGCCGACTCGCACCGACGAGGAGTCCCCGAGCGGCAGCGGCCGCACCGGGGGCAGCCCGCGGGGGTCGACCCGGAGAACGGCGAGATCGTTGGCCGGGTCGACGGCTGCGACCCCGGCGGAGCGCACCACGCCGTCTTCGAACGCGACGGTGACCCCGCTGGTGCGGTCGGCTCCGTTCACCAGGTGGTAGTTGGTGAGGATGTCGCCCTGGCGGTCGACGAGAAAGCCGGACCCGGTGGAGATGCCGCTCTGGCCCCCGGGGAGGCCGAAGGGGGTCTCCGACCGCTCCACCAGCTTCGCCCGCACGAACACGACCGCGGGAGCCGCACGCTGATAGATGGCGTTCGGCGTCAGGCCACCGGAGGAAGCGGCCAATGCCGGAGCGGCGACGGGCGCCTCCTCGACGATCGTCTCCGTCCGCTGGCTCGCGGCGACGCCGACGACGGCGAAGGCGCCCCCCACCAGGACGCCACCGACCACCGCCGCTATGAAATGTGACCTCGCCACGCTGCCCGTCAGTCTTGGTGCCGGCGCCTAAGGTCAGCTAAACGGTGCTCCGGCGGCCTGCCGGCGCTGTCCCGGCCAGCTCCCGGCAGGCGGCCTGGACGTCCGCGGAGCGCATGAGCGCCTCGCCGACGAGCACCGCGTCGACGCCGGCCGGCTCGAGGCGGTCGAGCTCGTCCCGGGTCCGCCAGCCGGACTCCGAGACGATGACGGCGCCCGGCGGCATCTTCTCCAGCAGCGCGAACGTCCGCTCAGGATCGACGGTGAGCGTCGTCAGGTCCCGGTTGTTGATCCCAATCACGGGTGCCGGGATCCCGCTCGCGACCTCGAGCTCGCGCTCGTCGTGGACCTCGACCAGCACGTCCAGGCCCCACGATTCCGCCCGGGCGTGCAGCTCGGCGAGCTGCGCCGGCTCCAGGGCGGCGACGATCAGCAGGATGGCGTCGGCTCCGCCGGCCGCCGCCTCCGTCACCTGATACGGGTCGACGACGAAGTCCTTGCGCAGGATCGGCAGCCGGGACGCGGTCCGCGCCCGCCGCAGGTCCGCCAGGGACCCGCCGAAGCTCGCCTCCTCGGTGAGCACCGAGAGTGCAGCGGCACCCCCGCGCTCGTAGGCGACGACCACGTCCTCGAGGACCAGGTCCTCGCGGATCACGCCGGCCGAGGGCGAGCGGCGTTTGTGCTCGGCGATGATCGACAGGCCCTTCCGGCGCAGGGCGGCGGCAAAGCCGCGCGGCGGATCGGTCTGCGCCCGCTGCCGCGCCCGCCGCTCGAGCACCGGCACGGGCACCTCCGAGCGCCTCACGGCGACCCGCCGCCGGGTCTCCTCGAGAATCGTGTCCAGCGCGTTGCTCATGCGGGCTGCGCCAGTCGCTGGGTCGCGTCGACGAACCGGTCCAGGGCGGCCGACGCGGCGCCGGAGTCGATCACGCGCTGGGCCGTGGCGACGCCGTCAGCGAGCGAGGGGGCGACGCCCCCGGCGTAGATCGCCGCTCCGCCGTTGAGCACCGCGAGATCCCGGGCGGCACCGGCCTCCCCGGCGAAGATCCGCCGTGCCGTCTCCGCGTTCTGCACCGGATCGCCCCCCGGCACCGCCTCCGCCGGCGCGCGGTCCAGGCCCACGTCCTCCGGGGCGAGGTCGTACTCGGAGATTCCGGAGCGCGTGACCTCGAAGACGCGGGTCGGCGCCGAGATGCTCAGCTCGTCGAGGCCGTCGTGGCTGGAGACGAGCAGCGCGTGCTCGGTCCCCAGCTGCGCGAGCGCCCCGGCCATCCGGTCCAGGTAGGCGGCATCGGAGACGCCGATCAGCTGCCGGGTCGCGCCCGCCGGATTCGTCAGCGGCCCCAGGAAGTTGAAGATGGTCCGCACGGCCAGCTCGGCGCGCACGTGGACGACATACCGCGTGGCCTGATGGTGGGCGGGGGCGAACATGAACCCAAAGCCCGCGTCTTCGATGCAGGCGGCGACCGCCGCGGGCGTGAGATCGATGCGGGCACCGAGCGCCTCGATCACGTCCGCCGATCCAGAGAGGCCGGTGGCCGAGCGATTGCCGTGCTTGGCGACCGTGCAGCCCGCGCCGGCGGCGATCAGCGCGGCGGTCGTGGAGACGTTGAAGGTCCGCCGCCCGCCGCCCGTGCCGGCCGTGTCCAGCAGGTCGCGGCGGTCGACCGTGACCGTGGCCGCCAGCCGGCGCATCGTCTGGGCGAGCCCCGTCAGCTCGTCCACGGTCTCGCCCTTCGTCCGAAGCGCGATCAGGAACGCGGCGATCTGGATCTCCGACGCGTTGCCGGACATCATCTCCGCGAGCACTGCCGCCGCCTCTCCGGACGTCAGATCCTGGCCGCCGGCGAGCGCGTCGATCGAGCGCGTCAGCAAGTCCGAGGTGAGGCGGACCACGTGCCTAGCCCGTTGGCGCCAGGAAGTTGGCCAGGAGCTCGCGCCCCTGCTCGGTCAGGACCGACTCCGGGTGAAACTGGACCCCCTCGGCCGGCAGCTCGCGGTGGCGCACGGCCATGACGACGTCATCGGCGCGGGCGCTGCACTCCAGCACGTCCGGCAGCTCCGGCACGGCCACCAGGGAGTGGTACCGACCGACCTCCAGCGGCGCCGGCAGGCCCCGGAAGATCGTCTTCCCGTCGTGGTCGATGATCGTCGTCTTGCCGTGGACGGGGTGGTGGGTGACGACGCGCCCCCCCCAGGCCTGGACCAGCGCCTGATGGCCCAGGCACACCCCCAGCGTGGGGATCGAGGCCTGCGGAAACCGCCGCACCGCCTCCAGCGAGATCCCGGCCTCGTCCGGTGTGCACGGCCCGGGCGACACGATCACCCGGTCATAGCCGCGGATCAGCAGCTCGTCGACGGTGGCGTGGTCGTTGCGGACGACCTCGATGTCGGCGCCGAGCATGCCGACGTATTGGACGAGGTTGTAGGTGAAGCTGTCGTAGTTGTCGAGAACGAGGACGCGCACGGCTGTCAAAAGCTACCGGGGAGACGCGCGCCCCGGGAGATTGCCCTCAGCGCAATCTCCGTATGGAATCGCCCGGATGACGATTCCCCGGTTACGGCCAATCCGGCTGGGCCGCCGCCAGCTCGATCGCCTCGAGCATGGCGCGGGCCTTGGCCTCGGACTCGCGAAACTCGTAGTCGGGCTTGGCGTCGGCAACCGTCCCGCCGCCGGCCTGGATGTGGGCCACGCCGTCCTTGATCACCGCGGTGCGGATATGGATGCACGTATCGAGCTCGCCGGTGTAGCTGGCCCAGCCGATCGCGCCCCCGTAGCCGCCGCGCTTGACCGGCTCCAGCTCATCGATGATCTGCATCGCCCGGACCTTGGGCGCTCCGGACAGGGTGCCCGCCGGCAGGACGGAGCGCAGCGCCGCCAGCGCGTCCACGCCCGGGCGCAGCTCGCCCACGACGTTGGAGACGATGTGCATCACGTGACTGTAGTTCTCCACCGCCATGAAGCTCTCGACGTCGACCGAGCCGTACTCGCAGACGCGGCCGAGGTCGTTGCGGCCGAGGTCGACGAGCATGACGTGCTCGGCCCGCTCCTTCTCGTCGGCGAGCAGCTC